>CAZJOA010000047.1:0-17572 GCA_964547515.1 uncultured Faecalibacterium sp.
GGCAGCGGGAGAGGCGCGGAGGTCTTCGATGCGGTCATCGACCGGTTCGCCGATGGCGCCATGCCGCTGGAGCAGTTCATCCGCACCCTGAACGACAGAGCCGCCGTCATGTTCATGGAGGGCGGGTGAATCACCGGCGAATGCGAAGGTCACAGGAAGTGCCGTTCGTCGCGTTCACCGGTTTTGCGGCGTTCGACAAGGGTGTCAACGGTACTCGTGTCGGTTGTGTAGCCGAAGTTGTGCTCGCAGTAGCGGCATACATGGTGTGTGGTGGTGGTTTTTTCCTGTGTCACATAGCGGTCTTCGTATTTGTGATAGTGCTCATCGTGCGAGAGCAGGTGCTGCGTGGTGTGCATCAGCCTTTCGGTTTTTGCGGAATAACTGCCCACATCGCTGAATCTATTCCAAATGGTGCGTTTGTCATAGTCGTATAGGCCACAACGGGGGCAGCGCTCCGTTGTGCGGATGACACCGATCAGCCAGGCAACCCCCTGCACGAACAGCATCAGCCCCGTAAAGAAGCCGGTTACATCCAGGAGCATTCTCTGTGTGTCATACGACAGGGCGTGCAGCGTATTGCGGACAAAATGCCAGAGTGCGCCACTAAAGAAGAGATTCCCGAACACAAGGGTCAGGCCGGTCAGCGTGATAAGCCCCCCCAGCAGCCACATGAGCCACAGGAAGTGCTTCATGTGTCCGCCGACATTCTGGGCGAAAATGTGGGGAAGAAAAAAGGTGATGATCCCAAAGGCCGGATAGGTAAAAAAGAGGAGGATGGGCGCAGCGATGGCTGAGAAAAACGTATTCTTGTTGGATGATCCCACCGTCTGCATAAGCAGCGTGAAGACAATGAGCATACAGGCGAATCCGCCCAGGATTTTAGGGATGGCAAGGGAATAGAGCGTGCGCTGGAGCGTGAAGAGGAGCGTCAGCGAAAGTGCACCGCCGAAGAGCATCAGGTACATCCCTATCAGATCCCTGCCCTGCTGTAATGCATCAGTGACGGGTCGGATGAATGCAGGGAAGGCGATGGCATCTGCCGTTTCGGAGAAGATGCGATAGCCATAATAGGCCAGCGCCGCACCGCAGAGCAGCAGCGGCAGCCATTTGAGCCGCAGATCCTGTTCGCTGATCTGCCCGATGACCCAGATGAGCGCAATGCCCAGCGCAAGGGAAGCCGGATAGAAGAGCAGTGCCAGAAGGGCGCACAGGAACTGCATAAAGCCAGTGGTCTCAAGGGCATCCGCATACACGACAAATCGGAACAGCCCGTAGCTCATCAGGAGGACGAGCAGCGTCACACCGATGAAAAGCAGGTAGCTCAGGCCTGTCTGTTTGAGAAGTTTGCCGGGATTGCGCATGGTGTTTTTTCCTCCTGTTTTTGTCAGTTCCGTGCCGCTTCGAGCCTGCGGAGCCTTCGCCGTCCGGCGATGAGGTAGCAGAGCATGTGCGTGCCGAAGGTCAGCCCCCACGAGATGGGGTAGGACATGTAGAGCACATCCAGGGTGGGGTCGGCCTTGAAGATGGTCATGATCCACACCACGCGGAAGAGGCATGCGCCCGTCAGGCTGACCAGCATGGGCATGATGGAATAGCCGATGCCGCGCATGCTGCCCACCATCACGTCCATCAGGCCGCAGAGACAGTACAGCGGCAGCATGTAGGACAGGCGCTTCATGCCGTAGTCCAGCACGGTGATGCCGGTGAGCGGATCGATGGCCAGGGGATCATCCAGATACAGGGAGAGCAGCGGCCGTCCGCACAGGTACATCAGGTTGCCCATCACCAGGCCGATGACCGTCACCGTGGCGACGCAGACCCATACGCTGCGGCGGACGCGCCTGAACTGCCCTGCGCCCAGGTTCTGGCTGGCGAAGGTCAGCGCCGCCTGATGAATGGCGTTCATGGAGGTGTACACGAAGCCCTCCAGGTTGCTGCCTGCGGAGTTCGCCGCGACGACGACCTCACCGAAGCCGTTCACGGAGGACTGGATGAGCACATTGGAGATGGAGAAGAGGCTGCCCTGGAGGCCTGCGGGGAGACCCACCCGGGCGATCTCCAGCAGCTGACGCTTGTGGATGCGCAATTCCTTGACGTTCAGGTGGATCATGCCGTTGGAGCGGATCAGGCAGATGACCACCAGCGTCGCGCTGACGGCCTGGCTGGCCACCGTCGCGATGGCCACACCCGCCACGTTCATGTGGAAGCCGATGACCGTCACCAGGTTCAGGATGACATTGATGATGCCCGCGATGGTCAGGTAGATCAGCGGGCGTTTTGTGTCGCCCACGGCGCGCAGGATGGACGCGCCGAAGTTGTACACCATGTTGAAGGGCATGCCCAGGAAGTAGATCTTCATGTAGGTGGTGGCATACTCCAGCACGGGGTTGTCCATCAGCTTCAGGAGGGGGCGGCAGAAGGTGAAGCCGATCAGCCCGACGATGACACCCGCGATGAGGGAGAGCGTCATGGCGGTGTGGACGGATCTGTGCACCGCCGCCGGGTCATTCGCACCGAAGGCCTTCGCCACGGCCACGCTGCCGCCCACGCTCAGGCCGATGAACACATTAACCATCAGGTTGATGAGGCTGCCGGTGGAGCCCACTGCCGCCAGGTATTCCTTGCCCGCCCAGCGCCCGACGACCACCATGTCCGCCGCGTTGAAGAGCAGCTGCAGGATGCCCGAGGCGATCAGCGGCAGGGAGAACATGAGCACCTTGGGCAGCAATGCGCCCTGGGTCATGTCCATTTCGTAACGATTGCTCTTTGCCATTTTCGTTTCTCCTTCTGTGGGGGATCAGATGCAGGGGCTTTCCGCCGGGCCCAGGCAGGTCTGCGGCATTTCGTGCCCCGCCGGGTAGATCAGCAGGCGCTCCAGGCTCAGGTTCGCGTCCAGCGCACCCACCATCACCTCGTTCAGCCCCGCATGGCAGCGAATGTACGCCTTCGCCTTGCGGATGTGGCTGACCATCGCCGCGCACCAGCGGGGATCACTGTTCTCACCCGGACGATAATCCGCCGGGACGCAGGTCAGCATCTGCCTTTCGCCATCGGCTGACAGGGTGCAGCGCATGGGCATGCCGGGCTGGACGGGGCTGGTGGGGGTCAGCCACAATTCGCAGATGTATTCGCCCGATGCTTCCGCCTTGAAGCGGTAGGTCAGCGCGGGGGCATCCGTCAATGCGCCGAAGCTCGCCGTGGTCGGGAAGACCTTCACCGCCTGACCGCTGCGCCCCACACCCGGCAGCACCCGAAAGGCCGCATTCGACGTGTCATAGCGCGCGCAGAAGTGATCCGCCTCGATGGTCACGACCTGCTTGACGGGCATGAAAGCCGGCTCGGGGTTGGGGGCGTGCCTCCTGGCGGACACGGCGATCTTCACCCGGGCGTCGTCCGCCGTGAGGGTCAGCATGCAGTGCTGATGCTCCTCGCTCAGGCGGCTGCGGTCGCAGGTGAGCACCACCGGATCGAGCCCGGCGGTCTTGCCCTCACGGGGGCTGACGGTCAGCCAGTCCGCCTCGCCGTCGATGCGCCAGGTCAGTTCGCTCGTGCCCGCATTGGCGACCTCCAGGCGGACTTCCGTCACCCCCGCGTCGCAGAAGTCATCCGCCGGGAGGACATAGGGTGCGCCATACTTCCGGCCGTAGGTCGCTTCGCTGTCCGCCCGGGAGACGGACAGCCGCGGCGCGTTCCACGGGTACACATAGGTGCGCAGGGGCAGCTTGCAGCCGTCCTCGTTCCAGGAGGTGAAGCCGATATGGGCTTCCTTCTCCATGCCCGACCACTTGCCGCCCCGGAAGGCGGCGTACTCCGCGCACAGGGCGGCATCGCGCCGCATGCAGGCATCCACCCGATCGGCGAAGGCATTGGCCACCGGACGCGCCTGCGCGGCATAATGGGCATTGAGCCCCGACATCAGGTGCATGTCCAGCAGGTTGACGCTGGCCTCCACTGGCAGGAGGAGCATGCTGTAAAAGGCATCCCGCGCGGGCTGGGGAAGGGCTTCATGCAGGGCACGGGCCGTCCGCAGGAGGTGTTCGCCCCTTTCGTGCATGCGCATCCCCTCGCGCTCATGGCAGGGGTGGTACACATCGGCGTGGAGCGCCTCGGGACGGCGCTGTCCGTTGAGGTCATACAGGCCGATGAGCACGTCCTCCGCCTGATGGCGCTGACTTTCCGTCATGCAGGGGAAGGTCTCCCGGAGAAAGCCCTCGACCCACTTGCGCCAATTCAGCGGATCGTGACTGCCCCAGCGGCCATAATCGTACGCCAGGTCAAGGAATTGGCACAGGCTGACCTCATTGCCCTTCAGGTCGCCCGTGTTCAGTATCCACACGTCCCGCACGCCGTAGTCATACGCCAGACACATCTGCTCCCACAATTTCGCAAAGGGGGTCGACGGCATCCATTCGTAGCTCACCGGCCCGCCGTGGTAGTCCACATGGTAGTACATGCCCCAGCCGCAGTCCCGCTTTTTCAGCGCGGCGGTCATGGCGGGGGTGGGCAGGCTGCGCATGAAGCCGTGGTTGTCCTCGCAGAGCATGCAGACGGTGTTCCGCAGGCCGTCCCAGTCCTTGAGCCCCTGCACCCTGTCATCGCCGTAGAAGAAGGGCTCGACCTCCTTGTACAGCGCCAACAGACGCGGCTGATCCTTCGATTTCGGCCCCGCATACGCCTGGATGAGCGCCTCCTGGGTGGTGATGACATCCTTGAGGTAGTCGATGTTCGCCCGCAGGCCGGAATCCTCCCCCAGCATGGCCGAATCCGCCTCGCCGCGCATGCCGATGGTGATGAGGTGCTCGTATTGACCGGAACGCTTCAGCCCGTCCGCCCAGAAGCGCTTCACCCCATCGCGGTTGCGCAGGAAATTCCACTCCGTGCCGTATGCACCCCCTGCCCGGACGCTGCGCTGGAATTCCTCCCCCGCGCGCAGGCAGGGTTCATGGTGGGAATTGCCCACCACGATGCCGTATTCGTCCGCCAGCTCCTCATTGAGCGCCCCCGGGCCGTCCTCGGCGAAGACGCTCGCCCACATCGCCGGCCAGAGGTAGTTGGCCTTCAGGCGCAGGAGCAATTCAAACACATGGTCGTACATCTCCGCGTTCACGCCGCCGAAATGGGACATGCACCATGAGCCGAAGCAGGGCCATTCGTCGTTGATGAAGAGTCCGCGATAGCGCACGCTGGGTTCGGTGGACACGAAGGGATCGTCCTCCGGCCAGGAGAGATCCGCGCGGTGCTCCGGCTCGGCATCGCCCCAATAGCACAGGGGGGATACGCCGATCCGCCGGGACAATTCGAACATGCCGAATTCCGTGCCGCGCTTGTCGCTGCCCAGGATGATGAGACTGCCGTCCGCCACGGTGAGGGTGAAGCACTCCCACTTGCCGCGGATCAAGTCCGCCTGCGGGAGCAGACCGGCGGCGATGAGGGCATCCGCCCGTGCGGAACGACCCAGCGTCGCGCAGAGGACATGGGGCGTGTCGGGGACATCGCGCAGGAGGACGGGAAGCGTCCCGGAGACCTTCTCCACATCCGCGAGGACCTTCTTTGCCACGCGGAGGACACCTGCATGGGCGGACGCTTCCACCACAAAGGGGAGGGACAGGCCGTCTTTCGTCAGAAACATGGTGCATGCTCCTTTTTCTGTCAGTGTATGGTTGCGGTGAGGATGAGCATGGTCGCGCCGGGGGGATTGAACAGGCGGAAGGACATGAACCAGGGGTAATCCGTACCGGCGCTCAGGCCGGGGCTGATGTGCTGCCACACACCGGAGAGGAAGCCCATGCCGGAGAGCTGCTCATCCGGGGGGAAGAAGCCCAATTCGGGCACATAGACCGCGCCGATGCCGGGGATGCGCCACTGTCCGCCGCAATAGCCCCCGGAGAGGATGAGGGACACATGCTCCATGGAGAAGACCTTGCTGGATGCCCAGGCGCGGGAGTCCGCCACGGCCTCCTTCGTCAGGGGCATATGGCTGACGGCCACCTGGATGTGGTTCTCCTTGACCGTGGCGATGGTCTGGCGGATGCGTTCCATGCGGGCAACGTGGAATTCGGCCGTCCGCCGCAGTGCACTCTGCTCCAGGGTCAGCGGCTCGACCTGTGCGTCCAGCACGTCGATCTGGTTCTGCCAGGCCTTCTGGGTGCTGTCGATGTCCATGGTGTAGAGGCTTTCCGGCACGAACCAGATGGTCGCCTTGCCCGATGTGATGGCGTAGGGCTCATCCAGGATGATGACGCCGGCCTCCTGCAGGCGCAGCGCCCAGTCCGCATAGACCGAAAGGCTGCCATGGGCGGAGGCATCGTAGAGCGCGGGGTCGCCGTCGCCGGGCAGGAGGAGCACCGGCGTGCCATGGGGCAGCTGAGCGATGAGATCAAGGACGGGCTGGACATCGCCGCCGCTGCCGACCATATTGCCCGAGAGCACCACCGCGCCGTAGCCGGTGCGGTCGCCGATGGCCTTTTTCACGGCGGACTGACGATCACCCAGCTCCGCGCCGTTGAGGTCGGAGAGGTGGAGGATGGTGAAATTATCCAGATCGGTGGGCAGATTGGAGATCGTGACGTATTCCCGCGTGTAGGCGACGGTATGCGTCATGGCCAGGTTCGCCGTGAATAACCCCGCCAGACCCAGCACCACCACCACTGCCAGACCCAGGAGGATGCCCCGACCGTGATGCTTCTCCTCCACAAAGATGTACTGCTGCCGACGCGCCATGCTTCCCTGACCTCCGCATACTTATTCATACTAATTATAGGCCTTCTGCCCCGGGATTACAAGAGGCGTTGTAAAAATCCCCGGGGCATTTTGCGCGGAGGAGTTGCATTTGCGGTGAAAACACGGTATACTTTCTTTGAAGAACCGGGAAGATAATCCAGTCTTCATCCGTTATATGGTTGAGAAAAGAAGCCCCTGTGCGGAACGGAGGAATGGCCATGAAGCGCATCATCCCCTTGATTTTGACCGCAATGCTGCTGATCTGTGCCCTGAGTGGTACGGCGCTGGCGGTGGAAAACCAATTCCATTTTGACAAGACCGTGCGTACCGTCTTTGAGGGCGAGACGCTCCAGCTGATCCTGGTGCGCGCGGGCGACTGCGCCGAACCGGGTGAGCTGACCTACACCACCTCGTCAAAGAAGATCGCCACCATCGACCAGAACGGCGTGGTGACGGGTCTGACCAAGGGTCAGGTGACGATCACCGCGACGCTCAAGGGTGCAAAGCGCTCCTGGACGACGACGCTGTCCGTCACGGTGGCGCGCCGCGTGGAGAGCATCGAGGTCACGGGGAGCAAGCTGACCGTGTATGACCCGTGGGATCCCGTGGTGGCGGACATCCTCGACCCCACCTCCCCCTACGGACACCTGCCCGTGCTCCTGCTGCAAATGGGCAAGACCCAGACCATCTCCGCCACCTGTGAGCCGTCCTCCGCGACGAACCGCAAGTGGGAGCTGACCTCCTCCGATGAGAACGTCGTCAAGCCGGGCGCTTCCACCCTCACGCCGAAAAAGGCCGGCGAAGCCCTCGTCACCGTCCGCAGCGTCCAGAACCCCGAGGTCTGCCGGCAGTACCGCGCTCTGGTCGTTCAGCCCGTCACCCGCGTGAAGATCTCCAGCGACATCAAGACCCTGTACATCGGCGACAGCATCGCCCTGTCGGCGGGCATCACCCCGGCGGATGCCACCATCCGCGAGGTCACCTGGTCGTCCAGCCGGCCGGATAACGCTACGGTGGACGAATACGGCATCGTCACCGGTGTCAGCAAGGGCAGCGCGGTCATCACCGCCAAGGCCACCGATGGCTCGGGCAAGTCCGACGCGTTCACTGTGACCGTCCGCCAGCAGCCGGAGCAGATCACCCTCAAACAGACCGAATACTCCCTCAAGGCGGGCAATTACGTCACCCTGTGGCCGACAGTGTCCCCCGACACGACCAATGACAAGAGCGTGGAATGGCTCTCCTCCGACACGTCGGTGGTCAAGGTCAACTACGAGGGGCGCGTCACGGCGGTCAATGCGGGCACGGCCATCATCACCTGCCGGAGCAAGACTCATCCCCAGGTGTACGCGCAGGCCATCTTCCGCGTCTATCAGCCCGTGCAGAAGGTCGCCTTCAACGACAAGAACCCCTACGTCGCCGTGGGTGAGAGCATCCGCCTGTCCTGGACGGTCACGCCGTCCACCGCCACGGACACGTCCGTCACCTTCTCCACCAACAAGCCCGAGATCGTCAGCGTCAGCCAGGATGGCACCGTCACCGGCCTGAAGCGCGGCGAATGCTATGTATACGCCACGGCGAACGACGGCTCGGGCAAGAAGGGCAGCATCAAGGTGCAGGTGACCCAGCCGGTGGAGGGCGTGGGCATCACGAACGCGGAATGCACCGTGGGCGTGGGCGCGAAGGTCACGAACACCGCCGTCTTCTATCCGGAGGACGCATCCATCACCAACATGACCTGGACGGTGCAGGACGAGACCATCGCGACGGTGTCCGGCACGGGCAAGAAGGCCACCGTCACCGGACGCGGCTGGGGCGAGACCACCGTCATCGGTGTGACGGAGGACGGCTCGTACGTCACGACCTTCAAGGTCAAGGTCGGCGATGTGAACAAGCCGCTGACCATCACCAACCTCTATGTGGAGGACGGCAATGTCATCCGCATCCAGGTGTACAACGCCTCCAACCTGACCATCGACAAGTTCTATTTCGAGATCGAGACCTATGACGCATGGGGCAATCCGGTCGTCTGCAACGACGACGGACGCTCCAACGACTTCGGCGGATCGTACTCCTACACCCTTGATCCCGGCGGCGCGACCCGGCACGGACGCTTCTCCTTCGGCGGCGAATTCAACCGCCCTGCGGCCATCGGCAAGGTGACCATGCGCATCACCGGCTACACGACAGCCGACGGCGAGCGTGTCACCATCCGGCGTGCCAATCAGGTGGAGAAGACCTGGTCGGTGCGCGTCCTGGGCGAATGATCCCAACAGCATGTTCAGCCCGCCCCCCGTGCAAATGCGGAGGACGGGCTGATTTGCTTTGCTAATACTAATTTTCATCTAAACCATATCATTCGCACAGTGTCTTTTCCGCCCTGGCTTTGCTTCGTTCCGCTCGCGCGTACATCCAGTACGCCTCGCTGCACTCAGCTTTGCCAGAACAAAAAATCCACTATGCTCGGTGCTATGTTTTAGACGTAAATTAGTATAAAATGATGAATTATGAATTAGGAATGATGAATTCAGCGTGTTTTGCCTGTGCTGCGGGGGCAGTCTGGCACTGGACTCCCTGTCGAAAGGGGTCAGCGCGGCGCACCACACTCTCAATTCCTAATTCCTAATTCATAATTCCTAATTAACAAAAGCGAACCCGCACGATGATGAAAAATCAGCGGCATTGCGGCGTTGGGAAATCGGGAATTATGAATTATGAATTTAGAGTGTTTTGCCTGTGCTGGGGGCAGTCTGGCACTGGACTCCCTGTCGAAAGGGGTCAGCGCGGCGCACCACACTCTCAATTCCTAATTCCTAATTCATAATTCCTCATTTAAAAAGGGCGGACTGCATTGCAGTCCGCCCTGATAGGTGTGGGTTTATTCGGCCACGGTCATGGTGCCGGTCAGACCACCGATCTCGATGGTGTATTCGCCGGCGGCCAGGGTCAGATCCATGGTCACAACGCGCCAGCTGCCGCCGCACACGGTGAAGAGCTTCTCCGCGACGACCTCGCCGTTCGCCTTGGCCTGCACGGTGGTGATGCCGTCAGCGCCATTGTTGTTCAGCAGGCAGTACACGGTGAAGGGCTCACCGGCCTTGGCCTCGTTGCGCACGGTGGACTGGATGGTCTTGGAACCACGGCTGTTCTCGACCTCTTCCTGGGTGACGGTCTGGGGCAGGATCAGGCAGGAGTACGCGAAGTCAGGCTGCTGACCGTACTTCATGCCGTAGAGGGCCTGCACCAGCGGATCGCCCCAGTTGTTGGGGGAGGCATGGTACTGCTTGTCAGCCATCATGGTGGCCTGGATCATCAGGCGGACATAGGGATCAGCGCCCTGATCGCCAGCCAGATCCTTCCACTGGAGCTCGTCGTTGATGGAGTCACGCGCCAGTTCCTTCACGATGACGCCGCCGGGCTCCTTCACGCCGAAGAGCAGGTCAGCATAGACCCAGGGCTCGGTGGCGGTGATGAAGCCAGCCTCGGTGGAGCCATGGTCAGCGGACTGATTGTAGCTCATGTAGATGACAGCGGTGGCATTCTCCAGGGTGTACTGGGTGGGATCGATGTTGTTCAGGGTCAGCACGAGGGGCTTGCCGAAGTACACGGCATCGTCGATGAGCAGCTCAGCCGCGTCGTTGATGTTGGAATAGTCGCCGATGACGACATCAGCCTCTTCGACGGACTCAACGATGGTGGCGAAGTTGGCAACATACTTGGTGTAGCCGCTCTTGCGGTCGGCATTGCCGGAATCCAGGTAGACCTTGATGCCCTTCTGGAGGGGCAGGAGGTTGCCGTCATTCTTGACCAGCACGGCGGACTTGGCCTGGAGCTTCTCGGTCAGCTCGACCTCATAGGGGTTGCGGGCAGCGCGCAGGTCTTCGTTGGAGTGGATCTCGGTGGGGTTCGCGGCCCATTCGGCGGAGGCGCACAGCGCAACGGCGGCGTCCACGTCACGATAGGGATCCTCGAACAGGCCCTTCTTCATGGAGAAGTTGTAGATACGGGTCAGGGCGCGCTCAACGAACACGCGCTTGATCGTGCCATCCTGGATGCCGGCGACGATCAGGTCGGGGCGGTGGCACATGGCGTTCTCGTTGTAGGCATCTTCGCCGCCGTGGTCAACGTTGGGCGTGCCGAACATGTCCGTGCCCAGCTCCAGGACGCGGTTCATCATCCAGGCGTAGGTCTGCTGGGAGAGGTCGATGCCTTCGGGGGTGATGCCGGTCAGATGGCTGAAGCCGAAGGGCCACCAGTCGGTGACGACAACGCCGTCGAAGCCCAGGGTATCACGCAGATAGCCCATGGTCTCGGTCTCGAACTTCACGTCCACCGCATTCATGATGCCGGTGCCGCCGCAGTTGGTCATGACCCACTCGCAGCCATTGTCGATCGCGGCCTTCCAGCCGACCATCCAGTTGTCGAAGTTCTGCGCCACGGAGCGGGCGTTGCCGAAGTTGGAGTCGCCGCCGCGGCCGATCCAGTGCTTGGTGCAGGACGCGAAGCCGGAATCCTCCAGGCCGCGGATCTCCGCCGCGATGACCTTCGCGATCAGCTCGGGGTTCTCGCCGTACTGCGCGCCGATCTCGTTGGCATAGGGCTCGAAGGTGACATGCACGCCGATGGCGTTCATGGCCTGGCCGTAGAAGTACGCCAGATCGTAAGCCAGCTCGGGGTCATACGCCGTGCCGAAGCCCTCGTGGGACTTGTCGATGTAGCCGCCGAAGGAGTTGTACTCACGGTCGGAGGTGAAGATCATCGGGATGCCAAGACGCATGGACTCAGCCTTCGCCTGAAGGTTGTTCAGCGTGTTGGTGATGGTGATGGGCGTGCCGTTGAGGTTGAACAGCAGGCAGGTCATCTCGAACTCTTCGATGACGTAGCGTGCCTTCTCCAGATCGGCATTGATGCACAGCAGGCCGCCGGCCAGCTCTTCATCATTCATCTGGGCGATCAGATCGGCGATGCGCTCGGTGTTGGTCTTGCGCCAATCCTCATACACGTCCAGCGTGCCATTCTTGTTCATGTCCTTGAACTTCAGGCCGTCCGCCTCCAGAATGGGCGTCACGCCTTCCACATAAGACAGCTTCACCTGACCGGTGGTCTCGTCCGCCGGGATGACCGCGTAGGTCAGCGGCTGGGCAAGCAGCTCGGTCTCGGTGGGGCCAGCGGGTTCTTCCGCCGTCTCGGCGAACGCTCCGCCGATGCAGGACAGGAGCATCATCAGAGCCAGCAACAGAGACAGTTTCTTCATGGGGTTCCCTCCTTATTCAATTTGGGCGAATTCGTTCCATTCCGCCCATCCCGCCCCTATTGTACTTCACACGATCTTCACTGTCCATGGAATATCCAGCACAAACCCATGCACTTTTGGACACAAACGCTTGCGCTTCAGCGCATAAGCGCTTCAGCGCTTCCTGGTGGCTGACGACGCAGTAGGTGGCCGCGTCGCAGCGCTTTCCCTGCGGGGAGAAGAAGATGCTGTCGATGCCCGCGCGGACGGCGGCGGGGATGTCAGCCGTGGCGCTGTCACCCATCATGACGGCCTGCGCCTTGTCCGTGCAGCCCAGCCTTTCCAGGGCGACGAAGAGCAGACGCGGATCGGGCTTGGCCACGCCGACCTCTTCGGAGATGACCACCGCGTCGAACAGCGGCATCAGCGGACATTTCGCCAGACGGCTGCGCTGGATGGCGCTGACCCCGTTGGACACCAGGGCGATCTTCATCCGGCCATGCAGGGCACGGATGAAGTCCTCCGCACCGGGCAGCAGATCGGCATGACTGCCCAGCGCCAGGTTGTAGCGGTCACTCATGGCCACGGGGTCGATGTCCGCCCGGGAAAGCGCATCCAGCAGCAGCCGGAAACGCTCCACCCGCAGGCGCGCTTGGGTGGTCTCGCCGCGCTCCAGCGCCTTCCACTGTGCGTCGTTGATGGCGTGGTATGTCCGGCAGACCGTTTCGTCCGCCGGCAGCGCAAAGGCCGTCAGCACATCCAGCAAAGCCTTGCGTTCGGCGGCGTTGAAGTCCATGAGGGTGTTGTCGTTGTCGATGAGCAGGTACTGATAGCGCATGGTCGGCCTCCTGTCAGCGGTAATCCGGGTTGATGGTCGATCGGTCGGGCGCATCCTCGTGCAGGTAGTCCGCCACCCACACCTGACCATCCGTGCGCAGGCGGGTCAGCCCTGCATAAGTCAGCAGGTAGGGAATGCCCCTGGTGTGCAGATACTGCTTGCCGCCGGTGAGGGACTTGTCCGCGCTGGTGAGGATGCACAGCGAGGGTGACACCGCCCGGAGGAAGAGGTCGCTGAGGGCATCCTTGCCGTGATGGGGGTATTTGAGGATGTCCGCCTGAATGCCGCCGTCGGGCGGATCGGCGGCGTAGGAACGCTGGGCGGGCAGCTCGATGTCCGCCGCGAAGAGGATGGAGCGTTCGCCGTATTGGATGTGCAGCAGGGCGGATCGGTCGTTGGTCGTCCATGTGCCCGTGTCGTTGCGCTGGAGGACGCGGATGACGACCTCCTCCCCCGCGCCGAGGCAGAGCACATCGCCGTCAGCCGCATGCTCGATGGGGATGCCCCGGGCGGCGAAGTCCTGCGACGCGCGGACGCTCTTCCTGTTGTAGTCCTCCGGGAAGGTCAGCACAAGCCGGCCGATGGGATAGCTCTTCACCACCTCGCCAAAGCCGTTGAGGTGGTCGTGATGAGGGTGGGAGTTGAATGCGATGTCGATGTAATCCACGCCCATGGCGTTCAGCGCGGATCGGACGCGGCGCTGCATGAGGGGCGTGTCGTCGGATGCATCGATGAGCATGACATCATAGCCGAAGCGGACGATGGCGCAGTCGGACGAATACACCCGGGGGAAGACGATCTCCAGCACCTGCGTCCCGTCGGGGAAGCGGTACTCCTCGGTCAGCTCGCCCGTCCGGTCGATGAGGACGGGGGCGGACTCCTCCGCCCATGCGGACCTGCCCAGCAGCACGCACAGCATCAGCCATGCCGCCAGTCGTTTCATGTGTTTCGCCTCCTGTGCTGATGTCATTGTAGTGAAAGGAACGGGGTTTGTCAACCGCCGCCCCCTCATTAGACGCATCCGCCGCGCCTTTTGTTCGATTTGTTCGATTTGCTTCATGCGGTTTACAATTCTAACACTTTCGCCCCATCGGTGGACAAGTCCGCCATGTTTATGGTATGATAAGGTGTATGAATATCGAATTTCGCTGAAAGGCTGTGAGCATATGCGGAAATTGATCTGCTGGCTGATGCTGACCGTGCTGATTTTGTCCACCTGCGCCCTGGCGGAGGGGACGGCTCTGCGCGGCTACGACAAGACGGACGGCTATGTGTACCTGACCCTGGGGGACTTCCCGCAGACGGCGGAGGGTGAAAGGCTGCCGATCCTGTGGCGGGTGCTGAGCGTGGAGGACGGGCGTGCGCTGCTCCTGTCCGAATATGTGCTGGAGGCGCGGCGCATCCACGGCGACTACAAGGAGTACGCCAACAAGCCCACCCACAAGACCAAGCCCGGCTTCAACGGTGATTTCGCCCGGACGGAGATGAGCCTGTACCTCAACGGGGATTTCACCGCGAACTTCACCGAAGCCGAGCTTGCGCTCATCCGCCCCGATGAAAGCTACGGCGCGTTCTTCCTCCTGTCCTCCGACGACCTCAAAAACGCGGCCTATGGCTTCACCTCCAACGAGAGCCGCAAGGCCTGGGGCACGGATTACGCCCTGGCGAACGGCCTGTTCAGGTATATGGCTAATCGCGGCAGTCACAGCCCCTACTGGACGCGCACCCAGTCCACCAGCAATACCCAGGGGGCACGGTGCATCAAGTCCAAGGGCGAATTGGGATACATCAACGTCATCACGGAGGACGAGGGCATGCGTCCGGCGTGCTGGCTGGATGCGGCACAGGCGGGGATCGAAGGCGGCACGGGCACGAAGGAGGATCCCTTCGTCCTGCTGACGGACATCACCCCCACCGACGCACCCCCTCAGGAGGACTGAAATGCGATTTGTGAAAAGGCTGCTGCCCCTGCTGCTGGCGGCGCTGCTGCCCTGTGCGGCATGGGCGGACACCACCATCACCCTGACCTTCACCGGGGACATCACCCTGGGCGGTGAGGCGGCATTGGCGGGCGAGGAGTACTCCTTCGCCAGCGTGTATGAGAAGAACGGCCCGGAATACTTCCTGGCGAATTTCGCTGACTTTTTCGCCGAGGACGATCTGACCGTGGTCAACCTGGAGGGCGTGCTGACGGACAATGAGAACCTCCAGCCCCTGAAGGCCGGGAAGAACGGCAACTACTTCTTCAAGGGCAGGACGGAATACGTCAAGGTGCTCACGTCCGCCAGCGTGGAGGCAGCCTCCGTTGCCAACAATCACACCTACGATTACGGCGAACAGGGTCTGCGCGACACCATCGCCACCCTCGAAAACGCGGGCATCGCATGGTTCGGCACGCGCGCCCGCCACACCACCGACACCGAGCGCTTCCTCTTTTATGAGAAGGACGGCGTGACCATCTGCCTGATGAGCCTGTACTGGGATGACTATCTCCAGGGGAATCCGGAGGGCTGCGGGGCGTTCCTGTCCGGGGAGATCAAGCGCATCAAGGCATCCGGCGAGGCATCAGCGGTGATCGCCATTCTCCACGGTGGACAGGAATACGGCCGGCATCGCACCAATCCGCAGAAGGTCTTCACCAAAATGGCCTTCGCCGCAGGGGCGGATCTGGTCATCTGCCACCACGCCCATGTGGTGATGGGCATGGACGTGATCGACAACCGCAGCGCCTTCTACAGCCTGGGCAATTTCTGCTTCGGTGGCAACCGCAATGCCTATCAGAAGTACGGCTCGAAGGTGCAGGACGCTGCACCGGCGCTCATCGTCCGCGCGGTGCTTTCCTTCGACGACGAGGGGCGGTACAAGGGTCAGCAGATGACCCTCTATCCCGTGCAGGTCACCTCGGTCGACCGTCCGGCGGACAGCACGGAGAATCAGCCCAATGACTATCAGCCCAAGTTTATCACCGGGCCGCTGGGGGCGCATGTGCTCCACCTGATGCAGATCGACATGAACTATGTGCTGAAGAACGAGCAGAACCTGGCGCTGAAGAACCTGGTCATCGACAAGGAGAATGAGCTGGCGGCCATGGAGAGCTCTGCCGGCATGTCCTCGCTGACGCTGCCCTATCTGCCCGCGGCGGAATGACCCATCGCAAAGAGGTGCTTGCCCATGAAGAAAGTACGACTGCTGCTGATGCTGCTGACGCTGCTGATGCTGCCCCTGTGCGCCCGGGCCGTGACGGAAATGTCACCCGGTATCGTCGAGGTGGCGGATGAGGCCTTCGCCGCGACGGGCATCGATGCGCTCATCGTCCCGGCGGGCGTGGAGCGTGTGGGTTCGCGTGTGCTGGCGGGCGGTTCGGCTTCCTATTTGTATATCCAGGGGGCGGATACCGCCGTGGCAGAGGATGCGTCGGCGGATGTGCCCTTCGTGTTCGCACCGGCGGGAAGTCCGGCATCTGCCCTGCCCGGCTTTTATGCATCGGATACCCTCATGCAGCAGGATGGGCTGTACTACGCCGTGACGGATGAGGCGCTGCCCCTGTGTGCCGTGTCCCCCCTGACCCTGACCGGGAGCGTCACCATCCCCAAGCTGGTGGCGGGTGTGCCGGTCGTGTCGCTGGACGCGCTGGATCTGACCCGTACCGGCGTGACGGAGCTGCGTGTCCCGGCGTATCTGACCCTGCCCGAGGGGATGACCGCCACCCTCTACGCCACCATGCACGTCACCGCCCCCCAAGCGGAGGTCAGCCAGTCCCCCGCCGGACATTATGTCACCTGGACGACATCGGTGCAGGGGGCATACGGCGCGGTGAGCTACCTGTGGACCTTCACCATGGGGGACGAAACGTACACGACCATCACCGGCGAACCCAGCGTCCGGTTTGCCCCCATGGCGGAGGGCACATGCACCGTGACCGTCCGAGCGGAGGACGATCTGGGGGACGGGGCTGTGTCCGCCGCGAGCGACCCGCTGACCGTGACCGCGCTGGAACGCACCTGCCGCGCGATGCTGGTGGGCAACACCTATCCGGGCGAGACCTGTGCGCTGCGGGGCTGCGATACGGACATGCTGGGCATGCAGCACATGCTGAGCACCATGACCCATTCCGGCTACCGCATCAGCGCGGCGACCAATCTCAGCGCCGGGGAGATCCGCTCCGGCATTGCGTCCGCCTTTGCCGGTGCGCAGCCGGGAGACATATCCCTCTTCTATTTCGGCGGACACGGCACGCAGGAGGGCGCACTGGTGGGTGTCCATGAGACCCTGCTGACGGTGTATGCCCTGCGTGAGGTGCTGGACACCGTCCCCGGCACGAAGATCGTCATCCTGGACTGCTGCTACAGCGGGCAGGTCATCGGGCGCTCCGCCGGGTCGGACAGCCCTGCGGCCTTCAACAGCGCAGTCATTGGCGCTTTCGCGGCGAAGTCCCGCGACGGCGGCGCTCTCGCCCGCGACGGATACATCGTCCTGACCGCATGCCAGAAGGATCAGGAGTCCAAGTCGGTCACGGATGGCGTCGGTGCGGCCTTCGGGGCGTTCACCTACGGCCTGTGCTACGGCAGCGGCTATGACGAGTGGAACCGCGTCGACCTGGGACACCTCCCCGCCGATGCCAACGGGGACGGCGCGATCACCCTGAACGAGGCCGTATCGGGGGTCAGGGAGCGCATCACCTACCTCAACAGCCTCCTGGGCGGACAGCTGACGCAGAACGTCCAGGCCTACGGCGCTGCAGATGCCGTGCTATGGCAGAGGTGAGGGGAATGTCCGCCATT
>CAZJOA010000048.1:0-8861 GCA_964547515.1 uncultured Faecalibacterium sp.
AATCGCGAGAAAAAGGGTCGACTCCCCCCGTTGCAACTGCCGGCGAACTGTGGTATGATAGGTAGGTATATTCCTGAGCTTATGCAGAACGATCGCAAAGGAGCGGTTTTTGACATGGATATGATGACTCGCATTGCAACGCTGACTGCCGAGTGCCTGGCATCCACCTGGCCGGAGGCAGAGGGACTCCCGGGGGCGGAGGAGATTCGCGGCCTGCTGGCTGTTCCGCCGGATCGGGCGATGGGTGACTACGCCTTCCCCGTGTTCCGCCTGGCCAAGGCGCTGCGCATGGCACCCCCCAAGATCGCCGCGACCCTGTGCGGCGGCTGGACGCATCCCGAGGTCGCCCGCGTTGAGCCCGTCAACGGCTACATGAACTTCTTCCTCAACCGGGTCAATTTCGCCGAGGAAACGCTCTCCGCCGTGCTGGAAAAGGGCGAACGCTTCGGTGCGTCCGACATGGGCAGCGGCAAGACCGTCTGCCTGGACTATTCCTCCATCAACATCGCCAAGCGCTTCGGCGTGGGACACCTGTCCACCACCATGATCGGCCATTCGCTCAAGCGCATTTACGATTTTCTGGGCTACAGGACCGTGGGCATCAACCATCTGGGTGACTGGGGGACGCAGTTCGGCAAGATGATCTATGCCTACAAGACCTGGGGCACGAAGGAGGACGTGGAACGCGATGGCGTGAAGGAGCTGATGCGCCTGTATGTCAAGTTCCATGAGGAGGCGGAGAAAGACCCGTCGCTGGACGATCAGGGGCGCGCGTGGTTCAAGAAGATCGAGGACAAGGACGAGGAAGCCATCGCCATCTGGAGCTGGTTCAAGGACATCACCCTCAAGGATGCCTCCCGCGTGTATGACATGCTGGGTGTGGAATTCGATTCCTATGCCGGCGAGGCCTTCTATAACGACAAGATGGACGTGGTCATTGACGAGCTGCGTCAGAAGGGTCTGCTGACCCTCTCCGAGGGCGCATCCGTGGTCGACCTGAGCGAGGATAACATGCCCCCGTGCATCATCCTGCGCTCCGACGGCGCGACCCTCTATGCCACCCGTGACCTGGCCGCGGCGGTGTATCGTCAGAACACCTATCATTTCGACAAGTGCCTGTATGTCGTGGCGTATCAGCAGGATCTGCATTTCCGTCAGCTCTTCCGTGTGCTGGAGAAGATGGAGAAGCCCTGGGCGAAGGACTGCGTGCATGTGTCCTTCGGCATGATCTCCTTCGAGGGGCAGGCCTTCTCCACCCGCAAGGGGCGCGTGGTCTACCTGGAGGACGTGCTGAACCAGGCCGTGCAGAAGGCGCTGGACATCATCAACGAGAAGTCCCCCAACCTCCCCAACAAGGAGGACGTCGCCCGTCAGGTGGGCATCGGCGCGGTGGTCTATTCCGACCTGAGCAATGGCCGCATCAAGGACATTGACTTCTCCTTTGAGCGCGCCCTCAATTTCGACGGCGAGACCGGCCCGTATGTCCAGTATACCCATGCGCGGTGCTGCTCCGTGCTGCGCAAGGCGGCGGACATCGCCCTCCCGGCGGTGGACTACGGTGCGCTGACCGACGACGAGGCACAGCATCTGCTGCGGCTGCTGTCCCGCTTCCCGGATGTGGTGAAGGACGCGGCGGACAAGTATGAGCCGTCCATGGTCACCCGCGCGGTGACGGACATTGCCCAGGCGTACAACAAGTTCTACTATGAGCATCGCGTGCTGGATGATGATCCCGCCGTGGCAGCCGCCCGTGTGGCGCTGACCCGGGCCACCAAGGATGTCATCAGGACTGGCCTGTGGCTCATCGGCGTGGAAGCCCCGGAGCGGATGTGATACTAATTTTCATCTAAACCATATCATTCGCACAGTGTCTTTTCCGCCCTGGCTTTGCTTCGTTCCGCTCGCGCGTACATCCAGTACGCCTCGCTGCACTCAGCTTTGCCAGAACAAAAAATCCACTATGCTCGGTGCTATGTTTTAGACGTAAATTAGTATGACATTCTGACGCTGCGGACAAAAAGGGACAGGGATCGGCTGATCTCTGTCCCTTTTGCTGATACCATGCAAAAAGCGGATCTGCTGCCCTTTCGGGTGACAGATCCGCTCATTTTCGTGCTGCTTCCGCGATCAGCCCAGGGGCAGGATCTCGGTGATCTCGAAGAACATCGCGCCCTGACGAGCATCCTTGGTCAGCTCGGCCAGCACGGCTTCATCCTCGATGGTCACGAAGGTCATGCGAGCACCGGCCACGGCGTAGGTCTGCTCGGCGGTGGGGTTGGCGGCGTACACGGCCACGCCAGTGCCATTGGCTTCCAGGTTCGCCTTGGTCTGATTCTCGGCCAGACCCAGCTGCAGATAGTACTTATCGTTCAGCTTCTGGATGGCGAAGATGAAGAAGGCGGCATTGGCAGAGCCATCGGGATTGGTGGTGGCAATGATGTAGAAGCCGGACTGGCTGTTGACCGCGTTCATCAGGTCATCGCCGGTCAGGGCGTTGGCGGCGTAGTAGTTCGCCACGGACGCAGAGGTGAAGGCATCAGCGTCGGGGGAAGCGATGGGGGAGGGGATGATGGGCGCATCGGGGGACGGCACGATGGGTGCGTCGGGGGAGGGCACGATGGGCGCATCGGGGGACGGGATGATGGGCGCCTCGGGGGACGGAATGGTCTCAGCCATGGCGACCATGGAGAAAGCCATCATCAGCGCCAGGAAAAGAGCAGCAAACTTCTTCATAGCAATAACCTTCCTTTCAAAAATATAAGGGTTGCAAGGACAAGAATACATCATTTCCGCGCGATTGTCAAGCGTTTGACTGGAGAATTCTTGCAAAACTGTGACGAATATTTCAGAAAACGGTTTAGTTTTCATCCCAGGATGCACATCGGCAGTCCCCGAACCGTGTCCTCCGCTGTCTGCGGGAAGGGCGGCTGCGTCACTGTTCAGGCGGCGGATGTTCGCCCGTGCCCGGATGGTGCTGTCTGCCGTGAGCGGCATCCAGTGCCGGAGCTCCTGCCAGGTGCGCCATGCTTACAGCACCATGATGAGCGTTCCGGCGGTGATGAGCGCCGCGCCGATGAGGGACTTGGCGGTGAAGGGCTCTTTGAGGAAAACGAAGGCCAGCACCAGCGTGATGACCACGCTGAGCTTGTCGATGGGGACGACCTTCGATGCATCGCCGAGCTGGAGGGCACGATAATAGCACAGCCAGGATGCACCGGTGGCGAGTCCGGAGAGGATGAGGAAAAGCCAGCTGCGGCGGCTGATCTCACTCAGGCCGTGCTGGGCGTTGGTCAGGAAGACCATGCCCCAGGCCATGACCAGCACCACCATGGTGCGGATGGCCGTGCCCAGGTTGGAATTCACGCCCGAAATGCCGACCTTGGCCAGAATGGATGTCAGCGCCGCGAACACGGCCGACAGAAGCGCGAGGATGAACCACATGCGGCAGGCCTCTTTTCTGTTATTTCCGGCAGATCATATCGATGAACTTCGCGATCTCCTGATCCCAGAAGGACCAGGTGTGACTGGCATCCGGCTCGTCATGGCGGATGACGTCCCAGCCGGCCCTCTCCAGCGCGGGGACGAACCGCTGATGGTCGCCGTAGAGGAAGTCCGCCGTGCCGCAGGAGACATACAGCCGGGGCTTATGGGGCGCGGAAGCGTTCGCCTTCATCAGGTGGAAGAGGTCGCAGTCCGTGCCGCGCAGGGACTTCCCGCCGGTGATGCGCTTGGCCGCAGCGGGATTGCGCTTTGCCACGCCGACGATGTCCGACGCGCCGGAAAAGGATGCCGCCGCCCCGAAGCGTTCCGGGTGATTCAGCGCCAGCTTCATCGCGCCGTAGCCGCCCATGGACAGCCCCGCGACGAAGGTGTCCTCCGGCTTGTCGGACAGGCGGAAGAACCGCTGCAGCATCCGGGGCAGCTCCTCGGAGACAAAGTCCCAATAGCGTTCGCCATAGGCCTCATTGCAGTAGAAGGAATGGTTCACCCCGGGCATGACGATGGCGAGGTTATGCTGTGCGGCATAGCGCTCGACGCTGGTGCGGCGCTGCCAGATGGTGGCATCGTCCGAATAGCCGTGAAGCAGGTAGAGCACCGCGGGCAGGCTTTCCTCCGCAGAGGCTGACACACCGATGCCCTGGGCGACCTCCGGCAGGATGACCTCCACGGGGGTGTGTACGTTCAGGGCGGGGGAGTAGTAGTTCAGGTGGATGAGTGCCATGGCTTTTCCTCCTTTGCAGATGGGCAGATGGACGCTTCACCCGGCGGACACATCCGCCGCGGGGCGGACGGACACGCCGTTCAGCGTCAGCGCGTCCAGCAGCGCGTCCAGCAGGAGCGCGGCGCTGTCCTCGTCCCCCGCCATGTCATAGGCGGAGAGGATCAGCAGATCCCCCTGGGCGCTGAGCACCATGACGACCCGCACGTCGACCCCTTCGCCGAATTGGTCGGCATGGGTGGCCGTCAGCCCGACGCAGTCCGCCGCCAACGTCAGAGCATCGCCGATGACGGCTTCCGCGTCGAACTGCCCCATCAGGCGGATGAGCGCCTCTGCAGGGCTTTCATCCGGGATGCGGCTGATGGACTGCACCACGACGCGGCTGGTGCCGCGCACGTAGGTGACGACCTCCTCGTTGGGGACGCATTCGGTGTCCTCCGGGGCGGTCAGCGCATAGGGCGCGAGGGGCACGGCCGTCTCCGACAGCGCGGAAAACGGCAAAAGCAGCATCAGCAGGATGCAGACAAGCTTCTTCATATTCATCAGACCTCCTGTCTGACATTATGATACATCATGCGGCGCGGGATGTCAATTCAGGATGTAACAAAAGAAGGCTTGCAAACGTGCGTTCGTTGGTGTATACTGTTTCCGGATCACCCCTTGTTCACATTGGAACAAGCGTCACAAAAGGAGGCATCCACCATGAAGAAGGCGATCTCTTCCATCCTGCTGCTGATGCTGCTTTGCATCTGCTGCACCGCCAATGCACTGGAGCTGAACATCTCCGCCCTGCCCGCAGCCACCCTGTATGATCTGGCGGCGCAGGTCGAGGCGCAGAGTCAGCTCAATGCCCTGGCAGACCCGTCCGCCTATCGCGCTGTGACGGACTATGGGGACTTTGAGCGCAACCCGGCATCCCACAAGGACGAAAGGATCATGTTCACAGGGACGGTGATCCAGGTCAGCGAGGGGAACAATGGCCGTGTGGTCTATCGCGTGGCGATGGACGGCAAGAACAGTCAGGTGTTCTACATCCAGTATACACGTCCCGAGGGGGCATCCCGCCTCCTGGAGGATGACGAGGTGACGGTGTATGCGACCTTCACCGAGCTGATGACCTACACCAGCACCACCAATCAGTCCATCACCGTGCCCTCCTGCAAGGCGGAACTGATGATCCGCCCGGTGCAGAAGGCGGCGCTGCGGACGGCCACCGCCGACGAGCTGGCAAGCGCCATGGCGGACATCGATGCCCGCCTGACAGCGCTCAATGCACCGGACGCAGAGGGCTATGTCCGGCTGACAGCATCCAACTATACGGATTATGCGCGCCGGGAGGCGAGGCATCAGGGCGAACGGCTGACCTTCAGCGGCAAGGTGGTGCAGGTGGTGGAGGGCAGTGCCCGCACGGTGCTGCGCATCGCCGTGGACGGCGACGAGGACCGCATCATCTACACGACGCATGCGCCCGAGGAAACGGACATCCGCACGCTGGAGGGCGATCAGGTGACTGTCCGGGCGACCTATTCGGGGCTGTATTCCTATGAGAGCACCCTGGGCGGACAGATCACCATACCGTCCTGCACGGCCGCAGCCGTCACGGTGAAGGGCTATACGCCGCCCGCGTCCTTCACAAAGGACAGCGAAGGCTATTATACCGTGGATTCCGCCACCTTCGCGGATTATTCCCGCCGACCCGGCATCCACAGCCGCGAGAAGATCTGCTTCACCGGCAAGGTGCTCCAGGGCATCGAGGGCAGCAGCAATTCGCAGTATCGCGTCGCCGTGGATGGGAATGGCGACCAGGTGATCTATGTCACCCTGCCCGCGGCAAAGAAGACCGTCCGCGCACTGGAGAACGATCAGGTCACGGTGTACGCGACCTTCACCGATCTGCTGACCTATGAGAGCACCATGGGCGTGGCGATCACCATTCCGTCCTGCACGGCGGACAGGCTGGAGGTCGAAGGTGCCACCGGCGACGCGCAGAAGGATGCCCAGGGGCGCTACAGCGTCACCAATGCGAACTACGATGCCTTTGCACGCAACGAGGATGCCTACCTGTATGAGACCATCACCTTTGAGGCGACGGTCGTGCAGGTCATCGAGGGGGACAGCTATACCCAGTATCGCATGGCGATCGATGGGGACAGCGACTGCATGTTCCTCGTGCAGATCAACGCGGAGGACATGGCGCTCCGCATTCTGGAGGATGACGAGGTCACGGTGACAGGCATCTACTGCGGCCTGTATTCCTACAACAGCACCCTGGGCGGGAAGATCACCATCCCCTCCTGCCTGGTCTCCGAATACACCGTGGACAGCTATGTTGCCCCGGCGGCGGCAGCGAAGGACGCGGAAGGCTACTATTGGATCACCGCCAAGAATTACGAGGAGTACGCGCGCAATGCCGATGCCCATCGGCTGGAGAAGATCCGCTTCAGCGGCGAGGTGATCCAGGTCGTCGAGCGGAAGAATCAGCCGAATGTCTACCGGGTCGCTGTCGATTCGGATTACAGCTGCGTCGTCTATATCGAATACACCCTGCCCCAGGGGGCATCGCGCATTCTGGAGGATGACATTGTCATCGTGAGCGCCTCCTATTACGGCCTGTTCTCCTATTCGACCACCCTGGGGTCGAAAGTCACCATCCCGGCGGCCATCGCGGAGAGCATCGGCGAATCCTACAAGACCCTGCGTCAGGGCAGCTCCGGCGCAAGCGTCACCCAGATGAAGGAACGCCTGCAGGAGCTGGGCTATTTCAGCGCCGGTGTGGTGCTGAGCGATCAGTACAACGCCACGACCGTGGAGCGCGTCAAGCTCTTCCAGAAGACCAATGGCCTGAAGGAAACGGGCACGGCGGATGCGGCGACGCTCCTCCTGCTCTATTCGGACAGCGCGAAGCCGAAGCCGCAGTGATCGTCCTGCCGCAACGCGCAGCCAGCCATCCCGGATGCACGCCGGGGTGGCTTTTCTTTTCCGGGCATGCGGAAAATTGAAGCGAACCATCCGCCTGATGCGTTAATATATTGGAAGGATTCTCCCAAGGAGGAAAGTATATGAAACGCATGCTGCTGATGCTCTGCGCCCTTTTGGCGCTGCTGCCCCTGACGGCGCAGGGGGAGTCCGCCGAAGCGATCGTGACGGCGCAATATCCCGATGCGCAGGTGGTCGCCTCCGCCCAGACGGCGGACGAGGCCTTCTTCGTGCTGGCGGATGCGGACGGTGCCCATCGCCTGTACGGCGCGGCTCTGACCGATGGCGCGTGGTCGCTCTGGCTGGACAGTGCGGATGCCATTCGCCCCAGCGGGCTGGGGGATGGCTGGAAATATCAGGACATTACCCTGACCCTGACGGCGGATGCGCTGTCCATCGGCTACCGGGACTATGGTGCGCCGGCCTGGCAATATGATTTCGCCAGGGATACCGCAGGGACGTGGCGATTCGTCCGCCTGCGGACATTGCAGGGCAGCTTCGTGGACGAGCTGACCTTCGCAGAGGGCTGCGTTAACCAAACCAGCACGAAAACCTATGCCGATGGCGGCATGCGGGTGAAGGTGACGCCGCCCTGCCCCATGCCGTGGCTGACGGATCGCGAAACGCTGGCGGACTTTGACGCATCGGCCTTCCCGATGGATCTGGATTGGCTGTCCAGGGAGGAGCTGACGCGCGTTGCGGCGGAGCTGCTGCCCGGCTACACCCTGCTGGACGGCAAGTTCTCCTCCCGTGCCGTGACGTTCCTGATGGAAAACCCGTCGGGGGAGGTGGTCTTTCTGGGCGGCGTGCATGAAAACGGCGAATGGGTCTGGATGGAATCTGATCCCCTGCCCGAAAACGTCTGGTGCGACAGCTTCCATGCCGGGGATGGCTGCCTGCGCATCGGCTATGAACTTCCGGGCGAACCGGACGAATGGGGCGATCTCCCTTGGGTGGAGTATTCGATCGACCTGCAGGACGATGGCCGCTGGCTGGTCACGGGACTCTTTTGCTATGACATCTACGACAATGTCAGCTTCCAGCCGGAGGGGCTGTACATCAGCATGAGCGGCTGGGTATACGGCGCGTCCACGCTGGAGAGGGACATCACGAAGATCGTCTGGGCGGACTATCCCGTGTCGCTGGCGGAGATCCTGCCGACCTGCGACCCCACCTGGGGGGTCGTCGGCGAAGAAAGTCTGCCCCTGTATGCGGACGCGGATGGCAGCGTCCTCCTGGCGGAATACTTCATTGCTACGCCGGTGCAGGTGCTCGATACGGCGGGCGAACTGGCGCAGGTGCGCATCGCGGACACGGACGTGACCGGCTGGATGCCCGTCGGCGGGCTTTGGCTGGGGGCAGATCAGCTTTTTGAAGATGAGGAGGAGAACGTAGAAGGCGAATGGTACACCTACCTTTGCACGGCGGAATACAACGCTCCCTGGGCGATCCTGACTGACGGGGCTCGCCTGTACACCGCCCCGCAGGAGGATGCGGCATATACCGTGGCGGAGGCGCAGGATATGTACCTGCTGGCTGACCTGGGCAATGGCTGGTATCACGTCCGAGATTGCTACGAGATGGACTGCGCCTATGTTCGCGCGGGGGACTTCGGGGACTTCGTCCCATTTTCTCGCGATTGAGGAAACGGAGCATCCATGCCATA
>CAZJOA010000048.1:8961-13248 GCA_964547515.1 uncultured Faecalibacterium sp.
TTTGCGAGGGCTTTCCGGTCGCCCTCGCGCTCCTTCGGGGGAACTTCGTCCCATTTTCTCGCGATTGAATAGGCGGACATCCCATGCGAGGGCTTTCCGGTCGCCCTCAATCAGGTGGACAGAACACGTCCTCCGCGCTTGTGAAATGGGAAAAAACGTGGTATAATGTGCCTGTTTGTGAAAAAAGAGAGGACGAGGTCACAACAGGAGGTCAACCATGGAAAAGCAAACCCATTCCCTCCCCACGGGGACGCTCATCAAGCGCTTCCTGCCCTACTTCACCAAGCATAAGAAGACGGTGGCGTTCGACCTGTTCTGCGCGGCGCTGACCACCGTGTGCGAATTGGTGCTGCCCCTCATCGTGTCGGAGATCACCGGGCGCGGTGAGGCCGACCCCGCCAGCCTGACATGGCAGTTCGTGCTGACCATGGGCGGCATCTACATCCTGCTGCGCATCATCGATGCGGCGGCGAACTACTTCATGCAGTCCGTCGGCCATATCATGGGCTCGCAGATGGAAACGGACATGCGCACCGACCTGTTCCACCATGTGCAGCAGCTGTCCTTCAGCTTCTTCTCCGAGGCGAAGGTCGGTCAGATCATGGCGCGCATCACCTCCGACCTCTTCCAGGTGACGGAGTTCGCCCATCACTGCCCCGAGGAATTCTTCATCGCCGCCATCAAGATCACCGTCAGCTTCACCGTGCTCTGCGGCATGAACATCCCCCTGACGCTGCTGGTCTTCGCGGTGCTGCCCTTCATGCTGGGCTTTTCGTACCATTTCAACCACAAAATGCGCCGGGTCATGCGGGAACGCAACAGGCAGGTGGGCGAGATCAACGCGCAGGTGGAGGACTCCCTGCTGGGCATCCGCGTGGTGAAGTCCTTCGCCAACGAGGCCATCGAGGAGGAGAAATTCCGGCAGGGCAACCTCAAGTTCCTTGACCTGAAGGCCCTATCCTACAAGGTCATGGCGCAGTTCGGCACGTCCAACCGCATCTTCGACGGCCTGATGTACATCATCATCGTCATGGCGGGCGCACTGCTGATCGGTCAGGGGAAGCTCACCCTGGCGGAGTTCACCGCGTATCTGCTCTATGCCACGGTGCTGCTGAATTCCATCCGCCGCATCGTGGAATTCACCGAGCAGTTCCAGCAGGGCATGACGGGCATCGAGCGCTTCTTCGAGGTGATGGATGCCCCCATCGACATCGCGGATGCCCCCGACGCCCGGGAGCTGCAAAACGTCCGCGGCGCGGTGACCTTCGACAATGTGTCCTTCCGCTATGGCAAGGACGAGGCGGAGGTCCTCCACGGCATCAACCTTTCCGTCCGCCCCGGACAGTCCATCGCCCTGGTCGGCCCTTCCGGCGCGGGCAAGACCACCCTGTGCAATCTGATCCCCCGCTTCTATGATGTTACGGGCGGACGCATCCTCATCGACGGCGAGGACATCCGCCATTTCACCCAGAAGAGCCTGCGTCAGGCCATCGGCGTGGTGCAGCAGGATGTGTACCTCTTCGCCGGCACGGTGTATGAGAACATCGCCTACGGCAAGCCCGGTGCGACCCGCGAGGAGGTCATCGAGGCGGCGAAGCTGGCCGGTGCGCATGAGTTCATTATGGCGCTGCCGCAGGGCTACGACACCTACACGGGCGAACGCGGCGTGCGCCTTTCCGGCGGACAGAAGCAGCGCATCTCCATCGCGCGGGTGTTCCTGAAGAATCCGCCCATCCTCATCCTGGATGAGGCCACCTCCGCCCTGGACAACGAGAGCGAGCACATCGTCCAGCAGAGCCTGGAGAAGCTGGCATACGGCCGCACGGTCTTCACCATCGCCCACCGGCTGACCACCATCAAGGGGGCGGACGTCATCTGGGTGCTGACCGAGAACGGCGTGGAGGAAATGGGCGACCACAAGACCCTCATCGAGAAGGGCGGCATCTACGCCGGGCTGTACGCCATGTATACCGCGGATCGGTAAGCTGATGAACGGGACAAGAAATGAACGGCTAAGCCCGAATGCACGTGCGCTGCGTAAAGCGATGACGCAAGAAGAACGCCGCTTATGGTATGATTGCCTCAAGACCTTGCCTGTCACAGTCAATCGTCAGAAGGTAATTGGGCGATATATCGTCGATTTTTCTGTGTATCAGCCCAAATGGTGATCGAACTGGATGGTTCACAGCACTTCGAACCTGATGCACAGGAGGCCGATCGAGTGCGGGATGCCTATCTGAACAGTCTGGGACTCAATGCTTTACGCTGCACCAACCATGATATTAACCGTAAATTCAAAGAGGTCTGTGAAGATGTTTACCGGCATCTCCTGCCGTTTTCCGCCTCATCACCGCCTGCGGGCGGAGCTTTCCCTCAAGGGGAAGCCAAGGAGGACGCAGAGCAAAGCCTTCCCCTTGAGGGGAAGGTGGCACCGAGCTTGCGAGGAGACGGATGAGGTGGAATATTGCATACTGACAACACAAGGAGGAACAAGCATGCTTCTGGAGAAGGCCGTTCAGGCTGATTTCGCCGCCGTGTGCGCATTGTATCAGGCGGTGTGTGCGGATATGCGCGCCCATGGGAATCATCAGTGGCAGTGGGGCGGTTATCCCAACGAGACGCTGGTGCAGGGGGACATCGACGCAGGGACGCTCTATGTCCTGCGTCAGGAGGGGCAGATCGCTGCCGTGGCGGCGGCGGACACCTGCTTTGAGCCGGTGTACGACGAGGTCAACTGGCTCTTCGGCATCAGACCCGGTTCGTTCCACCGCTTTGCCCTCGCCCCGCAGGCGCAGGGTCACGGGCTGGGACGCAAGCTCCTGATGGAGCTGCTCGACATCCTGCGCGGCCTGGGCTGCGACAGCCTGCGCTGCGACACCTTCAGCGAGAATCACCGTGCCCTGGCGCTCTACCGCAGCCTGGGCATGCGCGATGCCGGCGCTGTGTATTATGAGGGCGAGGGGGACGGCAAGCCCTTCCTGACCCTGGAAATGCCCCTGACGGAGGACTGCCCGCTGCTGCCCCTGCGCATGCATCCGGCCTTTCGGGGCGGCAAGCTGACCCCGTGGGGCGGCGAGAAGCTGCGCACGGTGTACGGCAAGCCCATCGCGGAGGTGCCCACGGGCGAGAGCCTGGAGGTCAGCTGCATCCCGGGGCTGGAGTCCGCCGATGATACCGGCGTGAAGCTGCCCGAGCTCATCGCGAAATACGGCGCGAGGTTCACCGGGAAATACGCCGCAGAGACCTTCCCCCTGCTGCTCAAATTCATCGACGCGGCGGAATCCCTTTCCGTTCAGGTGCACCCGGACGATGCCTACGCCCACGCGCATGAGAACGGCAAGCTGGGCAAGACCGAGGCCTGGCTCATCCTGGATGCGCCGCAGGGCAGTCAGCTGGTGTATGGCATCCGTCAGGGCACGACATTGGCGGAGCTGCGCACGGCCTGTGAGGCGGGTGCGGCGGTCGAGCCCCTGCTGCGCCGCGTGGATGTCAAGCCGGGCGACGTGTGCTTCATCCCGGCGGGCTGCGTCCATGCCATCGGCGCGGGCATCATGCTCTATGAGATCCAGCAGTCCTCCGACGTGACCTATCGCTTTTACGACTGGGATCGGGTGGACAAGCAGGGCAAGCGCCGCGAGCTGCACATCGATAAGGCGCTGGACGTGACCGATCTGGCCTTCACCCTCGATCCCATTCCCGCGCCGGACAGTCCTCTTGCGCGCGTGCTGGACGAGAAGTACTTCACGCTGGACCTGATGAAGCCGGACGGCGAGCAGCCCGTGCCAGACATCAGCCACTTTGGCCTGCTGACGGCGCTGGATGACGGCCTGACGCTGACCTGGCCGGGCGGACGGCGCGCACTGCACAAGGGCGAGAGCCTCTTCGTGCCGGCGACCGCCCCCGCGCTGACCCTTGCGGGCAAGGGACGCGCTGCGCTGTCCATGCCGCGCTGAACGGAAAAATGAAAGACAAGCTGAATTCCATGCTGACCCGCCTGAGGGCGAACCTGACCGGCGAGAAGCTGAAGCAGAACCTCAAAAAGGCGCTCCAGTTCATCGCGAACCCGCGTCTGCTGCTGTGCTTCCTGATCGGGTGGATGATTACCAACGGCTGGTCGTACATCCTCTTCGGGGTGGGGACGTATCTGGAGATCGATTGGATGATGGCGGTCTCCGGGGCATACCTGACCCTGCTGTGGCTGCCCTTCACGCCGGAGAAGATCATCACCTGTGCCATTGCCATCGCGCTGCTGCGCTGGCTCTTCCCGGGCGACCAGAAGACCCTGGC
>CAZJOA010000048.1:13348-15959 GCA_964547515.1 uncultured Faecalibacterium sp.
GCATCGGCAAAACACTTTCAATTCATCATTACGAATTCATAATTCCTGATTTGACAACATGCCAAGAGCGAAAGGAAACAATGCCATGCGCCAACTGATCCCTGCCTATGAATTCCGCCGCCGTGCGCGCGTGCGGATGAAGCCCGTGCTGCCCATCCTGGTGCTGGTGGCGCTCATCGCGACGCTGCCCAGCCTCATCAGCAGCACCGTGATGCTCCTGGCGGACGCCAATCCCACCGTCCTGTCCGCCGACCTGCTCAACCGCATGCTGCAGGTGGTGGAGGACACCTCCCTGACGGACACGCAGATCGCCACTGCCCTGTCCGCCGCGCAGGAGAACTACTATGTGTCGCTGGAGGCCTTCCTGGAGGACAAGGGGCCGCTCCTGTGCGGACTGCTGCTCTTCGTGAGCGTCCTCGGCCCGGTGCTGAACCTCGGGCTCATCAACGCCTACCTGCATGCGCTGCGCAAGAAGGAATTCACCCCGGCCATCGCCCTGAGCCGCATGTCCTCCATCCTCAGGGTGCTGGGGCTGTATCTCCTCATCGGGCTGAAGCTGCTGGCGTGGATGCTCCCCGGCATCGCGGCATCCATCGGCGGCGTGCTGATGATGTTCTTCAGCAACGCCGATATGGGCCTCCTGCTGATCCTTGCGGGTCTCATCGCGAGCTGCGTCATGGGCATCATGGCGACGTATCGCTATGCCATGTCGATCTATTTCATGGCGGACGACCCCACCACGCCCATCCGCGAATGCATCCGCCGCAGCAAGGAGGTCATGCAGAAGCGCAAGATGGAGCTGTTCAGCCTGGAGATCTCCTTCATCGGCTGGCACGTCCTCCTCAACCTGGCGCAGCAGCTGCTCATTGGCCTCTGCGGCGCGGTCATCGGTCAGACCCTGGGCATGTTCGCCGCCCTTTTCCTCACGGTGTATACCGGCTGCGCGATGACGGCGTTCTATCAGGCGTATGCCTGCGGCCGGGAGGACTATGTGGAGGACGAAACCGACACGGCGGACACCGAAACCGGAAAAATGACGGATTAAACAGGCGAAAATGCAAAAATGCCCGGACGAAGTGGCCTGAATGGCGGCTCTGTCCGGGCGTTTGCAGTTTTATTTCGCGGAATATGCATTTTCACTGCTTTTGCTATTGATTTTGGCGGAATCCGGCAGTATAATGGGGGTCATGGCGCGGCAAAGGGAATGTCAGCCGTGTCAGAAAAACAAGAACGATCTTCCAGGAGGCCGCCGTCCATGAAGCTAACCATCTCCCACCGCTGTCAGTCCATCTCCCCGTCGCTCACGCTGGCCATCGATGCCCGCGCCAAGGAAATGAAGGCCGCAGGGGTGGATGTCATCAGCTTCGGTGCGGGTGAGCCGGATTTCCCCACCCCGGCGCATATCATCGATGCCGCCAAGGAGGCACTGGATCGGGGCATGACCCGCTATACCCCCGCGTCCGGCACATTCGAGCTGCGCAAGGCCATCTGCGACAAGCTGGAGCGCGACAACGGACTGTTCTACAAGCCCCAGGACATCGTGGTGTCCTCCGGCGCGAAGCACAGCCTGTACAATATCTTCCAGACCATCCTCGATCCCGGTGACGAGGTGCTCATCCCCACGCCCTGCTGGGTGTCCTATCCCGAAATGGTGCGCATGGCCGGCGGTGTGCCGGTGTTCATCCCCACCAGCGAGGCCACGGATTTCATCCCCACCCGGCGCGACATCGCCTCCCGCGTCACCCGGCGGACAAAGGCCATGATTATCACCAGCCCGTCCAACCCCAATGGCAGCATCTGGCCGCAGGAGATGCTGCAATTCGTCGCCGATCTGGCGGTGAGCCATCCCTTCTACGTCGTGTCGGACGAAATATACGAGAAGCTGATCTACGACGGGGAGAAGCACTATTCCATCGCGAACTGCTCCGAGGAGATCAAGAACCAGACCTTCGTGGTCAACGGCATGTCCAAGGCGTATGCCATGACGGGCTGGCGCATCGGGTATGTGGCCGGGCCGCTCCAGGAGATCAAGGCCATGACCTCCTTCCAGTCCCACGCCACGTCCAACCCCAATTCCATCGCCCAGTATGCCGCGATGAAGGCGCTCCAGAGCGGCGATGAGAGCATCAGACCCATGGTCGCCGAATTCGAACGCCGCCGCAATGCCATGGTCGGGAAGATCAACCAGATCCCCGGCCTGAGCTGCCGCAAGCCCAAGGGCGCATTCTACATCATGCTCAACATCGAGCAGGTGATGGGCAAGAGCTATGACGGGCGCGTGATCGACAGCTCGCGCACCTTCGCCGAGTTGCTCCTGGCGGAGAAGCATGTGGCGGTCGTGCCGGGGGTGGCCTTCGAGGCGGAGGGCTTCTGCCGACTGAGCTACGCCGTGTCCATGGAGAACTGCATGGAGGGACTGCGCCGCATCGAAGCCTTTGTCGGTGAGCTGTCCGACGCTGCGTACACCTTCTAACACAATGCTGCGCTAAATGATGAATTAGGAATTTAGATGCTTTTGCCCTGTCGCGAACCGTGGTGAAACGAACTGAATTCCCAATTCCTGATTCACAATCTATTTGCGCTGCGTGCGGCAGTCCCACAAACCAAATTC
>CAZJOA010000048.1:16059-17467 GCA_964547515.1 uncultured Faecalibacterium sp.
GGTGGTGTGTGTGTGCTTGAGTTTGACAAGAAGCAAAACCTCCTGATGCAGGCGCGCTATCAGTACGAGCTGCAGGACGTGGCAGAGCCGAACCTCTACCGCGACATTTTCGATTATCAGTCCATCCCCAAGGTCGCCTTCAACATGCGTACCGTGCCCATGGAGATGCCCGAGGAGATCTGGATGACCGACACCACCTTCCGGGACGGGCAGCAATCCGTCAGCCCGTTCACGGTGGAGCAGATCGTCCACCTGTTTGGACTGCTCAGCCGTCTGGGCGGCCCGAAGGGGCTGGTGCGTCAGAGTGAGTTCTTCGTCTATACGGAGAAGGATCGGGCGGCGCTGCATGCCTGTCAGGAGCTGGGGCTGAAATTCCCGGAGATCACCACCTGGATCCGCGCCAACGAGAAGGACTTCGAGCTGGTGAAGAACGAGGGCATCAGCGAAACGGGTATCCTCGTGTCCTGCTCGGACTATCACATCTTCAAGAAGATGCACCTGACCCGCCGTCAGGCGCTGGAGAAGTACCTGGGCATCGTCAAGGCGGCGCTGGATCGGGGCATCAAGCCCCGCTGCCACTTTGAGGACATCACTCGGGCGGATTTCTATGGCTTTGTGCTGCCGTTCGCGGAGGAATTGATGAAGCTGTCGGCAGAATCCGGCATGCCGATCAAGATCCGCGCGTGCGACACCATGGGGTACGGCGTGCCCTACCATGGTGCGGCCACACCGCGCAGCGTCCCGGGCATCATCTACGGCTTGCGCCATTATGCGCGCGTCCCGGCGGATCAGCTGGAATGGCACGGGCATAACGACTTCTACAAGGTGGTGGCGAACGCCGGGGTGGCGTGGCTGTATGGGTGCTCGTCCATCAACTGCTCCATATTGGGCATCGGCGAACGCACGGGGAACTGTCCGCTGGAGGCGATGGCCATTGAGTATGCGTCCCTGCGGGGGACGGCGGACGGGATGGATCTGACGGCCATCACGGAAATGGCGGACTACATGGAGCGGGAGATCGGGCTGGAGATCAGTCCGCGTCAGCCCTTCGTGGGACGGCATTTCAACGTGACCCGCGCGGGCATCCATGCCGACGGGCTGCTCAAGGACGAGGAGATATACAACATCTTCGACACGAAGGCCATCCTGAATCGCCCGGCGCTGGTGGCGGTGGACGCGACGAGCGGTCTGGCGGGCGTGGCGCATTGGATCAACACCTATTTCCGGCTGGACGGCACGCAGCAGATCGCCAAGTCCGACCCGCTGGTCATCGCCGTGCGGGAGCAGGTCGCGGCGCTCTACGCCCAGGGACGCAATACCGTCATGGGCGACGAGGAGCTGGAGATCATGGTGCGCAATTACGACATCGAGCGCTATGAGCGCCTGATCTTCCGAAAAAGCCGCTGAA
>CAZJOA010000049.1:0-17405 GCA_964547515.1 uncultured Faecalibacterium sp.
CTTGATATTATTGGATTTCTTACTTGCCGAAGTAGCGCTTGAGCAGACCCTCGAAGGCCTTGCCGTGACGGGCTTCGTCGCGGGCCATCTCGTGCACGGTGTCGTGGATGGCATCCAGGTTGTACTGCTTGGCGAGCTTGGCGAGCTCCACCTTGCCGGCGGTTGCGCCGTTCTCGGCATCCACACGCAGCTCCAGGTTCTTCTTGGTGGAGTCCGTCACGACCTCACCCAGGAGCTCGGCGAACTTCGCGGCATGCTCGGCCTCTTCGAAGGCAGCCTTCTCCCAGTACAGGCCGATCTCGGGATAGCCCTCGCGATGCGCCACGCGCGCCATGGCCAGATACATGCCGACCTCGGAGCACTCGCCCTCGAAATTGGCACGCAGGCCGTCGATGATCTCCTGGGGAGCACCCTTCGCCACGCCGACCACATGCTCAGCCGCCCAGGACTTCTCGTCGCTCTGGAGGACGAACTTGTCCGCACCCACCTTGCAAACCGGGCACTTCTCCGGCGCTTCAGGACCCTCGTGCACATAACCGCAGACGCTGCAAACCCACTTCATATTGGTATACCTCCTAAAAAATGATTTCAAACCTTCATGCCGGCTTTCGCCTGATAGGATGATAACACATTTCGCGATGAGTGAAACAGGATTTTTGAAATTTTGCTGATTTTTTTTGCGGGATGGCTGCGGGGGAGGGGATCAGCCCATGTTTTCGGAGAGCTGCTTTCCGCCCAGGACATGGAAGTGCAGATGGGGGACGCTCTGGCATGCGTCGTCGCCGCAGTTGGAGATGACGCGGTATCCGCCGGTCAGACCCTCCAGGTCGGCGACCTTTTTCACCGTGCGCAGGCAGGCGGCCAGGGTCGCGTCGTCCAGCTCATCGACGGCGGACATACCGCGCACATGGGTCTTGGGGATCACCAGCACATGGGTGGGTGCGGCGGGGGCGATGTCGCGGAAGGCGAAGGTCATTTCGTCCTCATACACGCAGGCGGACGGGATGTCCCCCCTGATGATCTTGCAGAACAGACAGTTTTCCATGGGGATGCCTCCTTTTTATGTTCGGATGATTTCGCCGTGCATGCCCTCATTGGTCAGGCCGGTCAGGCGGACGGTGACGATCCGGCCGGGGACGCATGCGGGACAGTCAGCGATGGTGACGGGGATGTATTCCGGGGTGTAGCCGTGCCAGAGGCCGTCCAGCATTTCCTCGATGAGGACGGGTGCGGACTTGCCCAGCCACAGCTGCCGATAAGCGGCGGCGGTCTCGTCCCCCAGGGCGATCAGCTCGCGGGTGCGGCGTTCCTTGACGGCCTTGGGGAGCTGTCCGGGCATGACGGCGGCCTTCGTGCCCTCGCGGGGGGAATAGGGGAACACATGGATCTTGGCGAAGCCCACATCACGGATGACCTGCCGGGTCTCCTGGTATTCCGCCTCGGTCTCGCCGGGGAAGCAGGTCAGCACATCGGTGGTGAAGGCCGCCATGGGGAAGGCGGCACGCAGGTTCGCCACGGCCTGCATGTACATATCCATGTTGTAGCGGCGAGCCATACGCGCCAGGACGGAATTGCTGCCGGACTGGAGCGCCAGATGGAACTGGGGGCACACCTTGGGCAGGGCGGCCAGAGCGCGGGTGAAGTCCGCCGTGGCGATGGTGGGCTCCAGGCTGCCCAGGCGGATGCGCTGGACGCCGTCCACCGCATGCACCGTGCGGATGGCATCCAGCAGGGTCGAGCCGTCCGCCAGATCCCTGCCGTAGCTGGTCAGGTGGATGCCCGTCAGCACGATCTCGGTGTAGCCCGCGTCAGCCAGGCGGCGCGTTTCGTCGCCGATGGCGCTCAGGCTGCGGGAACGGATCGGCCCGCGCACGCTGGGGATGATGCAGTAGGTGCAATGGTTGTTGCAGCCCTCCTGGATCTTGAGGGTGGCGCGGGTGTGCTCGTCCTGGGCGGTGATGGTCAGCTCCTCAAAGGGGGTGGCGGCGTTGAGGTCATTGACCGCGCTGATGCAGGTGTTTTCGGCGATAGCCTTTTCCAGCAACGTGACGACCTGATCGCGGCGCTGCGTGCCGATGATGAGTGTTGCGCCGGTGTCGAGCAGCTCGCTGCCCTTGCGCTGGGCGAGACAGCCCGCCAGGACGATGTGGCTGTCGGGGTGTTCGCGGCGGAGGCGGCGGGTGATTTGCAGGCTCTTTTTGTCCCCCGTGCCGGTGACGGTGCAGGTGTTGATGACGTACACATCCGCCGGGGCATCGAAGGGCACGGGTTCATACCCGGCCTGACGGAATTTCTCCAGCATGGCCTGGGTGTCGTATTGGTTGACCTTGCACCCCAGGGTGTGGAAAGCAACGGTTTTCATGGTTTCACTCCATATCGCCATAGAGGCAGAATAGGGCGCTCATGGCGCAAAGCCCGGCGGTTTCGGTGCGGAGGATGCGCGGGCCGAGGGTGACGGAGCGGCAGTCCGCCGCCTTCATCCGGTCGATCTCGTCGGATGACATGCCGCCCTCCGGGCCGATGACGATGGCGAGGTCGGTCACGTCCGGGTGCTCTTGGTGGAAGCGGGCGAGGGAATAGCCCCTTGCGTCCTCCCACGGGACGATGGCTGCATCGTGCGCCGGAAGACGGGTCAGCAGGTGCTTGAAGGGGATGGGGGCTTCCACCGGCATCATGTCGCACCGGCCGGACTGCTTGCAGGCCTCACGGGCGATCTTCTGCCAGCGCTCCTGCTTTTTGCGGCCGTCCTTGTCGCTGAGCTGCACGACGCAGCGGCTCATGGCGACGGGCACGACGGCGCAAGCCCCCAGCTCGACGGCCTTCTGGACGATCAGCTCCATCTTGTCCGCCTTGGGCAGTCCCTGATACAGGGTGATGCGCAGCCGCGCCTCGGTGGAGGGCAGCTCGCCGGTGACGCGCAGGTGCACATCGCTGTCGGAGATGTCGGCGATGACGCAGGCGAAGCGCTTCCCGTCGGCGAAGAGCTCGCAGGGTTCGCCGGCCTTCATCCGGAGGACGCGGATGGCATGGCGGGCATCCTCCTCGCAGAGGCGGGCGTGGCCTTCGCACACGCCCTGCTCGTCGGCATAAAAGCGATGCATCAGTCCGGCCTCCTGGAGAGGATGGCGACCCATTCGCCCTTGCGGCGGATCTCGAGGATGGTGTAGTGCGCCTCGTTCAGGGCATTGACCACATCCTGTTCACGCTCCTTGATGATGCCGGAGCAGATGAACAGGCCGTCCTTGACGATGTGGCTGACGAGGGGCTTGGCGAACATGCAGATGACATCGGCGATGATGTTGGCCACGCAGACCTCACACATGCCGTCGGTGGATTCCAGCAGATTGCCCTCCACGGCGCGGATGACATGGCTGAGGTGGTTGTGCTCGACATTTTCCCGGGCGACCTTGACGGCGGTGGGGTCGATGTCGATGGCGAGGACGTCCTGCGCACCGAGCATGGCCGCGCCGATGGCAAGGATGCCCGAGCCCGTGCCCACGTCGATGACCGAATGCACGGGCTGACGGAGCATCACGTCCTCCAGCAGCTCCAGGCACATGCCGGTGGTCTCATGCGTGCCCGAGCCGAAGGCCATGCCGGGGTCGATCTCCATGACGAGGTCGTCCGCCTGTGCGTCGTAAAGCTCCCAGGTGGGCTTGACCACCAGGCGCTTGCCAGCGCGGAAGGGCTTGTAGAACTTCTTCCAGACCTCCGACCAGTCCTCGTCATGGACATTGGCGGTGGTGATCTCCAGCGAACCCATGTCAATGCCCAGATCGGCGGACTTCAATTCCGCCATGCGGGTCTTCAGCGCCCCCATGCGGTCGGCGAACTTCTCGTCCGGCTCGAACCAGGCATGCACCACCACATCCTCGGGGAGGGTGTTGATGAGGTTGGGGTCAATGATCTCCCAATAGCCGTTGGGCTGATCGGGATCGGGGATGTCAGCGCGATCCTCCACCATGGTGCCGGTGGAGCCCTCGCTCATCAGCGCTTCGGACACAATGTCCGCGCCTGCGGTGGTGGTATGTATGGTCAGCTCGACCCAATCCATATGTCATCTTCCTTTGCTGTCGTGATATTGAACCACCCTCATTATACGGCATAATTCGCCTTTGGTCAACCGGGGAAAAAATGCTTGCGATGTGCGGCGGACTGTGCTATACTGTGCCTGACGAAACCACAAAGGAGGCGCGTTTTGCAATGAAAAAGCTCATCGAAGAGTTCAAGAAGTTTGCCCTGCGGGGCAATGTGATCGACCTGGCCGTCGGTGTCATCATCGGCGGAGCGTTCACGAGCATCGTCAATGCGGTGTCGGGGGACTTCATCAAGCCGCTGCTGGGCTTCATCCTCGATGGTGATCCCGGGCTGATCGGCGAGGCGAAGTGGACCATCGGCCTGGCCTGGGCGGACTTCTTCACCACGGTCATCAACTTCTTCATCACCGCACTGGTGCTGTTCTGCATCATCAAGGTGTTCAACGGCCTGTCCGCCATCGGGAAGAAGCCCGAGCCGGCCAAGGCTCCCACGACGAAGAAGTGCCCCTACTGCCTGTCGGAGATCGCCATCGGCGCGACCCGCTGCCCGCACTGCACCAGCGAGCTGCCCAAGGAATAACGGAATACAGCAAGAGCGTCCGCAGCCTTTGCACTGCGGGCGCTCTTTGTGTTATGCGTTCAGCTCGCGGCAGGTCTGGCGGATGAAGACAAGCGCGATGAGGAAGGTCAGCACATCCGCCGCGGGGAAGGACCACAGCAGACCGTCCAGCCCCATGAAGACGGGCATGAGGATGGGCAGGAACACGCCGAAGATGATCTCGCGCGTCAGGGACACGGCGGTGGAGGCCAGCGCCTTCCCCAGCGCCTGCAGGTAGATGAACGTCCCCTTGTTGACCGTCGCCAGGATCATCATGCACAGGTAGATGCGGAAGCATTTCACGGCGAAATCAGCGTAATGGGCGCTTTCGTTGGCTGCGCCGAAGAGGTTGGCGATCTGAAGCGGGAAGCACTCCACGATCAGCAGCGCCACACCGCCGACGATGGCCTCTGCCGTCAGCAGATAGGTGAAGAGCGTCCTTGCGCGGTCGCGCCGTCCCGCCCCGATGTTGTAGCCCACGATCGGGATGCATCCCGCCGCCAGTCCGATGGCGATGGAAATGGCGATCTGGAAGAACTTCATCACGATGCCCAGCACCGCCAGGGGGATCTGTGCATATTCCGCCTGACCAAAGACCGGGTCGAGCGCACCGTATTTCATGCAGGTGTTCTGCACCGCCGCCATCGAAACGACCAGGGAGGCCTGTGCCAGAAAGCTGGTCAGCCCCATGCCCAGGAAACGCAGGCTGATGCGGCGATCCAGGCGGAAGCTGCTCCTTGAAAGGTGAATGGCCTTCATGCGGCACAGATACCCCAGGGACATGGCCGCCGTGACGATCTGTCCCAGGACGGTGGCGACCGCCGCGCCCATCATGCCCCAGCGGAAAGCGAAAATGAAGAGGGGGTCGAGGAGGATGTTGGTCACAGCGCCCGCGAGGGTCGCCGCCATGGCGAATTTCGGGCTGCCGTCGCTGCGGATGACGGGGTTCATGGCCTGACCGAACATGTAGAAGGGGATGCCCAGGGTGATCCACAGGAAATACTCCCGGGACAGCGCATAGGTCTCCTCGTTGACCTTGCCGCCGAAGAGCGTCAGCAGCGGTTCGGCGAAGAGCAGGTACACCGCCGTCAGCATCAGGCTGCTGACGATGCACAGCACGATGGCATTGCCGACGCAGCGATGGGCGTTCTCCTGATTGCCGCTGCCCAGGGCGATGCTGACGAAGGCGCAGCAGCCGTCACCCAGCATGACCGCGATGCCCAGTGCCAGCACGGTCATGGGGAAGACGACGGTGTTCGCCGCGTTGCCGAATGAGCCGAGATAGCTCGCATTGGCGATGAAGATCTGGTCGACGATGTTATACAGCGCGCCGACAACGAGGGAAATGACGCAGGGGATGCCGAACTTGCGCATGAGCCTGCCGAGCTTCTCGCTGGCGAGGAAGGCGTTGGCGTTTTGTTCCATGGTGAGACAGGTTCCTTTCTATCCTACAATATAAATAAGCGTGCAGCCGCTGGATTTACGCCATAGGCCACACGCTTGTTCACTGATTCAGTTGGGTTGCCACTCAGTCGAGATAATCGCCGACGGGGCTGTTGTTGTACTGCTTGATGACCTTGACGAGGATCGAGCCGTCAGCCTGGGCGGACTCGTCGATGATCCGGTACTGGGTGCGGTTGCGTGCCAGGGTGGTCTTGTACTGTGCCAGCTCGGCCTGGACGAGGCGGACGGCTTCGTCGTGGGGGAGGTCTTCCTTGAGCATGAAATGCAGTGTCTGGCAGATGCAGGCTGCTTTGATCCGTTTCATTGTGGCTATCTCCGTTTCTCAAAAATGAACGTGTGATCCATCAGCCGTAACTGGAATTACGCCAATGAGCCACACGTTACAGGCTGATTATAGCAATTCGCCGCGAAAAACGCAAAGGCACTTTTTCACAAAAATGCGGATGTCCGAATGCATAAAAAATGCCCACCCATGATGCGGGTGGGCGGGGGAAAAGCTGCACGAAGGCAGATGCCCGAAGGGGCGCGGGGGCGCTCGGAGAGCCCCCGCCGTCTGCACAGTGACGAGAATCAAGCCAATGGCGATCAGTCGATGATGACGGAGGTGGCGGTGATGAGCTCCGCGCCGATCTGGGCGGGGAGGGACATGGTCATCGCGCCGTTGGAATACACGGTCACGGTCATGCCGTCGGTCAGGTTCGCCAGCTGGTCAGCGGTGGCATTGACGAGGATGATCTCCGCGTCGGTGGTCAGGGTGAACTGCTCCGCGGTGATCTCGCTGACCACGCCGGTGTGGGTGTAGCAGCCGATCTTCAGCGCGCTGATCTGCGCGGGGATGGAGCGGGTCATCTGGCCGTTGTAGGTCACATGGATGAAGTCGCCCACCTCGATGGTCTTGCCCTCGCAGAGGGTCTCCTCGGAGGTGATGATCTGCACGGGACGGCCGTCCGCCGTGGTGATGAAGATGCCCTCTTCGGTGATCTCGGTCACCGTGCCGGCCATGTCGAACAGCTCCTCGGCGATGGGCAGGGGGAGCACCTCCACCGCGTTGACGAGGATGGACTCGGCAGAGGCGGACTGGATGCCATCGGTGACGACGATGAGGGTCATGCCGGGCTCGGCCTGGACGAAGGACATCGCGTCCTCCTTCAGCGCCACATGGTAGGCGGACTCCTCGCCCTCCACGGTCAGGGTGAAGCCGCCCTCGACCATCTCGATCACCGTGCCGACGATCTCCGTGCCGCGCACATGGTCAGCGGTCACCTGGGCGGGGATGGAACGGGTCATGATGCCGTTGTGGAACACGGTGATGAACATGCCGTCCTGGATGAGCGCCAGCTGATCGGCGGTGGCATTCACCTGCCAGGACTGCTCACCGTAGGTCAGCAGGAAGCCCTCCTCGGTCTTGTCGCTCACCAGACCCATCAGCACGTAGTCGCCCACAAAGTCGGCGGTGATCTGCGCGGGGATGGACTTGGTCATCTGACCGTTGTAGGTGATGTGGATGTAGTCGCCGATGGCGGGCTCATTGCCGTCCATCAGGGTCTCGGCGGTCAGCAGCGCCTCGATGCGCTGCCCTTCGCGGGTCTGGAGAAGGAGAAGGCCGTCCTGCACGTCCAGCACGAAGCCTTCGACGGCAGCAAAGTCAGCCGTGTCATCCATATCGGCCATATCATCCGCGCCGGGGGAGGGGATGATCGCGGCATCCTCGGCGAAGGCGGCCAGGGTGGTGGCTGCGAGCATGAGCGCCAGCAGCATCAGGAAAAACTTCTTCATGGGTGTTTGTACCTCCTTGGGTGAATCGTGGGCGTCTTGCGCGCCTCACATCCCATATGACGAATGACCCGGAGGTTTTGTTCCCGGCAAAAAGTAAGTTTTTTGTGAAAAGGGCCTTGGCGGACGGCGGACGATCCGCCTATAAAGAGGAAGAAACAGACTCAATCCGGCAGAAAAATGCAACGTCCGGGGACGAAATCCCCCGGCGCAAGGCAGGGATTCGCCCGAAGCAGCGCCGCCAGGGACGTGTTCAGGCGCAGTGCCGCGCTTTCGAGGGTGTCCTCCGCCTGCAGGGTGTAGGTCTGCGCCGTGGGACAGGCTGCGTTCTCCGTCGGGACGCAGAGCACCTGTCCGGTGCGCAGGGCATCCAGATCGGTCGTCGGATTGGCGCTTTGCAGCGTGTAGCGGTTGATGTTGGCGCGCAGCTGTACATCGGCGACGGTCTCGCCCTGGGCGACGGCGTACTGGTTGCCCCGGGGACAGGCGGAATCGTCCTGCGCGGGGACATCGAGGGCATCGTCCGCGTCGGGGAGGGGGACTTCGTCGGGGGATTCGGGGCTTTCGGGCGTTTCGGGGGATTCGGGGACGGACGGCGCTTCCGGGGCGGAATCGCTCGGCGGTGCGTCGTCCTCCTCCATGGGGATGCAGAGCACATCGCCCACCATCAGCCGTGCCGGGTTGATCTCGCTGTTGGCCGCCAGCAGGTCGCGCAGGGGGACACCCAGCCGGTTGGCGATGAGGTAGAAGCTGTCCCCGCGGCGGACGGTGTATTCATAGCCGCAAACCTTTTCCTGGGGCGTGCGCCCCTGAGCGTTGTCATTCATGCGGATGCTCCTTTCACATGGGTCTGTCCGGTCAAGCATATGCGCCCGAAAACCGGTTATGCCTCCCGTGCTGCCGCCGAATTCAAAGGAAATTTACAATTTTGCTGTTTACATTGCATGTTTTTGTGATATACTGTATCCTGTGGCGCGGTTCACGCTTTATTTGTTGTGGAAAAAACCGCCGTCCACCGGTGGAACAAGCAGATTTCATGGCTGCATGTCAGCCGTGAGGCCATATCGGACCGACCGAAGCGACAGAAAGGACAGGAACACGGATGAACAATGGTCAGCCCCCCTATGGGGATCCTTCCGCGTGGGGACAGCAGCAGGGTGCGCAGGGGAATCAGGCGTATCCCGGGCAGGCGAATCCCTATGTCCAGCCGGGGTATCAGCAGCCGATGCAGCCCTATCCCATGGCGGAGCAGCAGAACCCCGCACCGATGGGGTATCAGCAGCCGCAGATGTATCAGCAGCAGGCGCATCCCCAGCAGCAGCCCTATCCCCAGCAGAGCTGGCAGCCCTATCAGCAGGGCGGACAGCAGCCTCAGGCGTACTATGGCCAGCCGGGCTATGGGCAGGCGCAGCAGTACGGGCAGACCCCCGAGTATAACCAGGGCTATGCCGATCAGCAGGCGTACCCCCAGTTCAACCAGATGGGACAGCAGGTGCAGCAGGGCTATGGCACGGGCTACAGCGGGTATTACAGCCAGCCGCAGCAAAAGCGCTTTGACATCCCGGTGGACGTGGTGGGCAAGGTGATCCTCTTCGGCGTGCTGCCGGTGCTCTTCATCCTGACCCTCCTGGTGGACGCGGCGGCGCTGAAGTGGGTGTTCCTCGCCGGTGTGGCGGGCGGCATCATCCTGATGTGGCTGCGGGACGTGGTCAGCCCCACCATGCGGCTGACGATGAGCCTGGTGCTGGGCGTGATGGCGGTGATGGCGCTGGTGGGGGCGCTGAATGGTCAGCCTGCCGATGCGCAGGGCGGCAATGGCGGTGCTCCGCAAAGCGCGGGGACGAGTCAGCCGGTGTTTTACAGCGAGGTCCCGACCAGCCAGCCCACGGCGACCCCCGCCCCGGAGGAGAACTCCGACGGCGCGGAGCAGCAGCTGCGTTCCTTCTTCTATCTGTGGTCGGTGCGCAACCATGATGCCATGGTCGCCCTGACGGCACCGTCGTGGCGTGCCACGGTGGCCGATCCGGCCAAGGCGCTCTTTGCGCTGCTGCTCAACCGCACGCCCCAGGATGACTACGAGATCACCGTGGATGGCACGGATAACGACACCATCCGCACGGCGAAGGTCAAGGTGACGATCGACAAGAACGACGGCCGGAGCAGCATGGATCGCTACGCCTTCAAGATCATCATGCAGAAGGAGGACGACATCTGGTACGTCAATCCGGCGTCACTGGAATCCAACGAGAAGGAAACGGCCACCCAGACCGTCGCTTCGGCGAACACCACCCCCACCCAGCCGCCGCTGTATACCGGCACGCCGGATACCATCCTCTACTATAACCCCAATGGCGGCTCGAAGTACCATCTCGATCCGGATTGCGATTCCGTGGGGAAGCAGTATAAGCCCATGGCGCAGTTCATGTATGTGGATCTGGACAAAGAGCCCTATTCGGAGCTCTCACCCTGCCAGCGCTGCGGCGCACCCATTCCGGATGATGAGTAAACCGCTGCATCTCCCGGGCAAACTGCTCCTGGGGCTGTCCGGCGGTGCAGACAGCGTGGCGCTGATGCATATGCTCCTGGCGGGGGACACGCTTTTCAGCGCGGTGCATGTCAATCATGGCCTGCGCGGGGAAGCCTCCGACGGCGACGAAGCCTTCGTCCGCCGCCTCTGCGCGGAAAAGGGCGTTGCGCTGTATGTCTACCGGGCGATTCCGCCGGATGCTCCGGGGGAGGGCTGGGCGCGGGAAGCGCGGTATGCCTTCTTCCGACAGGCGATGGCGGCATCGGGGGCGGACGCGCTGGTGCTCGCCCATCACCGGGACGATCAGGCGGAAACGCTCCTGCTGCACTTGCTGCGCGGCGCGGGGCTGAACGGCCTGACGGGCATGGCGGCGGACACCACCGTGGACGGCCTGCGCATCCTGCGGCCGTTGTTAGGGACATCCCGGGACGAGCTGCGTGCCTACCTGACGCAGCTGGGTCAGCCGTGGCGCGAGGATGCCACCAATGCCGAGGCGAAGTACCTGCGCAATGCCGTCCGATTGGAGCTGCTGCCCCTGATGGAACGGCTTGCCCCGGGCGCATCGCGGCGCATGGCGGAGACCGCATCCCTCCTGCGGGAGGATGCCTCCGCGCTGGATGCCCTGACGGCTGACTTTCTCCGTCAGCATGCGGGTCGGGCGCTCCCGCTGGGGGCGCTGCGTCCTTTGCCGCCGGCGCTGCGGCGGCGCGTCCTGCGCGCCTGGTGGGCCTCGTGTGCGCGTCCCGACGGGGAACGCAGCCTGTCCGCCGCGCAGTCGGAAGCGCTTCTGGCACTGACGGATGCTCCCGTAGGGAAACGCTGCAACCTCCCCGGGGATTGGCATGGCTATCGCGGGTGGACGCATGTGCACCTGTGTCCGCCGGAGGAGAAAATGCCCCTGGCGGAAATGCCGGCGGGGGACAGTCCGCTGCTGACGGTGGAGGGATTCACCGGGGAAACGGGCGATGGGCTGACCTGTCAGGCGATCCCGCGGTCGTGGCTGACGGAATGCACCGTCCGCGGCCGGAGGGAAGGGGATCACATCCGCCCCTTCGGCATGGAAGGGACGCAATCCCTTCAGGATTATCTGACCAACCGGCATGTGGACGCACCGTTCCGGGGGCGTATCCCGCTGTTGTGCCGGGGCAGTGAGGTGCTGCTGGCGGGCGGTGTGGGGAGCGGGAGCGTTCCCCGTGCGGAGGAAATGAATGATCCCGTGCTGATTCGGTGGAGGGAGGACTTCCCCTGGCGGCGCGGTCAGAAATGAGGAGGCAAACATCCATGATCGGTCACAACGCAAAGCTGTATGAGGACTTGACGCATATCCTTGTCACCCGTGAACAGATCGCCGAAGCGGTGGATCGTCTGGGCGCGAAGATCACCGAGGACTATCAGGGCAAGGAGCTGCTCATGGTAGCCATCCTCAAGGGCTCGGTGATGTTCTTCAGCGACCTGCTCCGCGCGGTGGATCTGCCCGTCCAGACGGAGTTCATGGCCGTGTCGAGCTATGGCGCGTCCACCCGGACATCGGGCGTGGTCAACCTGGTCAAGGACCTCACGGCGGACATCACCGGCATGCACGTCCTCATCGTCGAGGACATCGTGGATTCCGGCATGACGCTGAGCTACCTGAAGAAGTACCTGTCCACCCGGGGTGCGGCATCCATCCGGATCGCCACGCTCCTGGATAAGCCGGAGCGCCGCCGCGTCGACCTGAAGGCGGACTACTTCTGCTTCACCATCCCGGACGAATTCGTGGTGGGGTATGGGCTGGACTATGCGGAGAAATACCGCAACCTGCCGGACATCGGCGTGCTTGACCCGCGCATCTACACGGCGCAGGAGGAATGAGCCCCGCGCAGAATGGGCGGAGGACACAGAAGGGAAACGCTTCCCCGGCGGGCGGCGTGAGAACAAAAACTGTGGGTGCGCCCGCGTGAACAAAAGGAGGACCCGGATTTGAAACGTAACAGAAGCTGGCTGAGCTATCTTGTGGTGCTGCTGCCGCTGCTGCTGATCGCGCTGCTGTTCAACAGCGGGCTGACCAGCCAGCAGTCCAGCAAGATCACCTACGCCAAGCTGTGGGAAATGATCGACGCGGGCGAGGTGAAGAGCGTCGCGATCCGCGAGACGAAGCTGTGGGGCTTGACGACCGACACGGCCATCCCCGATTCGCGCTTCCCCGAGGGCGCATATGACTTTGAGTGCACCGTCACCGACATCGAGAGCTTCCGACAGGAGGCGTACAAGCGTCAGGCGAAGGTGCTGGGTGTCAGCCCGGATTCGGTGGGTGACGGCGATCTGACCTTCACCATCGTGCCCCTTGCGCCCAAGGAGATCTCCATCTGGGTGTCGCTCATCCCCTATATCCTGCTGATCGGCTCGACCCTGGTGGTGGGCTTCATGATTATGCGGGCGCAGAGCGGCGGCAATGGCAAGGTGATGAACTTCGGCAAGTCGCGCGCGCGCGTTCAGGACCCGAGCAAGAACAAGATCACCTTTGCCGATGTGGCCGGTGCGGACGAGGAAAAGGAAGAGCTCCAGGAGATGGTGGACTTCCTGCGCAACCCGCGCACCTACATCGAAATGGGTGCACGCATCCCCAAGGGCGTGCTGCTGGTGGGCCCTCCCGGCACGGGCAAGACCCTGCTGGCCAAGGCCGTCGCGGGGGAAGCGGGCGTGCCCTTCTTCTCCATTTCCGGCTCTGACTTTGTGGAGATGTTCGTCGGCGTTGGCGCGAGCCGCGTCCGCGACCTCTTCGATCAGGCCAAGCGCAGTGCCCCGGCCATCGTCTTCATCGACGAGATCGACGCGGTGGGTCGCCATCGCGGCGCGGGTCTGGGCGGCGGACACGACGAGCGCGAGCAGACCCTCAACCAGCTGCTGGTGGAGATGGACGGCTTCGCGGTCAATGAGGGAGTCATCGTCATGGCGGCGACCAACCGCCGCGATATCCTCGACCCGGCGCTGCTGCGTCCCGGGCGCTTCGACCGTACCATCACCGTGAATTACCCCGACCTGGAGGGCCGTGTCGCCATCATGAAGGTGCACACCAAGGGCAAGCCCCTGGCGGCGGATGTCGACCTGACCGTCCTGGCGAAGCGCACGCCCTTTGCCACCGGTGCCGATCTGGAGAACATGATGAACGAGGCGGCGATCCTGGCGGCGCGTGCGCGGAAGAAGGAGATCGACCAGCAGCTGATGCTGGATGCCATCGCGCGAATCCAGATGGGCCCGGAGAAGCGCAGCCACAAGGTCACGGAGAACGACCGGCGCATGGTGGCCGTCCATGAGGGCGGACACGCCATCGTCAGCCATGTCCTCCCCGATGCGGATGATGTCCACCTTGTCACCATCGTCCCGCGCGGTCAGACCGGCGGACATACCCTGTCCCTCCCCCGCAGCGAGGACGAATTCACCATGGAGCGCCAGCTCCGCGCGGAGGTCGCCATGCTCATGGGCGGTCACGCGGCGGAAAAGCTGGTGCTGGGTGAATACAGCGTCGGCGCGACCAGTGACCTGAAGCGTGCCACGGAGCTGTGCCGCCGCATGGTCACCATGTTCGGCATGAGCGATGCCATCGGCCCGGTCTATCTGGACAGCGACCAGGAGGTCTTCGTGGGCATGGAGTTCGGTCAGAGCCGAGGCTATTCCGAGGAGACCGCCGCCCGCATCGATGCCGAGGTCAAGAAGCTCTGCCAGCAGTGCTACGACATGGCCGTGCAGGCGCTGGCGGAGAACCGCGAGAAGCTCGACCTTCTGGCGGACGCGCTGCTCCAGCATGAGACCATCAGCCGCAAGGAGTTCCTGACGCTGATGGAAACGGGTGAGCTGCCCGAGATCAGCGGGGACGGCAAGCCCCGCAGCCTGCATGAGATCCTCGAATCCGCCGCGCAGGACGAAACGGAAAATGCGGATGAAAAAGCGGCTGAGGATGGGAACATTCTGACCGGCGAGGACGTCCAATAATGCGCAAACCCGATCTGCACATGCATACCACCGCTTCCGACGGCGTGCTTTCGCCCCGGGAGCTGGTGGACTTTGCCGCCGCGCGGGGGGGGACGCTCATGGCCGTCACCGACCATGACACCTTCGCCGGGGCGGACAGCCTGCGGGGCGAAACGCTGCCCATCCCCGTCCTGACGGGCGTGGAAATGTCCATGACGGACATGAAGGGGCTGCACCTGCTGGGCTACGGCGTGACGGACGCACAGGAGCTTCGCGCGACGGTGAAGGCACTGGCGGACAAGCGCGTCACCCGTGCCGAACGGATGGTGGAGCGCCTGAATGCCATGGGCATCGCGCTGGACTGTGCCAGCCTTCGCGCGAAATACCACGGTTCGCTGGGACGCGCCCATATGGCACGCGAAATGGTGGAAATGGGCTATGTCCGCCATGTCACGGCGGCCTTCGACAAGTATCTGGGCGAGGACAAACCGGCCTACATCCCCAATGAGGGGCTCAGCATGGCGGAGGCGATCGCGCTTTTGCGGCGCAACGGCTTCGTGCCCGTGCTCGCCCACCCGGCCGAGCTGGAGCAGAAGCCCACCGTGCTGCGCATGCTCATCGAGGCGTGGCAGGCGCAGGGGCTCATGGGCGTGGAGGTCTACCATCCGTCCCAGCAGAAGCATGGCTTTGCCGCGCTGGATGCCGCCGTCCGCCGGATGGGGCTTCTGGTGACGGGCGGCAGCGACTATCATACCAACGACAACCGGCATGGTCAGCCGGGCGGCATGGCGGCCTATTGGGCGAATGCGGCGGATGACGCGGCACGGCTCATGGAGGCCATGCAAAAACAGGCTGACACACAGGCAAAATGACGAACGAACAGGAAGGGAGGGAGCATTCATGAGCCAGTACGACCCGAATGCGGGTCAGCGCCGCCGCCGTGCAGCGCGCCATGGCGAACAGGCACAGCAGGAGCCGTCCATGAACGCTCCCCAGCCCATGCCGGGCAAGCCTGCCGCGTCCTATGTGGGACAGCAGCCGCCCGTGCAGCCCCAGGCGAACTGGAATCCGCCGCCGAATCCGGGCATGCAGCCCTCGTCCGCGCCGGCCTGGCAGAACACCGCCTATCCGCCGGGGTACGGGTACTATACGCCCCAGGGACAGCGCCCCAGCCAGGGCGTTCCGGCCCAGGCGCAGTCCGCGCCGCCGTATCCGCAGAATCCGCCCATGACCCAGGGCGGCTATCAGCAGCCTGTTGGCCGCGGATGGAGTCAGCCGTATCCGCCCGTTTCGAATCAGCCGAACCGCATGCAGGGCGGATATGCCCCCGCCGCGTGGAACGGCACGGGGTATTCCCCCGCCGGGGACGAGCCGCCCCGCAAGGCATCCGACCGCAAGCCGCGCCTTTCGAGCCTGTTCAAGCTCATCGCGGCGGGAGCGGTGCTGGTGGCAGCCATCGTGCTGGTGGTGACGCTGATGCAGCGCGAGAACCAGATCAAGACCCTGCAAGCGGAGGTCGCCGCATACAGCGACCGCTTCTGTCAGGGGGTCTATGTGGATGGCATCCACCTGGGCGGCATGACTGCCGGGGAAGCACTGGCCGTGGTGCAGCAGAATGCCCAGCAGAAATGCGATGCATGGCGTGTGTGGCTTCAGACGCCGGACGGCGAGATCGCCGGGGAGATCAACTCCGGCCACTTGGGATTGACCGTCCATGTGGAGGACGCGCTGAATGCCGCCTGGCTGCAGGGCCACACCGGCACGGATGTGTACACCCGCAAGGCGGAGATGGACGCACTGCTGGAGACACCGTATTCCGGGTCGACGGCCTTGCCCGGCAGCAGCACCGGCGCGGTGGACAGCATCCTCAACGAGATCGCCGCGAGCTATTACGTCCCAGCCACCGACGCGACCTGCACCTTCGATCCGGAAAAGACGAACCCCTTCTCGTACACCGACCACAGCAATGGACGCTGGCTGGACGTGCAGTCCATCAAGGAGCAGGTCTATGCCATGGTCTCCCGCATGGAGAGCGGCACCATCCCGATCGAGCCGAAGGTGCTCTACCCCAGCGTCACCCGGGAGGATCTGGAGCAGCGTACCGCGCTGATCGCCAGTGCGTACACCAGAATCTCCACGACCTCCGAGGAGGGGCGCAACAAGAACATCGAGCGTGCCTGTGACCTCATCAACGGCACGGAGATCAAGCCCGGCCAGACCTTCTCCTTCAACACGGTCGTGGGGGCGCGTTCCGCCGCAAATGGCTTCTATCAGGCCATCGAGTATGCCTACAGCAAGGAAAAGCTCGGCTACGGCGGCGGCGTATGCCAGGTCAGCTCCACCATTTATTGGGCGGCTGTCCGCGCCAATATGGAGATCGTCAGGCGTGAACAGCATGCGCTCAAGGTGGGCTACACGGAGTTCGGGTTCGACGCAACGGTCAATTACGATGGCCGGAAGATCGATTTCGTGTTCCGCAACACCACATCGAGCAGCATCTACATCATCACGAAGGTGGTGAAGCGTCCGTCGGTGGACAAGAGCCACTACCTGGTGGTGTGCGAGCTGTACGGCGTACCGCTGGAGAGCGGGGTGACCTACGACATCGTAGCGGTGACGAAGGAGATCCCGATCCCCGAAGCCACCGTCGTGCCGGACAAGTCCGCCCAGTACGTCATCTACACGGACGACAAGCCCTACACCGTGTCGGGCAAGGTGGGCTACGAGGTGGACAGCTACCGCGTGAAGTATGTGGACGGCGCGGAGGTCGAACGGACATTCATGTATCACGACACATACAACCCCGTACAGCCGGTGACGTATGTGGGCGTGAGCGAAAGGCCGCTGCCCACGACGGCACCCTGATGTACGGGCAGCCACGCCATATGCCGCCCGAACGAGTGCGTCCGGGCGGTTTGTGCTGCCCGGGCACCGCACCGCCCCCCCGATCCTGCCCGTTTTCGCCTTTTTCCGGGTACTTCTTCCCAGATCGCAAAATCCCTATTGATTTTTGCGCACGTTTCCTTATAATTAGTCTTGTGGTGCAGGGCATCACGGG
>CAZJOA010000050.1:0-17288 GCA_964547515.1 uncultured Faecalibacterium sp.
CGCCCGCGAAGATGCGCATGGCGCGCTCGGCGTCCTCCGCCATGACCTGCTGAGCGGTCAGTGCCAGATCGTGGAAGAAGGTGACATCCTGGGTGTCCAGCATGTGCTTCACGGCGCTGACGGCTGCCTTGGACATGTAGGAATAGTAGTTGATCTTGCGGATGCCGCAGCGGATGGCTTCACGGTAGTCCTCCGCGGACACGCCCGAGCCGCCGTGCATCACCAGGGGCAGGCCGGTCTTCTCAGCGATGCACTTCACACGGGGCAGATCGAGTACCGGCGCGGACTTATACAGCCCGTGCGCCGTCCCGAAGGAAGGCGCGAGTGCATCGACCCCTGTGGCCTGGCAGAACGCCACCGCCAGGTCAGGATCGGTGTACACCGGGCCGGCGGCGACGGCATCGCCGCCCTCACGGGAGGGGAGCGTCCCCAGCTCACCCTCGACAGACGCACCGCAGGCATGCGCCATGGACACCGCCTGCATGGTGTTCGCCACGTTCTCCTCGTAGGGGAGGGCGCTGCCGTCATACATGATGCCGGTGAAGCCCAGCGCCAATGCGCGCCGCATGTAGTCCAGGTGCTCGCAGTGATCCAGATGGACACAGACGGGCACCTTCGCCGCCTGGGCGAAATGCACCATCACCGGGGCGATCTCCTCCAGGGGCGCGGCGTATTCGTGAATTTCCGCGTGGGACAGGATGACGGGGACGTTCAGCTTTTCCGCCGCGCGGATGACGGCGATGACGCATTCCAGATTCGGGGTGTTGAACGCGCCGACGGCACAGTCCCGCTGGCGGGCGATGGTCAGGATCTCATTGAGTGTGACAAGCATGGTCAAGCCTCCATAATCGGTCGAAGGGCGGCGTAAAGCTGCCTGTAGCGCTGGTAGATGGGTTCATACAGTGCCTGCATGTCGGGACGGGGTCGGAAGGTCTCGCCCTGACGCACCATGGCCTGTGCGGCAGACGGCAGATCAGCAAAGACCCCGCAGGCCACGCCGCCGAGCATGGCACTGCCGGTCGTGCCCGCGTCGGCGGTGTGCAGCACCGTCACCGGGATGCCCAGGATGTCCGCCTTCATTTGCAGCCACATGCGGTTGCGTGCGCCGCCCCCGGCTGCTCGCAGCGCAGGGATCACGATCCCTGCTGCTCGCAGCGCCTCCAGGTTCAGCCGCATCTCGTAGCAGACACCCTCCATGGCGGCGCGGTACAGGTCGTAGGAGCGGTGCGCGAGGGTCAGGCCGACGATCGCGCCGCGGCTGGCGCTGTCCATATAGGGCGTGCCCGCGCCGGCGAAATGGGGCAGGACGAGCAGCCCGGTGGGACGATCCGCACAGGCGGCGTCCAGCAGGTCGAAGACGCTGCGGCCCTGCGCGTCCGCCTGTCCACGCTTGTCCCCCGCTAACTGTTCGGCCACCCACTGGATCAGCGATCCCCCGGTGAAGGAGAACGCATAGCACACATAGGCGTTCGGCACGACATAGGGGACGATGCTGTATCCGCCGCGAGCCAGTGCCGCTGCGTCAGCCTGACGGAACACGGGGGTGATGCACTCCACCGTGCCCGCGCCATCCACGGCGCAGCTCCCATCGAACACGCCGCTGCCAATGGCGGCAGCGACCTGGTCGTGGCTGACGGAGACGATCAGCGTGCCGTGCAGGCCGAGATTGGCGGCCAATTCGGGGCGGACGCATCCGGCGGATGTGCCGGTGGGCACGGGGGTGCTCAGCAGGGACGGGTCGATGCCCGCTGCGTCCAGCAGGACGGGACTCCAGGACAGCGTGTGGATGTCGAAGGCCATGGTGCGTGCCGCGAGGGAGTGGTCGATCTGCGCCCTGCCCGTCAGCAGATAGACCAGATAGTCCTCGATGAGGCAGATGCGGCGGGTCTTCCGCCAGACATCGGGGCAGTGACGCCTGACCCACATCAGCTTGGGCAGGGAGAACATGGCGGCGGAATTCACCCCGGTGATGGCCTGGATGGTCTCGTCGCCGAGGGCATCGCGCAGGAGGACGCATTCCTCCTCGCCGCGCGGGTCGGTGTAGAGCATGGTGGGCATGAGCGGACGATCTGCTTCATCCAGGAGGACGAAGCTTTCGCCGAAGCTGGTGATGCCGATGGCGGCGATGCCGGGGAAATGAGCGGCGGCTTCCCGGATGACGGCGAAGGCTGTGTCCGCAATGCCCTGTGCGTCCGCCTCATGCGCCCCCATGGAGCGGGTGATCGGACAGTCCCGGCCGAAGCGTCCGACGGCCTCGCCATCCGGGCGGTAGACGATGATCTTGCAGCCGGTGGAGCCAATGTCCAGACCGGCCAGATAGCGTGTGTCAGTCATCGATGCTCACCACGTCATAATGCAGGTAGGTGTTGAAGGCCTCTTCGAGGACGGCCTTGATGTGTCCGCAGCCCACGGCGGTGTGATGCTTGAAGCCGCCGCGTGCCAGGCGGAGCAGCTTGTCCTGGAGATGGTGGATCTCGGCGACACCGCCGCAGCCGAAGAAGGCTGCCTCGATGGGATCGGCGGTCATGTGCCCCTCGCTGGCGTAGATGAGCAGCTTGCCGTCCTTGGTCTGGCAGTTGGAGAAGGTCATGGGCATGGGCTTGATGCGGCCTTCGTTCACGCCCCAGCCGCTGCCGGGGTCCTGCTTGTCGAACATCTTGTGGGAGGTGACGGTGCCCTTGCCGGTCATGAGGGTCTGCGCCACCGGACCGCAGTGGAAGAGGATGACCTTGTTCTCGTCCTCGCCGTAGTTGTTGTTCCAGTCCAGCACCATGGTGGGGGTCTCGCTGGCCAGGTGCATGGCGCGCATGCTGATGGCGCTGCACAGGTCGATCTCGCAGGAGGCGACGATGCCCCGGTCGTTCAGCTCGCTGAGCAGCACGCACGGGCACACGCGGAAGATGGTCTCCAGCTCGTTCCAGCAGCGCAGGGTGATGGCATCCAGGTGGTAGGTCTCGATGTAGCGGTCGATCACCACGCTGATGCGTGCCAGGCAGTTCATGTGCTCCTCGGGGACGCGGGAGCAGTCGGTATAGGCGCGCAGGCGTTCCAGGCGTGCGATCACGGCGGGGTCATTCGCGGGGAGCTTCTGCACGGAGAACACCAGCTCCGACAGGTCGAAACTCTCCACGGTGATGCCCAGCTTTTGCAGGGCGATCTCGTCGAAACGCGTGGTCTTGAAGGCCGTGGTGCGTGCGCCGATGCAGCCGATGGTGAAGCGCTTCATGCCGTTGACGACGCGGCAGACGGCGGCGAAGTCCACCAGATTCTGCCGGAACGCGTCGGACAGCGGATGCACCACATGGGGCTTCATGACGGTGAAGGGGATGCCGTACTGGGTGAAGACATCCGTCACGGAGAACTTGCCGCAATAGGCATCGCGGCGGTGAGCGAAGTCCATCCTGCCGATCTCGTCCGGGTAGGCCTGCATCAGGATGGGCACGCCCGCATCCCGCAGTGCCTCAGCCGCGCCGTTTTCGTCCACGAAGATGGGCATGGAGAAGATCACGCCGTCGTATTCGCCCTCGTGGGATTTCAGCCACTGGGCATAGAGGCGACCCTCGTCGCGGGTTTCCACCGCACCGTAGCGCGTGGCGGCTTCGTCCATGATGATGTAGTCATAGCCCGCATCGGTGACGGCCTTGACCATATCCTGACGCGCACCGAGGATGAGTTCACCGGGCATGAAGCCACGGTTGCCGAAGCAGAGAGCAAAGGTCAGCTTTTTCATGGGGATTCCTCCTTTAATGGGCTGATTCAAAGTGGAAATGGACTTCTGTGCGGACGCTTTCGCCCGGCGCAAGGACGGGCAGCGTGCCGTTTTCGCGCTCCTGCCTGCGCCCCAGAATGTAATTGTTCGCCGGTTCGAGCCCCAGGACGTAATCCCCGGCGATCATGTTCTGCCACTGCGCCAGAATGGGCAGGGTGTCCGACCAGGTGAGGGTCATCTGCATACCCTGGGGGGCGTTGCGCAGGGTGACGGCATGCGCCATGTCCTCATGGAAGAAGACGCGCTCGGGCACGGTGCCCACGGGGATGGGCGCGGTGCAGCGCTGCTCGTGACCCAGCCCGGCGGCGGCATCGGCATTGCGGGGCGAGGTGCGGCGCTGTTCGGGCAGGAGTAGCTCAGCCGTGTCGCTCAGCAGCGGCCAGCCGAAATTGCAGTGGTAGAGCAGGGCGAATTCCTCCGGGGCATGTCCGCGGTTGACGAGTGTGTCCGCCACGGAGATGTCCGCGCCGAAAATGGGGATGCGGATGACGCGCGTCAGCTCCAGATGGCAGCCGAAGAGCACCGTCTCCCGCACCACACCGCGTACGACGAGGGTGTCGCCGTCCGCAAAGGCGCAGACCTGTTCCGCCGGGAGGCTGTGATAGCGCCCGTGCTGGGGATGCCATTCGTCCCCGTCGGAATGGGGGCCGCCGGTGGAGCGCATGCCGCAGGTGTAGAGCAGTCCGCCGGGAAAGCTGCGGAGGAAGCCGTGCTCCCGACCGGCGCGGACGGGGCTGTCATAGCCGTTTTTGCTGATGAAGGTGACGTTCCTGCCGCGATAGCGTGCCTGGCCGATGTCCAGCCCGGTGTCCGGCAGGATGTCCACCGAAAGACCGTCCGCCGTGACCACCTCGATGACCTGCGTGCCCCGGGCAGCGCCTTCCTCCAGGGTCACGCGCCGCAGGGTGTACGCCTGCTGGGCGTGGGACAGATAGCCCGAACGATACAGCTGATCCATGGGAAACCTCCTTTGTCGTTGTCGGTAGCTCCAGTATAGTGAATCCGGACACGTCCCGTATAGGGAAAAACGTTCGAAAAGCTTTGAATTTGTATCAGAATATGCTACAATATCAATATTCTGTTCGGATGAGGAGAAATGCACATGAAAACGGTTTTTGATGTGGACGCATTGCGTGCGCTGATGAAGGACTTCTACGAGATCACGCGCATACGCATCACGGTCTTCGACACGGAGCTGCACGAGCTGGTCTCCTGGCCGGAGGCGCTGACGCCCCTGTGCCGCACCGTCCGCACATCGGAAACGGGGCGGGCGGCCTGTATGCACTGTGACCGCGCGGCGTGCGCGATGGCGCGTCAGCAGCAGGGGACGTATGTGTACCGCTGCCATGCGGGGCTGACGGAAGCGGTGGTGCCGCTGTATGTGGGTCAGGTGCTGCTGGGCTTCCTATGGTGCGGGCAGATCTTCTCGTATCCCACGCGGGCGGAGGGGCTGACGCAGATCCGCGCGCGCTGCATGCATCTGCCGATCTCGGCGGACGCGCTGGAGGCGGTCTGCGCGGATCAGCCGATCATGACGGAACAGTATGTGCGCTCGGCGGCGCGCATCCTGCATGCCACGGCATCCTACCTGATCCTGGAAAGGATGGCGACCCTGCAGGAGGACTCCCCGGCGGCACGGCTGGATGCCTACCTCACGGCGCATTTCGATCAGCCCATCACGGCGGACGCGCTGTGCGACTTGCTCTGCGTCAGCCGTGCGAAGCTGTATCGGCTGTGCAGTCAGCTGTATGGCTGCGGGCTGTCCAAGCACATCCGCACGCTGCGGATGGATCATGCGCGTCAGCTGCTGGTGGATCGTCCGGAGCTGTCCATCGCCGAGGTGGCGGCGCAGTGCGGCTATGCGGACTACAACTACTTCATCGCGGCGTTTTCGCGGGAGACGGGTTCGCCGCCGAGCCAGTATCGTAGGCGCTTCCGGGGCGGATCGATATGATGACTGGATTATGACGAATGTTGCATGGCATGGGATGCAGAATGGTGAATTTCTTGTGAAAAACCGGCAATGAATGCCACGAAATCCACATCAAAAGGGCAGGATTTTCGATTTCAACACGGGTATGAGGAAACATCCGTCATACTTTCTTCCACGTTTGTCCCTTGTTTGTGTACAAAGGATGCCTGTATAATGGATGTGACAAATGACGCATGATCGACCGTTTTGTGCAACTTTGAACATGCCAATAGGAAATATCAGGAAGGGGGACGTGGCGAATGCGTGCAAGGTGGAGGATGTGGTGCATCCTGCTCTGCCTGTTCCTGGTCCGCAGCGCGCTGTCGGAGGACACCCGCGTGACGTATGCGGGTTATCTGTCTGACAGGGCGGGGGCGGCGCGACCCGGGGAGCGGATCGAGGCGACGGCGGACGGTTCGCTGACCGGGCTGGACGGGAAGTCCGCCGCTGTGGCGCAGGAGGAGGAGAGCATCTCCTGGACGTTCACGTGCGACGAGGCCGGACTGTATCAGATGGGAATCTGTTACTATCCGGTGGCGGCGCGGGGGCTGAACATCGAGTTTTCCGCCGAACTGGATGGCGAATTGCCCTTCGGGGAGGCGCAGTACAACACGCTGTACCGCATCTGGGCGGACGATACGGCGCCGGGCGAAAAGCAGGATGCCGCGGGGAACGACATCATCCCCGGTCAGCACGAAGAACCCGCCTGGACGGAGGTCTTCGTGGCCGACCACACCGGGACGTACGCCGCGCCGTACCTGTTCTACCTGTCCGAGGGCGCGCACACCGTGACGCTGACCGCGCGGCGCGAGACCCTGGCCGTCAGCCGTGTGTGGTTTGAGAATCCGGCGGACGCAAGGCCTTATGCGGCGGTTCGCGCGGAATACGACGCGCTGGGCTACGCACCTGCGGACACCGAAGCCCTCGTCATCGAGGCCGAACAGGCCAGCCGCAAGTCGGATGCCGTGCTCTATGGGCGGACGGATCGCTCGTCGCCCCTGACGACCCCCTATTCGGCCATGTACACCCGCCTGAACACCATCGGCGGCGGCTCGTGGGGCACGCAGGGGCAGTGGATCGAGTGGGACTTCAGCGTTCCGGCGGACGGCCTGTACCGGCTGGCGTTTCGCGGCCGGCAGGATCTGCTGTCCGGATCGTTCACCACGCGCAGGATCGAGATCGACGGTGCGCTGCCCTGCGCCGAAATGGCGGATGTCCGCGTGAATTACGATCAGGATTGGCAAAATGTGCTGCTTCCATATGACATTTACCTGACTGCCGGCACGCATACCCTCCGCATGGAAGCCACCATCGGCGGCCTGAGCGAGCTTGTTTCGCTGGCGGACGAGGCGGTCTACGCCCTGAACGCCGCATATCGCCGCATCGTCATGATGACCGGCACGTCCCCCGACCCGTACCGGGATTACGCCCTGGACGAGAACATCCCGGAGGTGTACGTCACCTTCGCGGAACAGGCGGAGGTGCTGCGGCGGTGCGACGAGATGCTGCTGGGCATGACCGGCAGGCGCGGCAGCATGAATGGCATCCTCCAGACGCTGGCGCTTCAGCTGGAAAAGTTCTGCGAGAAGCCCGAGACCGTCCAGAAGCGCCTGTCCACCTTCAAGGACAATGTCGGCTCGCTGGGCAGCTGGCTGGTGCAGATCAAGCAGCTTCCGTTGGAATTGGATAAGCTTTACATCCTCCCGGCGGACGCGGACGAAAGCGCCCTGTCCCGCGCCGAGGCGGGCTTCGCGCAGCAGCTTGGCCATGAAGCGGCGCTGTTCCATTCGTCGTTCGTGGTGGACTACTCGGTCATTGGCGCACTGGAAAACGATGCGGACACGCCGACCATCGAGGTCTGGGTGTCGGGCGGACGCGACCAGGCGAACATGATTAAGCAGCTCATCGACAATGATTTCACGCCCCAAACGGGCATCGCCGTGAACCTCAAGCTGGTGCAGGGGCAGCTCATGAACGCCACGGCTGCCGGTGCAGGCCCGGATGTGGTGCTCCAGCTGGGCAATGCCGAGCCGGTGAACTACGCCGTTCGCGGTGCGGCGTATGACCTGACGCAGTTTGACGATTATGCGGACGTGGCGACGCGTTTCCGCGACAGTGCGCTGACGCCCTACGAATTGGAGGGCGGGGTGTACGCGCTGCCGGAGACGCAGACATTTTCTGTCATGTTCTACCGCACCGACGTGCTGGAGGAGCTCGGGCTGTCCGTCCCCACCACCTGGCAGGAGATGTTCCACACCGTTGGCCGCCTCCAGCGCAAGAACATGACCGTGGGCATTCAGCCCCCCAACAGCGCGGCAGGGAATTACACCGCGCTGTCGTCCATGGCGATGCTGCTGTACCAGCGCGGCGGCGAAATGTACCTGGACGGCAACACGCGCAGCGGCCTGTCCTCCCAGGAGGCCAAGGACGCCTTCTCGATGTGGGTCAGCCTGTATGTGGACTACGAGCTGCCCGTGAAATACGACGCGCTGACCCGCTTCCGGTCGGGGGAGATGCCCGTGGTCATCGAGGATTTCACGTTCTACAACCTCTTGCAGGTGGCCGCGCCGGAGATACGCGGCATGTGGAGCTTCTGCGAAGTGCCGGGGACGGTGCGCGAGGACGGCAGCATCAGCCATAGCGTGCCGGGAACGGGTATCTGCTGCATGCTGATGGAAGCGGCGGAGGACAAGTCGTCCGCGTGGACATTCATGAAATGGTGGACGAGCGCCGCCACGCAGACACAATATGGCAAGGACATCGAGAACCAGCTGGGCGTTTCGGCGCGTTATCCGTCGGCGAATGTGGAGGCCTTCGCGTCCATGCCCTGGTCGGCTTCGGAGCTGGCGACCCTCAACGCCCAGTGGGAGAACGTCCGCGGCATCCCGGAGGTCCCGGGCGGATATTTCACCGCGCGCCACCTGAACAATGCCTTCCGCCGGGTGCTGAATTACCATGAGGACCCCGGCGAAACCCTGCTGGATTATGTCAAAAACATCGACAAGGAGATCACGAACAAGCGCCGCGAGTTCGGTCTGGAGGTGAACGCGGATGGCGAATAATGGGTCCTTCCGGGCGAAACTGCGCAGGGATCGCGTGTCCTACCTCATGCTCGCGCCCTATCTGACGCTGTTCATCGTCTTCACGGTGATCCCGGTTTTGTACTCGATGGTACTGTCCTTCACCAGTTACAACCTCTTCGAAGCCCCGCGCTTCGTCTTTCTGGACAATTACCGCAGCCTCTTCCTGCATGATGACGTGTTCATGAAGGCGCTGCAGAACACGCTGGTCATCGCGGTCATCACCGGCCCGGTGAGCTACGCGGCGTGCTTTCTGCTGGCGTGGATGATAACGGATTACAAGCGCATCCCCCGCGCCATTCTGACGACGGTGTTCTATGTGCCGTCCATTTCGGGCGCTGTGTTCATGATCTGGCAGATCATGTTCTCGTCGGATAGTTATGGATACATCAATTCCATCCTGGTCAGCCTGGGCCTATTGGCCGACCCGGTGCAATGGCTGGAGGACGGGCGATACGTGCTGGCGGTGGTCATCATCGTCAGCCTGTGGCTGAGCCTGGGCACGTCGTTCCTGTCGTTCATCGCGGGTCTGCAGAACATCGACCGCACGCTGTACGAGGCGGGGGCGGTGGACGGCGTGACCAATCGCTGGCAGGAGCTGTGGTACATCACCCTGCCGAGCATGAAGCCCCAGCTGATGTTCGGCGCGGTGATGCAGATCACGGCGGCGTTCGGCACGGGGGACGTCAGCGCAAGGCTGGCGGGTCTGCCGTCGGTGGACTACGCCGCGCATACCATCGTCAACCACATCACGGATTACGGCTACACCCGGTTCGAGATGGGGTATGCGTCCGCCGTGGCGGTCATCCTCTTCCTGATGATGGTCGGATCGAACAAATTGGTGCAGAAAATGCTCAGAAGGGTGGGAAATTGATGGTCGGCAAGGTGCACAGGCGCACGACAGCGCGCGTCAACCGCAGCCGCGGCGGTAATTTCCTGTCGCTGACATTTTTGCTGGTGCTGGCGGCGTTCATGCTGCTGCCCATGGTCTTCGTGGTGTCCAATGCCTTCAAGCCCCTGGACGAGCTCTTCATCTACCCGCCCCGGCTTCTTGTCAACCGCCCCACACTGGACAATTTTGCCTCCATGATGAAGCTCATGAGCCAGTCCTGGGTGCCCTTCAGCCGGTATCTGTTCAACACGGTCTTCCTGACCGTGGCGGGCACGCTGCTGCACCTGGTCATCGCGTCACTGGCGGCGTATCCGCTGGCACGGCATCACTTCATGGGGCGCGACCTGATCTTCGGGGCGATCGTGCTCTCGCTGATGTTCTCCGGGTCGGTCACGCAGATCCCTTCCTACATTATCATCACGCGCGTGGGGCTGCTGGACAACCATCTGGCGACGATCCTCCCGGCGATCCAGTCGTCCCTGGGGCTCTACCTCATCAAAAATTTCATGGAAACGCTGCCGGATTCCGTCATCGAGGCGGCGCGGATCGACGGCGCGAGCGAATGGCGCATCTGGGCGCAGCTCGCCATGCCCATGGTCAAGCCGGCGTGGCTGACGCTCATCATCCTGATGATCCAGAATCTGTGGAACGCCATCTCGCCGTACACCTTTTCGGAGGAGCTGAAGACCCTGCCCCAGGCGCTGAACCAGATCCTGGCGGGCGGCATCGCGCGAACGGGGGTGTCCGCCGCCGTGTCGCTCATCATGCTGTCTGTACCGGTGGTGACGTTTGTGCTCTCGCAGAGTCAGATCATCGAGACCATGAACAGCTCGGGCATGAAGGATTAAGAAGGAGTCAGGAGCATGCGAAAAATGAGGAAGATCATGGCGTTGCTGCTTTGTCTGCTGCTGACCCCGACGGCGCAGGCGGTGACGGAGCAGAACGGGGCATACGAAACCTACGCCTACTCCTTTGAGGACGGTCGGGAGCTGCTGGCCGCGTCAGCCTATGTGCCGGTGCGGATCGTGCGCGCGCAGGAGCTCGGGCTGACGGCATTCCGGACGCTCAGCGACCTGTTCGTGGACGAAGAGACCGGATGGGTCTTTCTGGCGGACACGGATAACGGGCGAGTCGTCCGGACGGATCGTGATTTCGCCGACGCGACCGTGTTCAGCGAGGCGGACGGCATCCCCTTCGCCCAGCCGCGCGGTGTCTTCGTGCAGAACGGGGCGCTGTATGTGGCGGATACGGGCAACCGGCGCGTGGTCAAGCTGGACGCGGCGACCGGCGAGACGCTCGCGGCCTACGGGAAGCCTGAATCGCCCCAGTTCTCCCAGGGTGTGGAGTTCAAGCCGCAGAAGGTCGTCGTGACCGGGCAGGGCGAGATCTCCATCGTGTGCGAGGGCATCTATGAGGGCCTCGTGACCATCGATCAGGACGGGAATTTCCAGGGGTACTCGGGCACGATACCGGTCAAGCCGTCCCTGTGGGAGCTGTTCTGGCGGATGCTCTCCACCCGCGAGCAGCTCAAGAGCATGTCCGCCTTTTTGCCGGTGACGTACATCAATGTCGACCTGGATGAAAATGGCTTTCTGCTCGCGACCTCCCAGGCCGAACAGAGCACCATGGCCAACGCCGTCCAGCGGCTCAATCCGGGCGGAAACGACGTGCTCATCAACAATTCCGGCCAGAATCTGGTGGGTGACCTGGGCAACCTGACCGTCGGGCGCGCGACGGGCGCGTCGGTGCTCCAGGATGTGGCGTGCCTGCCGGGCGGACTCTTCGCGTGCGTGGATGTCCGCCGCAGCAAGATCTTCCTGTATGACGACGAGGGCGAGATGCTCTTCGCGTTCGGCGGACAGGGCGGTCAGGACGGCAATCTGTCCGTGCCGTCAGCCATCGACAGCAGCGGATTCACGCTGTATGTAGCAGATTCTTCCATGGGGCAGATCACGGTGTACGAGCCGACGGCCTATGGGCGCTGCCTGATTCAGGGCATTCTGGCATATAATGACTCCGAATACGACAAGAGCATGGCATATTTCACCGAGGCCTTCCGCTACAACACCAACTGTGAGCTGGCGTATCTGGGCATAGGACGTGCCCAGATGCGCGAGGGGAACTACCGCGATGCCATGGCATCCTTCCGCTTGGCGGCGAACCGGACGTATTACAGCCGGGCGCTGGAGAAGTACCGCGCGGAGGTGTTCGACCGGGCGTTCACGGGCATTTTCGCGGCGGTGGCGGCGATCATTGTGCTGTTGGTGCTGCGTCCGGTGCTGCGGAAGATGCGTCCGCCGAAGCAAAGGCAGCCCGTCCGCGAACCCCGAACCCGCCCCGGACGCGCCGCGGATCGCCTCCTGGCGGACGTTGACTTCGCGTTTTACTGCGCCGTCCACCCGTTCAAGGGCTTCCACGAGCTGCGCCATGAGGGCGAGGGCTCGGTCGCCGGGGGAACGGTGATCCTGGCGCTGTACATCGTGCTGTCGATTTTGCGCGCGACGCTGTCGGGCTACCTGTTCGGCGGCTCGGCGGACGTGAACCCCCTGCTGACGGCCATTTCCGTGGTCGGACCGATCCTCCTGTTCGTGCTGGCGAACTGGTGCATCACCACCCTGATGGAGGGCGAGGGACGCATGGCAGACATTTACAAGGGGGTCTGCTACGCGCTGCTGCCCATGGCGCTGGGGCAGATCGTGCTGCTGGCGCTGTCAAATGTGCTGACGCTGGAAGAAAGTGCCGTCTACAATGTGCTCCACTATGGCCTGTGGGCGTACACCCTCTTCCTGCTTCTGGCCGGGAACATGCTCGCGCACGGCTTTGGCATGGGGCGGACGGTCGCGTCGGCGCTGGTGACGGTGCTGGCCATGGCGATCATCGTGTTCCTGCTGTACCTGTTCTTCAACCTGCTCTTCGAGGTCGGAGGATTCGTGGCGCAGGTGTACCGGGAAGTGGCCTTCCGCACATAAAATGGGGAGGAGGAAGAGGATGAAATCATATCATAAGCGCCTGCTGACGGTGACGGTGGCGATGGCGCTGCTGCTGTGCCTGTCGTCGGTGTTCGTGGCGGATGTGTTCCGGGCGGACGCGCGTCAGCTGCACATCACGCCGACGGGCAGCGCCCTGAGCGCCGACGGGCTGAACCGCTCGTCCGGCGCAGTCCCCACCGATGCGGACATCGAGCGCGACGGCTACGACACCGCGCTGACGGCGGGCTTCACGCTGGCGCTGGAGGATGGCAAGTCCGCCCTGTACTTCCAGGAAAAGACGGCTGAAGTCGCCCTGATGGACAAGCGAACCGGGCATATCTGGTATTCCAACCCCCAGAACCGCGCCGAGGAGACCCTGGTGGACGGCACGACCAAGCTGCGCCTGGGTGCGCAGGTGACCGTGACCTACTACGACCAGAAGGGCGCGTTCGGCATGATGGACTCGTACAACGATGCCATCGCCTACGACGGCATGTCCTATTCGGTCACGGCGGACGAGCTGCGCGTGACCTACCGGCTGGGCAAGGTGACGGTCACGCTGGCGGACGTGCCCCAGCAGATCAGCAAGAGCCGGATGGAAGCGTTTACAGCGGCGCTGTCCGAGGCCGACCGGGCGGACCTGCTCAAGAACTATCGCCTTGCGAGCATCGCCGGGCACGAGGATGACACGGACTATGTGAACAATCTGGTCAAGAAGTATCCCAATGTGGTCAATGAGGACGTGTACTATCTGACCAAGGATTCGTCGCGCATCCTGAAGAAGATCAAGGGCTACATGGATCAGTGCGGGTACACCTACGACGACCTGGACTTCGACAACGCGGAGAACGGCGTGGTGACGGAGACGTCCTCCCGGGCGCATTTCGGGGTGACGCTGTCCTACCGGTTGGAGGATGGTGCACTGATAGCCGCCTTGCAGGGCGATGCACTGACCTATGACGAGAAGATCCCGCCGTATGAGATCCGGATTTTGGAGTACTTTGGTGCCGGTGATGCATCCGAAATGGGCTATATGCTCGTCCCGGACGGGTCGGGGTCGCTGATCTACTACAACAACGGGAAGACCAACGAGCCGATCTTCTCCACCCGCATCTACGGCGCGGACACGGTGTCGGACACTGAAAGCGCTTACGTCACCGACGGGCGGGCAGCGCTGCCCGTCTTCGGCGTGAAGAACGGAAACGCCGCGATGCTCGTCAGCATCGACCAGGGCGCGGAGCTTTGCAGCGTCAATGCGCGCGTGGCGGGCATGAGCAACTCCTACAACACGGTGTACACGTCTGTTCTGGCAACATCGGTGGACTTTATGTCCATCTCCGATTCACGGCAGATCTATTTCGAGTCCGCGCCGTATCGCGGGGACGTGGTGCTGCGGTATGCGCCGCTGCCCGAGGATGAAAACGATTACATGGGCATGGCGCGGGCGTATCGTCAGCGGCTGCTTGCATCGGGGACGCTGAGCGGGGAGTCCGCCGGGAAATACGCCCTGGCGGCGGACGTGATCTGCGCCGCACCGACGACCGAGGTGGTCGCGGGGCTGCCCGTGGAGGGCATGGAGGCGCTGACGACCTACGCCGAGGCGGGTCAGATCGCCGAAGCGCTGTCCGGCCTGGGCGGCGAGGTGTGGCTGCGGCTGGAGGGCTGGCAGCAGGGCGGACTGCGGCAGGGCTCACAGACGCGCATCCGCCCCGAGAGCATTCTGGGCGGGACGGATGGGCTGCGTTCCCTGGCGCAGCAGGCGGAGGAGAACGGCTGGCGGCTGTTCCCGGAGACCTGGCTGGAGACCGACCGCGACGCCAACGCCCTCGTCAGCCGGAACGCCTTCATCCGCGACCTCTGCCGCGATGTGGCCGTGCGGTACGAATACGACTACACGAACCGCTACCGGCGCTACAACGGGCGAACGATCTACCAGCTGACAGCGGCGCGGTTCACCCGTCAGGCGGCGCAGTTCGCCACCGACGCGGCGAAGACCGGGCTGTCCGGCGTGGCCGTGCCGGACATCGGGCGCGACCTGTGGAGCGATTTCACCGCGTCCGCGCCGGTGAACCGGGTCGGGATGGCGCGTGCACAGGAGGACGCATTGTCCGCCCTGAATGCCCTGACAGTGGCGCTGCGTGCCCCGAATGCCTACGCACTGGGTTATGTGGATGCCATTTACGACATGCCTTGCGGGGACAGCGGCTTCCGCCTGACCGACGAGAGCGTCCCCTTCTACCCGGCGGTGGTGCGCGGCAGCGTCCCCTACGTCAGCGAACCGATCAACTACGCCGATGACGTGCGCATGGCCTTCCTCCAGGCGGTCGAATTCGGCGCGGGGCTGCAATACACCCTGACCTGGGAGACCACCGCGCTCCTCAAGGACACGGAGCATTCGTGGGTCAACCGCGGGCGTTTCGCGGACTGGGAGGCGACCATCCGCGAGCAGTTCGCCCGGGCGAATGAGGTGCTCGCGCCGCTGGCCGGGGTCGAAATGTCCGCCCACGAGCGGGTGGCGTTCAACGTGTACAGAACGACCTACGCCAATGGGACGAGCATCGTGGTGAATTATGGGAACGAGCCGGTCGTGGTGGACGGCGTGACCGTCCCTGCGAAGGACTTCGCGCTGGGAAAGGCGGGTGAAGCAAATTGAAGATGACCCAAGGGGCAAAGCCACGCCAACGGAAGGGCATGATGACCCTCGAAAAGAAGAAGGCGCGATGGGGATACCTCTTCGTGCTGCCGCTGTGCTTCGGGCTGGTGTTCCAGTTCGGCATCCCGGCGCTGAACTCGCTGCGGTTCGCGTTCTCCAGCGTGCAGATCGATGCCAGCGGCTACAACGCGGTCTTCTGCGGGCTGGACAATTTTCACAACGCACTCCTCGTCAACACGAATTTCCGCGAAAAGGCCGTCCAGTCCCTGCTGAACATGCTGCTGAACCTGCCGCTCATCACCATTTTCTCCTTCTTCGCGGCGACGTTGCTGAATCAGAAGTTCCGCGGGCGATGGCTCGTCCGGACGATCTTCTTCCTGCCGCTGGTGCTGGCTGCGCCTGCGCTGATGAACTTCGACGCGGGTGATGCGCTGCAAAGCATGATGGGTGCGACGGGCAATTTCAAGCAAAGTCAGTCGCTATCCGGGCTGGAATCGCTGAATCTGGCGAATCTGCTCATCACCAGCGGCGTTCTGCCGACGCAGATCGCCCAGTATCTGGCTTCGGCGGCGGATCGCATTTACGACATCGTCATCCTGTCCGGCGTGCAGATCCTGATCTTCCTCGCGGCGCTCCAATCCATCCCGCCGACCATGTATGAGGTCGCGGCGCTGGAGGGCGCGTCCGCCTGGGAGAGCTACTGGCGGATCACCTTCCCCATGACCAGCCCGATGATACTGACCTGCATGATCTACACGATCATCGATTCCTTCACGGCCTCGACGAACAAGACCCTTGAACTCATCCAGAACACGGCGCTGAACAGCTTCAATTTCGGCCTGTCGGCGGCGATGGCGTGGATCTACTCGGTGATGATCGTGCTTCTGTTGGCGCTGGTGGCGCTGGTGATGGGGAAGGTGGTGCGAAAATATGAGGGCTGACGAACAGAAAATGCCACGCAGGAAGCACCATAAGCCCTTTTCCCGGCGCGCCGGGAAGGCACTCTGGGCGCTCTTCCGCGCGGGGATCATGATCGGCATCGCGTATGTCATCCTGTATCCGATCCTCATCAAGGTGTCGGTGGCGTTCATGGGGCGGGAGGACATGTACGACATGACGGTCAAATGGGTGCCGAAGCATCCCACATTGGACAGCTTCCGGGAAGTCCTGCGGCTGGTGGACTACCAGCGGTATCTGCTGACGACCCTGGCCGTGAGCGCCGCGGCGACGGTGCTCCAGGTGGCATCGAGCACCCTGGCGGCCTACGGGCTGGCGCGGTTCAAATTCCGCGGGCGGACGCTCATCTTCATGCTCGTCCTGCTTTCGCTCATCCTGCCCCAGCAGACCTACATGTCCACGACCTACATGCAGTACCGTTATTTCAACCTGTACGGCATCCTGGGGCTATTTGGCTACGAGGGGCGGACGGTCATCGGCACGCCCTGGCCGCTGATGCTCATGTCCATCGGGTGTCAGGCGACCAAAAACGGCCTGTTCATCTACGTCCTGCGCCAATTCCTGGCGCGGCTGCCGGGTGAACTGGAGGAAGCCGCCTGGGTGGACGGCGCGGGCGTGGGGACGATCTTCCTGCGGGTGATGCTCCCCAACGCCGGGCCTGCCATGGTGACGGTGGCGGTGCTGTCCTTCGTCTGGACGTGGAACGACCTCTACACCGCAAGCACCTACATGTCCGGCATGAAGCTCTTCCCGACCCTGCTCAACACCCTCAGCGCACAGATCACCCAGGCCTCCGGCGGCGCTTCCGTCATCGACACGGTGCAGGTCTCCATGCTCACCAACGCCGCCGCCCTGCTCATCATCCTCCCGCTCATCCTCCTGTTCATCCTCGCACAGAGGTTCTTCGTCCAGGGCGTGGAACGCACCGGCCTGACCGGTATGTGATCCGCCCTATCAGGAAACATCCGTCATAGTATGTGCAACAATGCAGGATTG
>CAZJOA010000051.1:0-17212 GCA_964547515.1 uncultured Faecalibacterium sp.
GATATGCCATCATGACGGACAGCTGAAACAATTTGTCATTCTTTGATAAGGAATTGCATTTCCCGCGATTCGGTTGTATAATAAGATGAATGCATATTGCCTGTTCCGGCGGGAGAGCCGCCATCAGGCACAGGGAAAGGGTCATGTGAATGAAGATAAGCCATGTGTGGCGGGAATCCGTCAGCCTGTATAAGAAGAATTTCGCCCAGCTGCTGCTGACGCTGCTGGTCGAGCTGGTGCTGCGTGCCATCGCGCTGTGTCCGCTGCTGTTCTGCGCCGATGCGTCCCTTGCGCCGCTGGCCTGGATGGCCGTGCCGCTCTATCTGCTCATCGTCCTCCCCGCGAGAGAGAATTTCGCCCTGGCGCTCCAGGACATGCTGAACGGCGGCAGCGTATTCAGCGTCCGCCTGATCTCGACGGCGGACTACGGCCGGAAGCTCCTGCGCGGGCTGAAGGGCACGCTGTGCATGCTGTGCTGGAGCGCCCTGACCATCGCCGGCCTTGTCTGGCTCTATGCCTCCGTGATGGGTCTGGTGGACTTCGTCACCCTCATGCGTATCTTCGCGGCCATTGGTGGCGGGGACTTCGTCGGCGGTGTCATGCGCTTTGCCGCAGCGATCGCCTTCACCCTCCTGCTGATCCTCCTGGGCTGCGCGGTGCATTCCGGCACGCGCCATGCCCTCGCCATGGGGGAGAAGGGGCTGCTCCAGGGGCGGCGACTTCGCCTGACGGCGCTGTGGTTCGCGGGGCTGCTGCTGGTGCTGCCCTTCGCGGCGGTCGCGGCCATCGCCCTGGGCGATGCGGCCGTCACCCTCATCCATGCGCTGAAAAACTTGCAGCTGCCCGGCTTTGTGCTCAATCTGCGTCAGACGCTGCTGCTCGTGGGCGGTGCGCTGGTGCTGCTCTGTCCCGTCCTGCCGCTGAAGAGCCTGCTGCCTGCGGTGTATCTGCGCATGGAGAAGGAGCAGACCCATGATGCGGCTTGACCGATGGCTCGTGACCCTGGGTGTGGGCAGCCGCAGCGAAATGCAGAAGCTCATCCGGCGCGGCGGGGTGACGGTGGACGGCGCGTCCGTGCGTGAACCGGAGCGTCAGGTGGACGAGGGGCACGCGGCGCTCACGGTGAATGGTCAGCCGGTGGACGGTCGGCTGACGCGCCATGTCATGCTGCACAAGCCGTCGGGACTGCTGACGGCGGCGCGGGACAAAAAGCAGCCCACCGTGATGGATCTGCTGCCGGAGAGCTATGCGGCTATCGGGTGCATGCCGGTGGGGCGGCTGGACAAGGACACGACCGGGCTGCTCCTGCTGACGACGGACGGCGAGCTGAACCACCGTCTGCTGTCCCCGGGGCGGCATGTGGACAAGACCTACCTGGCGCAGGTGGACGCGCCGCTGGACGAAAGCCATGTTGCGGCCTTCGCGCAGGGGCTGCACCTGTCGGATTTCGACGCACAGCCCGCACAGCTGACGATCGTCGCGCCGCAGACCGGGCGCGTCACCGTCCATGAGGGCAAGTTCCACCAGATCAAGCGCATGTTCTCCGCCGTGGGACGCGAGGTGACGGCGCTGCACCGGGAGACCTTCGGCAGCCTGACGCTGGATGCCGCCCTGCCCGAGGGCGCATGGCGGGAGCTGACCGCACAGGAGGTGTCCGCCCTGTATGCCGATGCACGGATGGAGGCGAAACCATGATCGACCAGTATTACACCGCTGACCCGTCCAGCGAATCCAAGCCCGTCCCGTGTGCGTTCCCCTATCGCGGGCATGGGCTGAGCTTCATGACCGACGCGGGCGTGTTCTCCAAGGGCGAACTGGACACGGGCTCGCGGCTGCTGCTGGATGCGCTGCCCGACCTGCATGGCGATGTGCTCGACCTGGGCTGCGGCTGGGGTGCCATCGGCGTGGCCATCGCCAGGGCGAACCGCGAGGCTCACGTCACCATGGCGGACGTGAATCGCCGCGCACTGGCGCTGTGCCGGGACAACTGCGCACGCAATGGCGTGGAGGCGCGGGTCGTCGAATCAGACGGCATGTCCGCCGTGATGGACAGGCACTACGATGCCATCGTGACCAACCCGCCCATCCGCGCGGGCAAGCAGGTCATTTATCGGATGTTTGCGGATGCGTCCGTCAGCCTGAACCCCGGCGGCGCGCTGTATCTGGTCATCCGCAAGCAGCAGGGCGCGGAGAGCTGCGTCAAATACCTCAGGACGCTCTATGAGCATGTGGAAAAGCTGGACAAGTCCGGCGGATTTTGGGTACTGAAGGCGACTGAACCAAAGGAGGCTGCACATGATGAAGTTTGACCAGGCATATTTCGATGCGGGGCTGTACCGCATGGGCACGCGCTGCGAGAAGTGGGACGAGGCACGCAGGGAGCACGGCGATGAGCTGCTGCCCCTGTGGGTGGCGGACATGGATTTCCCCAGCCCGCCCGCCGTGCAGGAGGCCATCCTGCGCCGCGCGGCACATCCGACCTATGGCTACACCGCGGAGCTGGCGGATGACCATCAGGCACTGATCGACTTCTGGCAGCGCCGCCATGGGCTGACCATCCCGGCGGACAGCCTGACCCTGCTGCCCTGCGTCGTGACGGGCTTGAAGCTTGCCATCCTCGCCCTGACCCAGCCCGGCGACAAGGTCATCATCATGTCCCCGGTGTATGGGCCGTTCCGCATGAGCGTGGAGCAGACCGGGCGCACCCTGGCGGATGCCCCCATGCTGCGGGATGCGCAGGGGCGGTATTCGATGGACCTCGCGGCGGTGGAGGAGCACCTCCGGGACGGCGCGAAGCTGCTGATGCTCTGCAATCCGCACAATCCTGCGTCCCGCGTGTGGTCGAAGGACGAGCTCTCCGCCCTGATCGACCTCATGGACAAATACGGTGCGTATCTGGTGTCCGACGAGATCCACGCGGACTTCGTCTATGCGCCCAATACCTTCGTCCCGGCGCTGTCCATCCGGCAGGAGCGCGTCCTGTCCCTCTGCGCGGCCAGCAAGACCTTCAACCTCGCCGGACTCCAGCAGGCCTGCTGCATCTGCATGGATGAGGCAGTCCGCGATGCCCTCCGTGCCCAGATGGACAGGGCCGGTGTCCGCAGCGGCAACATCTTCGCGCTGGAAGCGACCCGCGCGGCGTACAACGAGGGGGACGACTGGCTGGACGGGCTGCTGGACTACCTGGACGGCAACCGTCAGCACCTACAAAAGTTAGTGGCGGAATACCTGCCCCAGGCCATTCTGACGCCCCTGGAGGCCACCTATCTGGGCTGGATCGATCTTCGCGCCTATGGCTTCCATGAGGACGAGCTGATGCGCCGCACCATCGCGGCGGGCGTGCAGTTCACCGGCGGACGGTTCTTCGGAGAACAGGGCGACGGCTTCCTGCGCATCAACATCGGGTGTCCGCGCCGCAACATCACCGAGGGCATCCATCGTCTGGCGATGGCGCTGCGGGACGAGCCCGGCTCGACCAATGCTCCCGCGCTGGAGGTGTGAGCGATGGCATTGATCCATTCGGCGGGCGCGGTGCTGTACACCGTCATCGACGGCGAACGGCGCTATGTGCTCGTCCGCGAAAAGAACGGCAGCTACGGCCTGCCCAAGGGGCATGTTGAGCCGGGTGAGACCCTGGCGCAGACCGCGCTGCGCGAGGTACGCGAGGAGACCGGCGTGACCGCGACCCTCCACGCCCAGGAGCCCGCCATGGTGGACGAATACCCCATCGCCGGGGGCGACGTGAAGCGCGTGAGCTGGTTCGTCGCGCGGTATTCCGGACAGACCCCCAATGCCGACCGCACACAGGTGCTGGGCGTGCTGGTGCTGCCCATCGAGGCCGCCCTGCGCACCCTGACCTACGGCAGCACGCGGGAGATCCTCCGCCGGGTGGATCGTTCCCTCGGCGCAGCATAAACACAAACGGCATCACGAATGAAAAAGCTTTGTTTCCTGCTGATGCTTTTGCTGACGCTGTGTACGGCGTGTGCGCTGGCGGACAGCGTGCTCGGGGACGAGGCCTTCAGTGGTTGTACCGAGCTGACGGAGGTGGTCCTCCCGGAGGGCGTGACGGAGATCGGCATGTGGGCGTTCTCCGACTGCACATCGCTGAAAAGCATCACCCTCCCCAAGGGCTTGACCCGCATCGGCGATGGTGCGTTCTACGACTGCGATTCCCTGACCGCCACGGTGGCGGAGGGCTCTTATGCCGCGCAGTACTTCAAGAAAAACGGCATCAGGCGCACCTACGCCAAATGACCCTCTGCGCCGTCCACATGGGCGGCGCTTTTTTGTGCATGCAAAAGGGACAGCCGTTTCCGACTGCCCCTGAGAAGCATTTTACTGTCCCGCCGCAGATACATTGGTGAAGCCCGTGGTCTCGCGGGTGAGGGTGAACTCGGTGGTGGCGACGTCCGCCGAGGAGGTCAGGCCGCGCATGCCGCCGAAGCCGCCCATGCCCTGCACGCTGCCCAGCGCGCTGTCCACATGGAGCGCCGCCTCCAGCGCGGCAATGTCCACATCGCCCAGATATTGCCGGATCTGCTCCTCCGTCAGCACCTCTGTCACCGACAGGCCGGTGAGCAGCTTGTTCAGATCCACATCCCTGAGCAGCTCGTTCAGGTCGGTGCCCTTGAGGATCTCGTTCAGGTCGAGGCCGTCCAGCGCATTGGCCGCCTGGGTCAGGTTCGCCATGGGGTTGGCGGACTGTCCGCCGGAGCTGCCGAAGTCCTCCCCGCCGCGGCCGGGCTGACCGGGCTGACCAGGCTGACCGGGCTGACCAGGCTGACCCTGATTCGGGTCGAAGCCGCCCTGGGGCACGTCAGCGGGCATCTGCATGCTCATGCGCTGCTCCGCATTGCCCTCGCCGTGCATCAGCTGCGTGCCGGGGGTGTACGCGGTGATGGCCGTGTACAGGCCGTTCTCCTCCTCGCCCACGATCTCGCCGCCCAGATAGACGTGGTAGGTCTCGCCCTCCTTCAGGTCGGGGGTGGAGAAGGCGATGTACATGTAATCATAGGGGAAATCATACGCAAAGACGGGTTCACCTGCCGCATCGGTCACGACCAGCAGGTCATCGGTGGACTCGGCGAACTCCAGCATCATGAACAGCTGCTCGGAATCCGCCTCGATGGGGTCGTACATATTGCCCGCGCCGACGATGATGCCGCCGTTGATGAACGAGCCCATGTCGGAATCGATGCCGCTGTCCATGCTGGTGGGGTGGGCCAGGTTGATGGCCGTGCCCCCGTTGAAGATGATCCAGCCATTGGAGTCGATGCCGTCGCCCTCAGCCCCCGCGGCATTCTTCACGGCCGAGAACACATAGCCGTCGTTCATGGTCAGCACGCCCACATTATCCTCGGAGACATTGATGGGGTCGTCCCCCGCAAGGATGCTCAGCTTGCCGCCGTTGATGGTCAGGTGGCCGTTCTTGACCTCGATGCCCTCGTTGTCCGCATCCACGCGCAGTTCGCCCGTGCCCTCGATGCCCAGGGACACCAGCGACGTGATCGCGCCGTCCATCTTCACATCGGTCTCGACAATGCGCTTGGTGTGGCTGCCGGTGACCAGGTTCTCGCTGCCCTCCGCCAGCACCAGCGTCACGGCGTATTCGCCCGCCACACGGGGGTCATTCGCGGTGAACACGGCGATGGCCGGGGCGGTGCGGCAGGTGATGTCGATGCCGTCCAGGATGAGGGTGACATGCTCCTCCGCACCCGCGCAGACGGCGATCTGCGTGTCCGCCGCCGTGCCGGAAATGCGGTATGTCCCCGCCGCAGCGATGGTCACGACGCGGTTGGACACGTCCTTCAGGCTCTCGGCCACGCCGGGGTGGGTCTCGACCTTGTGCGCCAGATGCACCGGGGCGGACGGGTCCTCCGTGATGGCAGCGCCATCCACCAGGATGCTCTCACCCAGGGTGATGACGGTCTCGGCGCTCCCGGCTGCGGCGCAGGCCAGCAGCAGACAGAGCGTCAGCAGGATGCAAAGCAGTTTCTTCATGATGGGGAAACCTCCTTGTGAAGGGATTTGCTTTGATTGTATCACGGCTCTGTGTGGAACGTGTGAAGAAATCAGGCGGGGACAAAAAAAGCCCCCTGCAGCAGCAGGAGGCTTCGGATGGATGGCTGCGATGGAAACCGTCGTGGTTTACGCGGCCTGCTCCTTGTTTTCCAGGAAGCGCAGCGTGTAGAAGCCGCCGATGCCCACCAGCAGGCACAGCAGCACCCACACCAGATACTTCTTGCACAGGAAGAGCAGCACGTCCCCCATGATGAGCTTCGACACGTCCAGCACGGCCTTCATGTGCTTGACATCCATGATCTCCTTCGCGCCGAAGGCAAAGATCACGATGGCCGCGACGATGCCCACCAGGCGCAGCGCGTGCGCGAGCTTCATCCTTGTGCTTCCGGAAAAATCAAACAGGTTCTTCAACATGGTTCGTCACCCTTGCCTTTCTCAGCGATGTTGCCTTCATTATAGCCACATGCCCCGCGTCTGTCAATGCACTTGCGAAAAACAATCATGAATCTCCCGTTCGCGTGCAAGAACTGCCTTTGCCGTTTCTTAACCGGATTCTGTCCGCCGGAATGCCATTCCCCCCTTGATTCTTTTCGCGTTTTGTGGCATGATGGTAAGGCACGCATGGCGCATCGTCACCGATCCTCAACGAACGTTGATTTTCGCTTGATGTTGAGTTGACATCCGTGCGGTATACTGAACGCGGGAAATACCTGCCGCAGCGCAGAAAGGAAAGCAAGCATGGTCAAGATCATTTCCGACAGCACCAGCGACCTGTCGCCGGAGCTGCTCGAGCGATACGGTATTGAGATACTGCCCCTGCACATCATCCTGGGGGAGGCGGACTATCTGGACGGCCAGGGGATCACGCCGGACGAGCTGTACCGGTGGTCGGACGAGGCGAAGACCTGTCCCAAGACGGCGGCTGTGTCCCTGGAGGCCGCCAAGGCTGCCCTGATGCCCCATGTGTCCCGGGGGGACGAGGTGGTCTGCTTCACCATTTCGTCCAGCATGTCCTCCACCTATCAGGTGCTTTGCATGGCGGCGCATCAGCTGCATGCCGATGCCCTGGTGCATGTCATCGACTCCCAGAGCCTGTCCACGGGTGTGGGGCTACAGGTGATCGCCGCGGCCGAAATGGCGCAGGCGGGCTGCACCGGTGCGGAGATTGCCGCGAAGGTCGGCGCACTGCGTCAGCGGGTGCGCGCCAGCTTCGTGGTGGACACACTGGTGTACCTGCACCGGGGCGGACGCTGCTCCAGCGTGTCGGCGCTGATGGGCGGTGCGCTGAAGCTCCACCCGCGCATCAACGTGACGGACGGCAAAATGGGCGCGGCGAAGAAGTACCGTGGGCGGATGGATCGCGTGCTGCACAACTATGTGGAGGACCTGATGCCGGAACTGTCCAAGGCGGAGACCGGGCATGTGTTCATCACCCATTCGGGCTGTGACGAGGCGATATTGGCGGACATCCGCGCCATGCTGGAGGGGATGCACCGCTTCGGGGAGATCCACATCACCCGTGCGGGCGGGGTGATCTCCAGCCACTGCGGCCCGGGGACGCTCGGCGTGCTCTTCATCGCCGGCGAACAGGATTGATGGGAGGGTTTACGATGAAGCTTCGTCCGTTTGCGGTGGATTATCGCCGCCTGCGCCCCAACAACATCACCTCGCCGGAATTCCGCCACCTGCTGCTCCTGCTGTACTGGGTGGGGTATCTGCTCGTCTTCCTGCTGATCGAGCGGTTCTGTCCCGCGCCGACGTATCACACCGTCCACTGTGCGCTGGACGACGTGATCCCGTTCTGCGAGTGGTTCATCTTCCCGTATATGTCCTGGCATGTGTCGCTGCTGTGGATGTCGCTGTACACCCTGGCGTATGACATCGGGGCATTCCGGCGGTTCATGTGGAATCTCATCCTGACAACGACCATCACCGTGGTGATCTACCTCATCTGGCCGACGCAGCAGCTTCTGCGCCCCGACCTGACGGCACTGGGGCGGGACAATCTGCTGACGCGCTCGGTCGGGCTGATCTACACGGTGGACACGAACACCAATGTCTGTCCGAGCCTGCACTGCACGGGAGGCTTCGCGGTGCTGTTCGCCGCGATGGACATCAAGCGCTTCCGGACGCGCGGCTGGGCGGTGTTCTTCACCATTTTCGCGCTGATGATCTGCATCTCCACGGTGTTCATGAAGCAGCATTCCGCGCTGGACTTTTTCGCAGCCATCCCGCTGATCGTCCTCGGCTGGCTGATCGTGTATCTGCCGCGGATGAAGGCGTACAAAGAGACAGCAGCATAATGAATGGAAGGCCGCTTCACCCGACAAGGCGAAGCGGCCTTCGTGTTTTGTTGGTCAGGGAATGGGGAAGCCCCCTACTTACAAGTTCACCAGCGCCCCGGCGGGGATGCGGATGGGTTCGCCGTCGTTGACGCGAATCCAGCAGTCGCGGCAGCCGGGATTGAAGACGAAGGTGTTGTCGGCGGAGAATTCCAGGCGGCGGAAGTCGTCCATCGCGTCCATGAATTCGATGTTCGTGCAGTACCAGGTGTCGTCCCGGCCGCCCACCAGCTTGCAGAAGGCTTCCATCGTGTCCCAGTTGCCCTTGTCGTCAAACTCGTAGGAATGTCCCCAGACATACATCAGGTAGAGGTACTGCTGCTTGAACAGCCCGACGAACTGCTCGCCCAGCTCCAGCAGGCGGGTGTTGTGATGGCAGGTGGCCTGCCAGCGGTAGGGGTTCTCGGGGAGGGCGAAATTGCCGCTGGAGCCCACCACGCGGCTGTATCGGATGCCGCACATGGGCAGGAGCGCCTCGATGTCCCTGCTCAGCGAGCCGTTGGGGTAGCTCAGCCCGCGCACGGGATAGCCCATGACGGCCTCCAGCGCCTTGCGATCCTCCAGCACCTCCGATACCACATTCGGCAGCGGACAACGCGCGATGGTCGGGTGCGTCACCGTGTGACACGCCACCTCGTGCCCCTGGTACAGCTCGCGGAATTCCTCCGGGCGGATGCGGTTCGGGTCGCGGTCGATCAGACCGCTGTTGATGTGGAAGGTCCCCCGGATGCCGTAGCGGTTGAATATCCCGATCAGCCGGCGATCCTGCACCTTGCCGTCGTCGTAGGACATGGTGAGCGCCTTGTGCTTGCCGCCGGGGAAGCATTGATAGACCTTGTTCATCGCGGATCGTTCCTTTCTTGCATGTGTGCGGCGGATTTTTCACGCTTCGCGGGGGAGTATTCGCCGCCGTTTTGCGTTTTCCTGCCGGTCGGTTTCAGGCCTTTCTCATTCTGTCCCTTTTTGTATGCAATTTTGTCCAAGTTCGCCAAATCCACTTGAAAGGGCTTGGGTGTGCCGCTATAATGTGATTAATTTGATACAGGGTTATGCCGACAAAAAAGGGAGGGCGATCCCGACGTGCAAACCTGCTGATTTTGCACATCGACAGCCGGGAAACTCCCGATTTACGCGGCAAACCGGTAGCAAGACCTGAACGAAGGAGGGTTTTCCATGAGCGAAAAGGCGGCTCCCGTCAAATCCATGCATGGCACGGGCAAAGAGTATTGGCGGCGGCTGGGTGCAGACCTGGTGCGCGATAAATGGCTGTATTTGCTGCTGCTGCCCGGCTTTGTGTACTTCATCGTGTTCAAGTATCTGCCCATGTGGGGCATCGTGATCTCTTTTGAGAACTACGTCCCCTATTCCGGCATCTTCGGCAGTGAATGGGTGGGCCTGAAGTGGTTCGAATACTTCTTCAAGTTCCCCTCCTGGACGCGCTATCTGAAGAACACCTTCATCCTGTCCTTCATGAACCTGATCTTCTACTTCCCCGCGCCCATCATCCTGGCGCTGCTGCTCAATGAGATGCGCTCCCTGCGCTACAAGAAGCTGCTGCAAACCTTCCTGTATGTGCCGCATTTCATCTCCATCGTCATCGTGGTGTCCATCACCATGGTGCTCTTCGGACCCAGCGGCATCGTCTATAAGCTGACGGAGAACATCCTCGGCACGCCGATCAACTTCCTGGGTTCGCCCGATACCTTCCGCTGGATGATCGTCGGCCAGTCCATCTGGAAGGAGACCGGCTGGGGCACGATCATCTTCCTGGCCGCGCTGACCAATGTGGACACCCAGCTCTATGAGGCCGCCATGGTCGACGGTGCGGGCCGTCTGCGCCGCCTGTGGCACATCACCCTGCCCGCCATCCGTTCCACCATCGTGCTGATGCTCATCCTGCGCATGGGCTCCATGCTGGATACCGGTCACGATCACCTCATCCTGATGGCGAACTCCCTCAACCGCAGCGCCTCCCAGACGCTGGACGTGTTCGTCTATCAGCAGGGCTTGCAGCAGGGACAGTATTCCTACGCATCCGCCGTCGGCCTGATGAAGTCCGTCGTCAGCATCATCCTGGTCGTGGGGTCGAACAAGATCGCCCATGCGCTGGGTGAATCCGGCCTGTACTGATGAAAGGAGGAGCAAGAAGATGAACAAGAAGAACGACATATCCTCCGAACAGAATGAGCAGAAGAAAGTGAAGAAGGCGCTTGTCGGCTCCACCGGCGCTGTCGGACAGGGCAACACCCCTGCCGGACGGGTCTTCGATGTGGCGAACTACATCATCCTGACCCTCGTCGCGCTGACCACCATCGCCCCCTTCATCTACATCATCGGCGCGTCCTTCGCCACCGAGTATGAACTGGCAACGCGCCCCCTGCTCATCATCCCCCACGATATTTCCTTCAACGCCTACGAATACATCTTCTCCACCAACAAGATCCTCTCCGGCTTTAAGAACTCCATCTTCATCACCGTTGTCGGCACGATCATCAACCTGTTCTTCACCGTCACCATGGCTTATGCCATCTCCAAGCCCCGTCTGCGCGGCCGCAACTTCGTGCTGAACATGGTCATCTTCTCCATGTTCTTCGGCGGCGGCATGATCCCCAGCTACATCGTCACGGCGAACATGCTGAACATGAAGAACACCTACTGGGCGGTGCTGCTGCCCGGTGCGATCAGCGCGTACAACATGATGATCGTCAAGAACTTCTTCCAGGGCATCCCGCAGGAGCTGGAGGAATCCGCCTCCATCGACGGCTGCACGGACATCGGTGTCCTGTGGAAGATCGTCCTCCCCCTGTCCATGTCCGTCCTGGCCACCTTCGGCCTCTTCTACGCCGTCGGCCACTGGAATGCCTACTTCGGCGCGATGATCTACCTCCCCAATGTCCGCGAAAAGTGGCCTCTTCAGGTCCTCCTGCGCGAGATCATCATCATGTCCAGCTCCTCCGCGGGCGACATGGCCAACCTCGACCCCGAATTCGTCCAGCCCCCGGAGCAATCCGTCAAGATGGCCGTTATCGTGGTCTCCACCGTCCCGATCATGTGCGTCTACCCCTTCCTCCAGAAGTACTTCGTCAAGGGTGTCATGGTCGGCGCTCTGAAGGGCTAATGGGAAATTAGGAATTAGGAATTCATAATGATGAATTTGGTTTGTGAACGCCGGCGAAAACGCCGCAGCATCTCAATTCCTCATTCATAATTCATAATTCCTCATTTCATTCAGCGTTGGATTTGTGACGGAGGCATCCGTCAAGATCATACATCAAATCAAGGAGGTTTCCCCATGAAGAAGCTGGTTTCTCTGTTCCTGGCGCTGGTGATGGTGCTGTCCATGGCATCCTTCGCTTCCGCTGACGAACCCTTCACCATCACGGTGATGCTCCCCGACCTGAACGCGCTGGTCGAAGCGCAGCTCGAGAACAACCCCGTTCTGGATGCCATCGAAGAGGCCACCGGCGTGCGCCTTCAGATCATCTACGCTGCCAACTCCTCCTACGGTGATTCTCTGAACACCACCATGACCGATCCCTCCGAGAAGCAGCCCATGCTGATCGCGATGACCGATGCCCGCGGCACGACCATGATTAACAATGCCCGCGCCGGCGCGTTCTGGGATCTGACCGACTATGTGAACGATTCCGAGAATTACCCCAACCTGGCGGGCAATCCCGGCATCTACAACAACATCTCCATCGATGGCCGCATCTACGGCATCTACCGCACCCGTGCGTATCCCCGTGCCGGTATCTACTACCGCAAGGACATCGCGGCCGAGTGCGGCATCACCGAAGTGCCCACCACCCTGGAAGAGCTGACCAACCTGGCCATGGCGCTGGCGAACTATTCCGCTGACACCTATGCCCTGAATATGTGCTCCTACACCGCCGGCACGATCAGCGTCATCACCGTGGCGCACGGCGCGCCCAATGAGTGGGGCATCGACGAGAACAACAATGTCTACCCCGCCCACAAGTCCCCCGCGTACCTGGAGGGTCTGAACTGGCTGCGCAACCTCTATCAGGCTGGCGGCATCGACCCCAACTTCGCCACCATCGACTCCACCCAGTGGGACAACATCGAGCGCACCGGCAAGGCCTTCATGCGCTTTGACTGCCTGGACAACTGCTATCGTCAGCAGGAGTGGTTCGAGAAGAACGCCGGCGTGACCGAGCAGGTCTGGGAAATGGTCGGCGGTCTGGCCAAGGCGGATGGCTCCATCTCCGTGTGGCCGCAGAACCCCGGCTTCTCCGGTGAGATCGTCGTCACCAAGGCCGTCAAGGAAGAGGATCTGCCCAAGGTCATGAAGTTCCTGGATTGGGTCAACACCGCTGAGGGCCAGATGATGATCAACTGGGGCGTCAACGGCGTGACCTACCTGCTGGACGAGGAAGGCTATCGCGTCAACACCGACCAGTACACCGAAGAAATGAGCAACAACTCCACCATCTATCAGCACAGCCTGAACCAGCTGGGCATGAACATCATGGGCGATCTGTGCGCGCCCCTGCGTCAGACCGAGCTGCGTGCCCGCTACAATCAGCTGAACAACGAGCTGGCGCCCTACGCGGTGTCCAACCCCTGCTATCCCTTCGTGTCTGAGACCAACGTGGCCTTCGGCTCTCAGCTGAGCACCATCATCTCCGACGCGGCTTGCCAGTATGTCGCCGGTATCATCGATCTGGATGGCCTGCAGGCTGCCTGGCAGCAGTGGGAAGAAGAGGGCGGCGCTATGATGACCGAGGAGTACAACGAAGCGTATCACGCCTCCCTGGGCGAATAAGCTGCATCCCTGATTTTTCCGGGGGCTGTCGTGAAAGCGGCAGCCCCCTTCGTTTTCGAAAGAAAACGAAAGAAGATGCTTTTGGGAATTATGAATTAGGAATTATGAATTAGGAATTAGGAATTGAGAGTGTTATGCCGTGCGCGAATTGGAAATTGGAAATGTAGATACTGCTGACGGTGCTTTCGGCTGATGCTTTTTGCGCGGCGTGGGCAGCACACACTTTAAATTCCTAATTCCTAATTCATAATTCCTAATTACGCAAAAAGTAGCGTTGTCAGGAGGACAATGATGATGTCCGAGGTATATGAGTACCATCATGGGTGGAAATTCCGCCTGGCGAACTGCTTCCCGATGGAGGAGGCGTTCGCGGCCTGCCGCGATGCAGCCGGACGCGAGGTGTACGACCCTGCATACGCCGATGCGGACTGGGAGGACGTCACCCTCCCCCATACCTTCAACGACGGCGAGCTCTTCTCCGTGCCCATCGAGGACGCGGGCAGCGGTCAGACCCGCACGGCTGCGTTCTACCGCAATGTGCTGGTCATCCCGCCGGAAAAACGGGACATGCGCGTGCTCATCGCCTTCGAGGGCATGCGTCAGACCTGCTATCTCTATGTCAACGGGAAGCTCTGCGGATATTACGAGGCGGGGGTCGGGCCGTTCGGCTTCGACATGACGGACTTTTTGTCCGCCGACGGGCGCAATGTCATCACCGTCGCCACGGATAACACCTCCACGCGCAGCATTCCCTTCTGCATCGCGGAGACCCCCAACAAGCCGGATGTGACCCCCGGCAGCTACCTCTTTCCGCAGGAGCAGCCCGTCCCCCCGGAACGCGAGGGCGTGGGCTTCTTCTGGAACTGCAACGACTTCAACCCCGTCCTGGGCGGCATCTCCCAGCCCGTCCGGGTGTATTTCAAGCCCCGGGCACATCTGACCTTGCCCCTCTACGCCAATCTGCAAAGCCATGGCACCTATGTCTACGCGGCGGACTTCGATCCCGCCCGCGCCGCCATGACCCTCCATGTGGACGCGGAGGTGCGCAATCTCCATCCCTATGCGGTGAAGGGGTGGATCGGCGTGTCCCTGAGAACGCTGGACGGCACGGAGGTCGCGGCGTTCCGTTCGGACACGGCGGACATTCCTCCCGCGCCGGAGGAGACACGCACCCATCGCATCAGCATCACCCCGGAGGATGCCTACCGCTGGGACGCGGCGACCCGGCATTATGTCCCGGTGGCGGAGGATGAGGCATCCCCCACGCCCCTGGAGGCATCGGGGACGCAGACGATCCATGTGCAGGGGCAGGTCAGCGGCATCCGCTTCTGGAGCTTGCATGATCCGGCGCTCTACCGGGTGCATGTGACGCTGGAGACGGAGGACGGCGACACGGACGAGACCATCATCGAGACGGGCTTCCGTCAGGTCGGCTATGACAGGGAGCGCGGCGTGACCATCAACGGTCAGCCGGTGTGGCTGCGCGGCTATGCCCAGCGTGCCACCAACGAATGGGCGGCCAGCGGCATCGTCCCCGAATGGATGCACGACATGGATGCACTGCTCATCCGCGAGAGCGGCGCGAATCACATCCGCTTCATGCATGTGGCGGGGAGTCCGGCGGATGTGCGAGCCTTCGACCGCCATGGCGTGGTCTGCACCCAGCCCGCGGGCGACAAGGAGCGCGAGAACTTCGGCCGACAGTGGGATCAGCGTGTGGAGCTGATGCGCAATGTCATCCTGGCGTATCGCAATCACCCGTCCATCCTGTTCTGGGAGGCCGGGAACAATTCCATCAGCGCAGAACACATGGCCGAAATGACCCGGCTGAAGCGCCGCCTTGATCCCCATGGCGGACGTTTCATGGGCTGCCGGACGATCAACACCGAGGAAGTGCTCATCCACAGCGAATACGTCGGCACGATGCTCAACCGGCATGCCGGACGCTTCCTGTCCGAGCACGGGCCGATCACGGAGACGGAATACGCCCGGGAGGAAGCGCCACGCCGCATCTGGGATGACTTCACCCCGCCGGACTATGATTACCGCTGCAAATGGCTGGGCAAGGCCGGCAAAAAGCAGAAGGGACGCGATTTCTACGACCTGACCAGCGAGGAGCTGGCACTGGCCAATGCCCGCGGCTATGCGGAGTTCTTCAACGACCGGATGCAGGGTGCGTCCGGCAAGAGCCTCTACAGTGCCGCCGCCGCGCTGTGCTGGACGGATTCGGCACAGCATGGCCGTCAGTCCTGGTCGGAGAACGGGCGCATGTCCGGGCGGGTGGATGCCATCCGCGTCAAGAAGCAGTCCTTCGATGTGTTCCGCACGATGCAGAGCGTCCGCCCGACCGTGAAGCTCCTGGGGCACTGGAATTATCCGCCGCTGACGGAAGCGTCCTACCTGTATCATGACAAGACCTTCAACGGCAGCTACTGGGAGGAAAAGGACACCCTGCTCCGGCGCGACCCGACCCGCAAGACGGTCTACGTCATCGGGAGCTACGCCGTGGCGCGGGTGGAACTGTATGTCAACGGGGCGCTCGTGGGCGCATGCGATCAGCCGGAGAACACCTTCGTCTTCCCCATCCGCGATGTGGACGTGACCCGGTCGGGCTGGGTGGAGGCGGTGGGCTATGGCTACAGCGGTGCGGAGCTCTGCCGCGACCGCATCGAGACGGTCGGCGAACCGGTGTCCATCCGGCTGACACCCCATGTGTCCCCGGCGGGACTGCGTGCCGACGGCAATGACCTGGCCTATGCGGACGTGGCGGTGCTGGACGCTGCCGGACGCATCTGCCCCCTGTGCGACGCGAAGATCACCTTCCGCCTGACGGGCGACGCGACCTTCCTGGGCGGCTACAACAGCGGGCGCTTCAACGGCAATGGCCGCAGCGACAATGTGATCCATCAGGAGCATGTGTATGCCGAGTGCGGCACGAACCGTGTGCTGCTGCGGGCGGGCTGCACCCCCGGCGAGATCACCCTGACGGCCACGGCTGACGGCTTGTCCGCAGCGAGCGTCACCCTGCAAAGCGTCCCGGCGGACTTGCAGCCCCTGACTGCGCCGGATGCCCCGGCGGTGTACGCCAATCCGGCGGCGCTCTTCGACCCGGCGGAGGAATTCTTCCGCCCCATCGCCGAGGCGGACGCAGCCAAGTACACCCCGGACAAGGAGCAGTACTGCAAGATCATGGTCAACGGGCAGGAGCCGGACTTCCGCGGGGTGCGTGCCGTCAACCGGAACGGCGCGATCTGGGGGAATGTGCTGTGCATCCTGGAGCGCATGAAGAGCATCGTCCCCGGGCGGATGGATTTCGACTGGGACGTGCGGCAGGGTCGGCTGACGCTGCATTCCGGCGGACATGAGATCATCGCGCAGGCGGGGGTGACGCATCTGCTGGTGGACGGTCGGGAGAACCTGATGGACGGTCAGCCCTATGTGACGGACACGGGCATTCTGGTCATGGAGGTCAACGCCATCGCGCCCCATGTGGAGGGCGCGTCCGCGCAGTTCGACGACAAGATCGGGGCGCTGCGCATCCGCGTCTGAGGGGCGTGCGGAGAAATGATGAATTAGGAATTTATCATGATGAATGGCGGCACGCGGAAAAACGGGCGGTTCATCAGGATGCACCGCGTCCCGTTTATTGGGAGTCGAGCCAAAGCACATACAGCCTTCTTCAACAAACACGCGCGACCAACTCCGGATTTATCGACAACTGAATCGCGAGAATGGGTGTCGAGAGGGCTGAAAGCCCTTCGCGGGTTCAGGGCAGAGCCCTGGGGGCTTCGTCCCGTTTTCGCGCGATGGAGGGGGCTGACTCGCCATGCAGTTCCCGCGTGCTGCAATACGCTGTTTTCAGCCCGAGATTATCCCGCATCATCCGCAGGATGATGCCGACTCCCACTGCATCGCAGGAAAAGTCGACTATGCGCGACGCGAAGCGACCGTAGGGGAGCTGAGCCAAAGCTCGCACAGCCCCTTCAACAAACACGCGCACGCAACTATGCATTATCATTCAACCCCATCGCGAGAATGGGTGTCGAGAGGGCTGAAA
>CAZJOA010000052.1:0-17140 GCA_964547515.1 uncultured Faecalibacterium sp.
TGTTGCGGTTGATGACCCGGCGGTACAGGTCGTTCAGGTCGGAGGTGGCGAAGCGTCCGCCGTCCAGCTGCACCATGGGGCGCAGATCCGGGGGGATGACGGGCAGCACGGTGAGCACCATCCATTCGGGCTTGTTGCCGCTGGCGCGGAAGGACTCGATGACCTCCAGGCGCTTGATGGCGCGGGCACGCTTCTGGCCCTCGGTGTCGCGGTTCTGCTCCTTGAGGGTGAGCGCCTCGATCTCGGCCTTGAGCTGGGCGGACAGCGCGTCCAGATCCAGCTCGCGGAGCATGGTCTGCACGGCCTCCGCGCCGATCATCGCGCGGAAGCTGCCGATGTCCTCGCCCTGGCGCTTCTTGCTCTGGATCTCGCGGTACTTATCGTCGTTGATGAGGTCATGCAGATGCACGCCGGTGACGGCCTCGTTGCCGGGGTCGAGGACGATGAAGTTGGCGAAGTAGAGCACCTTATCCAGGATGCGGGGGGACAGCTCCAGCAGCATGCCCATGCGGCTGGGGATGCCCTTATAGTACCAGATATGGCTCACGGGTGCGGCCAGCTCGATGTGACCCATGCGCTCACGGCGCACCTTGGCACGGGTGACCTGCACGCCGCACTTGTTGCAGATCTTTTCCTTGTCCTTATATTTGATCCGCTTATACTGACCGCAGTTGCATTCCCAGTCCTTGGTCGGTCCGAAGATGCGCTCGCAGTACAGGCCGTCGCGTTCAGGCTTCAGCGTGCGGTAGTTGATGGTTTCGGGCTTGGTGACCTCGCCGTGGCTCCATTCACGGATCTGCTCAGGAGAGGCCATGCCGATCTGGATGGCATCAAGATTCGTCAGTTCAAACAAAAGGGTACACACTCCCTTCCCTGTCGATGGGCATAGGCCCTGTGTCAGCGCAGAAAGGCTGACGGGACGCAGCAGCGGGCATCCGGCCATGCTGCGTCCATATCGTCAAAGTGACGCGAAGTCAGGATCAGTCAAAATCGAGGGGATCGGTGAACAGGTCGTCCTGCAGGGGGTCCATCTCGGCATCACTCATGGCATCGACGGACAGATCATCCGAGCCGTCATCGCCGTCGATGGTGAAGTTCATATCGCCCAGGTCGCCATCGAAGTCCTCATCGTCCGTGGTGAGCATGGCTTCCACTTCCTCCAGGGTCTGGGCGATGTCTTCGGGCCCTTCGTCGCGCATGGGACGGGTCTCGCCGCCGCTCATGTCCTCCGGGTCGAGCTCGGGGATCTCGATGACGTTGCGGTCGGCATCCAGCACCTTGATGTCCAGGCAGAGCGCCTGGAGCTCCTTGATGAGCACCTTGAAGGACTCGGGCACGCCGGGGGCGGGGATGTTCTCGCCCTTGATGATGGCCTCGTAGGTCTTGACGCGGCCGACCGTATCGTCGGACTTGACGGTCAGGATCTCCTGCAGGGTGTTCGCAGCGCCGTAGGCCTCCAGCGCCCAGACCTCCATCTCGCCGAAGCGCTGTCCGCCGAACTGCGCCTTGCCGCCCAGGGGCTGCTGGGTGACCAGGGAGTACGGGCCGACGGAGCGGGCATGCATCTTGTCGTCCACCAGGTGATGCAGCTTCAGGTAGTACATCACGCCGACGGTGACGGGATTCTCGAAGAGGTTGCCGGTGCGGCCGTCGCGCAGGCGGAGCTTGCCATCCAGGAAGAGCTTCTGATCCTCCTCGCTGAGGTTCAGGCGCAGGGGTGCACCGTTGTGGAAGTGGTTGTCCGTCATGTGCCAGTCGGTCTCGTCATAGGGGGCGGCCATGGTGTCGCAGGCCTTCTGGAGGTATTCGCGGATCTCCGGATAGGTCGCGCCGTCAAAGACGGGGGTCGCGATGTGCAGACCCAGCGCGCGGCAGGCCAGACCCAGGTGGACCTCCAGCACCTGGCCGAGGTTCATACGGGAGGGAACGCCCAGGGGATTCAGGACGATCTGGAGGGGCGTGCCATCGGGCAGGAAGGGCATGTCCTCCTCACGGAGCACGCGGGACACAACGCCCTTGTTGCCGTGGCGGCCGGCCATCTTGTCGCCGACGGAGATCTTGCGCTTCTGCGCGATGTAGACGCGCACCATCTCGTTGACGCCGGGGGCCATTTCGTCCTTGTTTTCGCGGGTGAAGATCTTCACGTCGACGACCACGCCCCATTCGCCGTGGGGGACGCGCAGGGAGGTGTCGCGCACCTCACGCGCCTTCTCGCCGAAGATGGCACGGAGCAGGCGTTCCTCGGCGGTCAGCTCGGTCTCGCCCTTGGGGGTGACCTTGCCGACCAGGATGTCGCCGGCCTTGACCTCCGCACCGATGCGGATGATGCCGTTCTCGTCCAGATCCTTCACCGCATCATCGCTGATGTTGGGGATGTCGCGGGTGATCTCCTCCGGGCCGAGCTTGGTGATGCGGCTCTCGCATTCGAACTCCTCCATATGGATGGAGGTGTAGATGTCCTCCTTGACCAGCTTCTCGGACAGCAGGACGGCATCCTCATAGTTGTAGCCTTCCCAGTTCATGAAGCCGATGAGGGCATTGCGGCCCAGGGCGATCTCGCCCTTTTCGGTGGCAGGGCCGTCTGCCAGCAGGTCACCCTTCTGCACCTTCTGACCGGCGACCACCACGGGGCGCTGGTTGGCACAGTTGGACTGATTGGTGCGGGCGAACTTGATGAGCTTGTAGCGGTGGCGCTCGTTGTATTCATCGCGGATGATGATCTCGTCACCGGCGACCTTCTCGACCACGCCGTCCTCGCGGGCGAGGATGACCACGCCGGAGTCCTGACCGGCCTTGAATTCCAGACCCGTGCCGACCAGGGGCGCTTCGGGCACGAGCAGCGGCACGGCCTGACGTTGCATGTTCGAACCCATCAGGGCGCGGGTAGCGTCGTCGTTCTCCAGGAAGGGGATCATGCCCGTGGCCACGGACACGACCTGGCGCGGGGACACGTCGATGAAGTCCACCTGAGAGCCGGGCACCTGGATGTACTCCGTCTTGTCGCGGACGGTGATGAGGTCGTTGACGAAGACATTGTTTTCGTCGAGGGGCTCGGTGGCAGTGGCGACCTTGTAGAAGTCCTCCTCGTCAGCGGTCATGTAGACCACCTCGTCGGTGACGCGGCAGTTGGCCTTGTCCACGCGGCGATAGGGGGCTTCGACGAAGCCGTATTCATTGATGCGCGCATAGGTCGCCAGCGAGCCGATCAGGCCGATGTTGGGGCCTTCGGGGGTCTCGATGGGGCAGATGCGGGAATAGTGGGAATAGTGCACGTCACGCACCTCGAAGGAGGCGCGGTCGCGGTTCAGGCCGCCGGGGCCCAGGGCGGACAGACGGCGCTTGTGGGTCAGCTCAGCCAGGGGGTTGCACTGATCCATGAACTGGGACAGCTGGGACGAGCCGAAGAACTCCTTCACCGCGGCGGTGACGGGGCGGATGTTGATGAGGTCACCCGGGGTGACCTCGAGGGAGTCCTGGACGCTCATGCGCTCCTTGACGGTGCGCTCCAGGCGGCTCAGGCCGATGCGGATCTGGTTTTGCAGCAGCTCGCCCACGCTGCGCAGGCGGCGGTTGCCCAGATGGTCGATGTCGTCCACCGTGCCGATGCCGTAGGGCAGACCCAGGATGTAGCTGATGGACGCGACGATGTCGTCATCGAGGATGTGCTTGGGCACGAGGAACTGGAGGTTGTCCGCCACGACCTGCTTGAGCTGATCGGCGTCGGTGGATTCGATGATGCGCTTGAGGGTGGGGAGGTGAACCATCTCGAGGATGCCGGCCTCCTTGGGATCGAAGGGGAGGTAATCACGGGCATCGACGAAATTGTTGCCCACGACCTTGCGGATGTCGCCATCGCAGTTGACCAGAACGGTGTTCACGCCGGCATTCTGGACGCGGCGGGCGGTCTCCAGGTCGATGATCTCGCCTGCGGACACCATGATCTCACCCGTGCGGGGGTCGATGATGTCCTCCGCAGCGACCTGACGGGCGATGCGGGTGGCGATGGACAGCTTCTTGTTGAACTTGTAGCGGCCGACGCGCATCACGTCGTAGCGCTTGGGATCAAAGAAAAGGGAATTGAAAAGGTTGGTGGCGCTTTCGACGCTCTCGGGCTCGCCGGGCTTCTGCTTTTTGTAGATCTCCAGCAGCGCCTGCTCGCGGGGGCGGCGGACGGTGCCATGTGCCTTCGCGGCCTCGTCGAGGGTGCTGTCGCGGCTCAGGGTCGCAGTCAGGCGCTTGTCGTCACCCAGGAGGGCGATGATCTCCTCGTCGGTCTCGTAGCCCAAGGCGCGCAGCAGCACCGTCAGGCAGAGCTTGCGCGCGCGATCCAGGCGCACCCAGATGATGCTGTTGGAGTCCGTCTCATATTCCAGCCAGGCGCCGCGGTTGGGGATGATCTGCGCGGAATAGAGCGGCACGCCGGCCTTATCCAGCGCACGGGAAAAATAGCAGCCGGGGGAGCGGACCAGCTGGGAGACGATGACGCGCTCAGCGCCGTTGATGATGAACGTGCCGTTCTCGGTCATCAGCGGGAAATCGCCCATGTACACGTCGTTCTCTTTGATCTCGGAGGTCTCGCTGTTGTACAGCTGCACATGGACGTTCAGCGGCGCGGCATAGGTCATGTCGCGCTCACGGCAGCGTTCCATGGAGTTCTTCGGCTCGCCCAGAGCATAATCGGTGAAGGTCAGCTCCAGCGTACCATTATAATCGGTGATGGGCGAGGCGTCCGACAGCACCTCCCGCAGATCTGTATCAAGAAAGCGCTGATAGGAGTTCTTCTGCACCTCGATCAGGTCGGGCATGTCCAGAACTTCCTGGATACGCGAGAAGCTCTCGCGCTTGCGGAGCTTACCCAGTTGAATCTCACGCGCCATAAAAGCTATCACCCCTCTTACATCGTCGGCCTTCCACGGAGGGCTGATCCTCCGCCTCGGGCACGCAGCGCCGGCGTGTTTGCACCGGCTGAAGCAATGTCCGCCTCAGCGACTATGCAGCGGCTGCAATTTCCTCTTGCATTTTTCCGCGATCCGGTGTAAAATACAAGGGCATAGGAAAATTGGCAGCAATACATAAAGATACTGATGCAATTTATAATGCTATCATATCCTTTCTGGATTGTCAAGTGCTTTTTCCTTTTTTCTATGCGAAAATCGTATGTGCGGACGGTGCACGGAAGGGATCACGGGATGACGAAAAGGATACTGAGCCTGATGCTTACGCTGCTGCTGATGGCTGCATGGGGAACGGCGGAGGAAGCTGCGCCGGTGCTGATCGACCGGGTGAACGCCCCGGAGGCGCAGGCGGATTTTGCCTTCGCGGAGGATGCGGAAACGCTGGAGGTCATCTTCCCGCAGATCCTCAACTGCGACGCGATCTTCCTGCGCTGCGGCGGCGAGACCCTTCTGGTGGACTGTGCCACCCAGGGGCAGGCGGTGCGCATCGTCAACATGTGCAGGCAGATGGGCATCACCCATATCGACCGCGTGCTGAACACCCATCCGCATGAGGATCACATCGGGGGCTTCCGCGACCTCATCAAGGCGGTGGAGGTGGGGGAGCTGTGGGTCTGCTTCCCGGAGGACTACAACACCCACATGACCAGGGCGGTCGGCTATGCGAATAAGGCGGGCATCCCCGTGAAGCACTTTGCGGACGGCGATGTGCTGACGCTGGGCGGGGCGACCATCGAGGTGTGGAAGCTGGATGGCACGAAGAGCGAGCTGAACAACTGCTCGGCGCAGCTGAAGGTCACCTTTGGCGAGCGGACGTTCCTGATGGCGGCGGACCTGCAGGGAGACGGTCAGAAGCACATGGTGGCGCTGCACGGGGACGCGCTGGACGCGGACATCCTCAAGTACCCCCACCATGGCATCGAGGTGCTGCGGGAGGACTATCTGGCGGCCGTGTCGCCCCTGATGGTGGTGGTGACGAACAATCACCGGCAGACGGCGGGCTGGAAGTGGATCATGAAGGCGGGCATCCCCTATGCGTACACCGTGCCGAACTTTGTCCACCTGACCACCGACGGCATGACCTGGATCGCCGAGAAGATCCCGTCGGACGTGAAGTACTGACGGCCATCGCAGCAAAAGCGGCTGACCTCCCCGGGCGGGAAGTCAGCCGTTTTCCTATGCAGATGTGCGCTCACGCCCGCTGATCCGTCAGCCGGATGCGCCGCAGGATGACATACCCCAGCTCCGCCAGGGAGAGCAGCATCACCCCGTACACCAGCGGCTTGGGCAGGTTCGTCTTGTCCAGCGCGAAGATGGTGGCGATGCAGATGCCGATGCCCGCCGCCAGACCCAGCATGTCCAGCGCGATGGCCTTCCTGCTCAGGCCGCGCCTGCCTTCCGCGATCAGCAGGCGGATTCAGGTGGATTCGGCTGATTCGGCTGATTGCATCGGTTGTATCGTCCTCTGTGGTATCGCGAATTCACGCATTTGTCAAGGCAGCGACAGCCGCAGAACACCTTTCTGCCGGAAAAAGGCAGGGAAAATCCCCTCCGCCGCCGTGACGAAGGGGACGTTGTGTCAGACAGGCTTCACTGCGCCGTCCCGGGCAGGCGCATCACGCCCTCGCCGTCCAGCACGCCGCCGGGCAGCATCAGGTCGGTCACGGTGACGAATTCGTACCCCTGCTCCTGCATCATGGGGATGTAGGCATCCAGCACGGTCAGGGTGTGCTTGCCGTAGATGTGCATGAGGATGATCGCGCCCGGCTCGGATTTGGTGGTCATGGCCTTCCAGACCCGATTATAGGAGGAATCGGTGAAGCCATCCAGGCTGTCGAAGGTCCACAGGATCATCTCGCAGCCCAGCGCCCGGCCAATGGCGCGGTCACGGTAGGAATAGTAGCCGCTCGGCGGACGGTAGAGGGTCACGGGCTTGCCGGTGATGCCCTCGATGCGCGCGTTGCAGCGGGTGATCTCATTGTAGATGGTCTGGTTGGATGCCTCGCGCATGTTCGGGTGGAACATGGAGTGATTCGCCAGCTCATGGCCGCGGGTGTGGAGCTCCGTGGCGGCCTCGGGGTAGCGGCGCACCATTTCGCCCTGGAGGAAGAAGGTGCACTTCACATTGTGCTTGTCCAGCAGATCCAGCAGGCTGTACAGCTTGCCCACGCCGCCGGCGCTGTCAAAGGTGATGGCAATCTTCTTCTCGTCCGTCTCCACGCGGCGCAGACCGTCGCGCCGGGCAGCGTCCGCGGCCAGAAGGGTCTCGTCCTGGAGCACCTTTTCGTCCCCCTGCTGCAGATACAGCCGGATGGTCTGCCCGATGGGCATGTCCGCCGTGATCCGGATGCGGATCGAGCCGTTCTTCTTCCCGGCGCTGACCTTGGTCTGTCCCAGCAGATTGCCCTGCTCATCCTCGAGCAGCAGCGTGCCTGCACCGCTGCGGACACGCTCGAAGGTGACGTTCAGCTCCCGGTCATACAGCCCGGGATAGGCATCATGGACGAAGCGGAACTGCTCCGCACCGGCGGAAACGGTGAAGAGCAGCAGGCAAAGGAGTGTCCACCGAATGACCTTGCGCATGCCGTCAATCCTCGTCCTCGTAGGGGCAGTCCGGCAGCTCCAGGCCGCCCATGGCCATCAGCTCGGTGATGGGCACGAACTCCAGCCCCAGTTCCTCGCGGTAGTACTTCACCGCACGGGGGACGACCTCCAGCGTGGAGTAGCCATCCAGGTGGAAGAGGATGATCGTGCCGGGGGTGACATCCTTGGTGACGCGCTTGTAGACCTTCTCGGCGTTATACTTGTTGTCCCAGTCGTGGGAGTCGATCGTCCACAGGCAGACCTCCATGCCCTCGGCGCGCGCGGGCGCGGACACGGTCACGTTGAACTCGCCATACGGCGGACGGAACAGGCGGGGGTTGACACCCAGCGTGTTGCGGATGGTCGCCGCACCGTTGCGCACCTCAGCGAAGCGTTGGGACAGGGAGTCCTCCAGCAGGTGGTGATGCCACTGGCTGTGGGAGGCGATCTCGTGACCGGCATCGCGGATCTTCTCGGCGGACTCGGTGAAATTCTTCACGAAGCCGCCCGTCATGAAGAACGTGGCCTTGATGTTCAGCTCATCCAGGATGGCCAGGAGCGCATCGGTCTGGTCGTCATAGAACGCGCAGTCGAAGGACAGGGACATATACGGCTCGGTGATGTCCACATGCTGGATGGCCTTCTTGTGCTTGTCCGTCACGGCGACGTAGGCGCTGTTCTTGCTCACCTGCGTGTCGCCGCACCACACCGTCAGCGTATGGCCGCCCACATGGCTCTCGTCCAGCATGATCTTGTAGCTGTATTTCGTCCAGCCGGACTTGACATCCTTGGATGCCCACACGCGGCCGGTCTCGTCCCGCAGCTCATAGGCCTGGGGGGACTTGAGCGACCCGGAGGACTTCACTTCCAGCTGGAGGTAGAATTCGTAATTCGGATACGCGACATAGTTTCCCACGGGGAACTGCACGCGCGGCAGCTTTTCCTCTGCCACGGCGGCCATGGGCACGAGCATGCAGAGCAGGAGCACGATTGCGAGCAACTTCTTCATTGGCAATACCTCGTTTCTGTTGATGACATCATGAAAAGAACACGCTTTCCGCCACCATTATACAGGGCAACGCAGGGACGATTCAAGGGAACGCCTGTTCTTTCCGCATTGTTTTCAAATGTTACAATCTTGATGGAAATTAGAATTAGGAATGATGAATGAGGAATTGAGTGAGTCGAACCATATGTGCGGATTCGCCGCATCACTTATCTGCCTCACATACAGTCAGACAAACCAAATTCCTAATTCCTAATTCATAATTCATAATTTCGTGCAGCGCAGCGCAGCATCAGCCCAACAAACTAAATTCCTAATTCCTAATTCCTAATTCATCATTTCATGCAGCACCCTGACGCCATTCGCCGGCAGTACAAAGTCCCCCGCGAGGGGTTCGCCGGTGAGGAGGTCGGTGTAGGCGGCATGGAGGGTGACGGCCTGTGCCTTGCCGGAGTAGTTTTGCAGGAAGACCACGCCGCCGCGTTCGGTGGCGATGACGCCCTCGGGGAGGGGCTGCTCCATGGCGCGGGGGAGGGACAGCTCACCGGCGATGTCCGCATAGAGGGCATCCAGTCCGGCCTGTTCGACCTTCGCGGCCAGATAGTACGCCTGCCCCTTGCCGTATGCATGGCGGGTCAGACAGGGGAGGGCGGCATAGAAGTCCTCCTCATACAGCCCCAGAGCTTTCGCGCCGGACACCTCCGGGATCTCGCAAAGCTCGTGGATGGCGAAGCTCCGCCCGTCCGCCAGGAGCATGCGCTGCCTGTCATCGGGGAAGAGCGCGTCCAGCTCCGTCGCGCGGATGCCCAGCACGTCCGTCAGCCCGTGGGGCGCTCCGCCCAGCCACGCCAGGCCGCTTTCGTCCACCACGCCGGAAAAGTACGTCATCAGCAGCGTGCCGCCGCCGTCCACAAAGGCGCGGAGCTTCTGCGCGAAGCTGTCCCTGAGCATGAAGAGCATCGGGCAGATGACCAGCTTGTAGCGGCTCAGGTCGGTGCAGTCCCGTTCGTCGCGGAAGTCCACATTCACACCCATCTGCCACAGGCTGCGGTAATGCATGTTCACGCTGTCGAAGTACTTCATGCTGCGGTTCTGCCCGGTCTGCGCGTAGTCGATCGCCCACCAGTTGCTCCAGTCGTAGATGATGCAGGCCTGTGCGGGGGACTTCTCCCTGTCATAAATGGGCTGAAGCGCCTCCAGCGCCTGACCGACCCGGGTCACATCGCGGAAGACGCGGGTGTCGTCGCGTCCGTCGTGATCCACCACCGCACCGTGGAACTGCTCTGCCGCGCCGCGTCCCTTGCGCCACTGGAAATACAGCACGCTCTGACTGCCATGTGCCAGCGCCTGCATGGAGGACAGCAGATGCATCCCGGGGCGCTTGAGCTTGTTGACGGGCTTCCAGTTGACCTGGGACGGGGTGGACTCCATCAGCAGGAAGGGCTGATCCTTGAAGGAGCGCATCATGTCGTGGTTCATGGCGAATTCCGCCGCCCGGGCGACATCGTCCCCCGAATGCCACAGGGGGTAGGCATCCCAGGACACCACGTCCATGCCCTCTGCGAGGTCAAAATAGTCATAGTCCCAGAAGCGCTCCATCAGGTTCGCCGTGACCTTCAGCGACGGATCGACCGATTGCACCGCGTCGCGCTCCGCCATCATGAAGGTCTTCGCCTGATGCGTGGCAAAGCGCCGCCAGTCGATGAACATGCCGTTGGTGCTGGTCTCGCCCATTGGGCCGGGGGCTTCCACCTGACGCCAGTCGGTGTAGCGGTGCGCCCAGAAGGACGTCCACCACGCCGCATTGAGCTTGTCCAGCGTGCCGTACTTCTCCTTCAGCCAGGTGCGGAACGCCTCCTGACACAATTCGCAGCGGCATTCGCCGCTCATCTCGTTGCTCAGATGCCACAGGATGACCGCCGGGTGATGGGCATAGCGTTCGGCCAGGCGGCGATCCATCTCGGCGACCTTCCGCCGGTACACGGGGGACGTGAGGCAATGGTTGTGCCGTCCGCCGAAGTGCATGCGCTGATAGCGGTCGTTCACGCGCAGGACTTCGGGGTATTGCTGCGCCATCCACGCCGGACGCGCGCCGCTGGGTGTGGCCAGGATGATGTGGATGCCGCCCTTCCACAGCCGGTCGATGACCTCGTCCAGCCAGGTGAAGTCGTACACGCCGTCCGCCGGTTCGAGCCGCGCCCACGAGAATATGCCGATGGACACGGTGTTGACATGCGCCTTGTGCATCATCTCCACATCGCGGTCGAGGATGTCCGGCCGGTCGAGCCACTGGTCGGGGTTGTAATCGCCGCCATGCAGGAAGGCGGGGAAGCGAGGGGTGAAGGTCATGGCATGATTCCTCCTGTTTGCTCTTTGGGAATGATGAATTAGGAATTAGGAATGATGAATTTATATACTCTTATGCTGACGACGGGGGGTGGAGTATCTCAATTCATAATTCCTAATTCCTATTTTTGTGCATCAGTTCGTCGGTGAGCCGCAGGATCTCCGGTGCGATGCGTTCCCGTTCGCGGCGGATGATGCGGTCATACAGCGGATAGGCCAGCGCCACGGTCACGATGCCCATCAGCCCGATGAGGATGCCCGGGATGAACCATTCTTCCGCCCACACCAGACAGCAGCTCATGCCCAGACCCAGCACCAGCGCACCCAGCGTCCCCACGATGACCGAGACCATCGTGGCCTTCTGCGTCACCCGATGATCCAGACGGCGCAGGGTTTCCATCTTGTCCTCCTCCGGCGGGAGGTACTTGCTGCGGATGCGCTTCAGCTCGTCCTGATCCCTGGCCGAATAGGTGTATTCAAAGGCGTTCGGCTTCTTTTCCGTCATGCGGGAGACCCTTCCTTCCTATTTGCTGCGTTTTCTTTCAGGCTTTTCGTGGCATGCACGAGCATGTAGACCGCCATGCTCAGGATGCACAGGGAGATGGCCGCGCCGCTGCAGCCCAGCAGGATGGGGCGGAAGAGCGGGTGTTCCCCGGCGGAGAAGGTCGCGAGCATGGTGTTCTCCAGCGAGAGCATGGACACCAGCGCGGACGCCAGGGAAATGGCCTTCGCCGCGGAACAGACCGGGCTTTCGTACCGCCGATAGCGGATGACGCCGCTGATGGCCACCGCCGTGGACGTGAAGGTGTACACCGCCATGGCGATGGTGACGATCTCATGATGACGCACCTGACGCAGCCGGTACACAAAGCACAGCAGGAAGACCAGCAGCGCCAGATTCATCATCAGCAGCCCCGCGCCGCAGAGGCGATAGACGCGCCATTCGGCCGTGCGCCTGTCACCGGGGACATGCTGCCACACCTGCCGCGACAGCAGACAGCGCAGTGCCGACAGCACCGCATAATAGCCCGCCATGGCAAAAAACCACGACGAGCGGTAGGTCAGCCCCAGTGCCAGCTGGAGGAGCGCATAGGCGGCGTTCCAGCACAGGGCGCAGGTCAGCGAGAGCCGCATGCGCAGCTGGAGATCGTCCCGATAGCGCAGATACCAGGGGTTTTCCCGGCGGAAACGGCGGACGAGGGCGACCAGACCCGGCACGCGCAGGCAAACGAGCACCAGCGCATAGAAGGACAGCGCATAGGCCGCGATGCTCAGGGCATCGGGGCGCTCCGGCCGGAGCAGGCTGCGGATCAGCCCGGCGGCGGCCAGGAGGGTCAGCAGGGCGGTGATGACGGGGTGGGGGAAGAGCAGGTGCTTCCCGACTTTCTTCCAATTCATGGTGTTCTCCCGATGGTGACGATGAAGGTCGAGCCTTCTCCCGGGGTGCTCTGGACGCTGATGCCCCCGCCGACGATCTCGATGATGCGCTTCACCAGCGCCAGCCCCAGACCATTGCCCCGGGTGGCGTGGGAATCATCCCCCTGATAGAATTTCTCGAAGATATGCGCACCGGTCTCGGCGGACATGCCGCAGCCGGTGTCCTGCACGGTGACGGTGGCGTATTCCTCCGTGGCGGCGAGCGTCACGCTGACCCGTCCGCCCGCCGGGGTGAACTTGAAGGCGTTGGAGAGCAGGTTGTTCCACACCAGTGCCAGCAGCTCCCGGTCGGCGGTGATGCGCACGTCCCCGGTGATGTCCGTTTCGATGTCGATCTGCTCCTGCTCCCACACATGCTCGTATTGCAGGAGGCATTCGCAGAGCTGTTCCCCCAGGTCATAGGGGGCGGCTTCGGGGAAGATCTGCTGATTCTCCAGCTTGTTCAGCTTGAGGATGTTGGTCATCATGTCCGCCAGACGGCGGGTACCATCGGTGATGGCGCGGGCGTATTCGATGCGCCTGTCCTCGGGCAGGTCGGGGGACTGGAGCAGCGTGCCGTAATTGGCCATGACGGCCAGGGGCGTTTTCATCTCGTGGGACACATTGGAGATGAAATCCGTCCGCAGCGTCTCCACCCCGGCAAGCTCCTCCGCCATCTGATTGAAGCAGCTGACGATCTCGTTGAAGCTCTCATCCGCCGAAAAGCGCCGGATGGGCTTCACCCGGACGGAAAAATCACCGGAGACGATCTTCTTTGCCGCCTCGGCGATGCTCCGTGCCGCGCGCTCCACCGTCAGCCTGCGCCGCAGCAGGTCGATCAGCGCGAACAGCAGGCTGAGCAGCACCACATTGGCCAGGGTCAGCTTGGCGGCGGTGTTGACCGTCTCGGCGGTGAGCACCACACCCAGGGAGTGCATCAGCAATGTGGTGAAGAGGGAGACGCAGCAGGTCACAAGGAACGCCGCCAACAGGAAGAACCACAGGAAATGGCTCAGGCCGCGCAGAAACCGGTTCATTTCAGCACCGCCTTATACCCCAGACCGTGGACGGTCCTGATCTCAAAAGCATCACAGGCGGACAGCTTCGCGCGGAGCTTGGTCATGTACACATCCACCGCGCGGGGAGCAGTGTCCGAAGCTGCATCCCAGAATTCATCCATCAGCTGCTGACGGGTGAAGGTCTTCTTCGGATAGGACAGCAGCTTGTAGAGGATGTTGAATTCCCGCACGGTCATGGGGATCTCCTCGCCGTCCAGGGCGGCGCTGTGTTCATCGGCATCCATGGTGAAGCGCCCGACGGTCAGCTGACGGCTGGCGGCGATCCTCGCCCGGCGCAGCAGCGCACCGATGCGCAGGTACAGCTCATCCAGGTCGATGGGCTTGACCATGTAGTCATCCACCCCGATGCGGAAGCCCCGCTGCTTGGAGGCAATGTCATCCCTGGCCGTCATGAACAGCAGGGGGATGTTCTCATTCAGCGTGCGGACATTCCGGGCGAATTCAAAGCCGTCGATGCCGGGCATCATGATGTCCGACACGATCAGGTCGAACACATGGGCGTACAGCGCGTCGTAGGCATCGGCGGCGTTCAGGCAGCCGAGGGCCTCATAGCCGGACTGGTTCAGAAAGGTGCAGACCGTGCGGTTCAGGTCGCGGTCGTCCTCCACAACAAGGATCTTGAACATGGGGCATGCCTCCCTGCATTGGTTTTCTGACGGGTGATGGCTCTGTTATGCTGATGGTGCGCCGGGGACGAAGGGTCACTTCAGCCCCCTGCAGACCGGGATCGCCCCCAGCCCCAGCAGCAGACCCGCCGCACCGACGAGGATGCCCTGGAGCATCAGCCCCTCGAAGGTCATCACCATCGCCATGCCCGTGCCGAACACCAGCGCCGCCCCCACGCAGTAGCTCACCCTGCCCACGGTCTTCCAGTTCACCTTCGCCACCGGACGACCCGCCATCGTCCAGCGCACCGCCCCCAGGACGATCAGCGCCAGCGCCCCCGCCGCCGTCACCGCCACACCCGGGCGGAAGGCATCCCACTCCGGCAGCAGGCACATGCACATGCCCACCGCGAACGCCAGGGAGCTGAGCACCGTCAGCATCAGGAACAGGTAATTCTTCTTCGTCATTGTCATTTCCTCCGTTTGCCGTGTTTTCTTGGGAACGATGACAATGATAGCCGGGCGGGGTCAGGGAATTGTCAGCGAAATGTTTGAGAAATGTGAAATCGGGAAAAAGAAATCGTCCCCGTGAGCCGCGAGGACGAAACCGAAATCGGGGGTCAGATGCGTCGGCAGCGTGCCAGCGAGGCCTCCGCCGCCCCCTCCCGCAATTCGCACAGGCGCTTCAGCGTGGGTCTGATGTCCTCCCGCAGCCCGCCGTTGAGCCAGTTCATCAGCAGCCCGAAGCACCAGCAACGGTACGACAGGATGAGGATGTCCCGATCCACCGGGTCACAGCGTTCCCCCTCCAGCAGGCTGTCCAGAAATGTCTCCACCACATACTGACAGATGTTCATCAGCTCCCGCTCGTACAGGTCACGGTTGCTGGAGTTGTACAGGTGCAGCACCGCGCGGCGCTTGCCCAGGATGTAGTCCACCGCGATCATCAGGCAGTCCTCCAGGGAGTCCACCTTGGCATGGCGTGCCACCAGCAGATCGAATTCCTCCTTGGAGATGGCCTCGATCAGCGCGGGGATGTCCTCAAAATGATAGTAGAAGGTGTTGCGGTTGATGCCGCATGCGTCGACGATGTCCTTTACCGTGATCCGGGACAGCGGACGCTCCTCCAGGAGCTGCAAAAAGGCGCTGATGATCGCGTTGCGCGTGAATGAAGGCATGATACCCCTCCTGCCCCAAGGCGTGTCGTTACCACCACCACCATTGTACCGCAAAATCCCGTTTCATGCAAGAAGACGCGGCACATGATGCATCGGGGAAGGACAGCCGGATGTCAGCCGCAAGCCCCTCGATGCACCGGCTGCACCCCATGCGCACGGCACATGACCCTCACAAACCCAATTCCTCATTCCGCATTCCTAATTCCCAATTTCACCCAATCCTGCTTGATTCACAGCACAATGTCCCCCGGCCGATACCCCTGGGGCAGCTCCTCCTCCTCGACGAAGCGGAAGTCCTCGTCCTCCAGCGTGGGCAGGAAGGCCGCATAGGGGATGCCGTCGAACTCGCTGTGATAGTCGCTCGCGCCGAACCAGCCGCCCTCGTGTGCCTTGGCGTTCAGGTCGCGGGCGAATTTGGTCATGTTGCAGCAGTCGTGGAGGACGATGCCCCAGTTCTCCTCCACGCACTGACGCATCAGCCGACAGGTCAGCTCGTGACTCCAGATGGGCGAGAGGTAGCCATGGCGCGTCATGTACATGGGCTCGCCGGCGTAGTTGGCGATGTTGTTGGGGTTCAGGTGAACCTCGGCGCAGTTCATGAAGGCGATGCCGGTGGACAGGATGACATCCTTCTTCTGCTGGAATTCGCGGTAGAAATCGGGCGTCATGGGGGTCTCGATGGCGATGGTCGGGATGTACTTCGCCGCGAGTGCCATGTTCGCGATGACCTTGTCAGAGCAGTTCGTCCCGCCGAGGTTGAAGCGCAGCTCGTCCAGCCCCGCGTCCCCCAGAGCGCGAAGGTTCTCCTCCGTGCACAGTGTGCCATTGGTGTACATGTGCTGATGCACCCCTGCCTCGCGGAAGCGGCGGATGATGCCGTAGTACTTCTCGATCTCCATGAAGGGCTCAAGGTACACATAGCTCACGCCGGTGGCCTTTTGCTGGATGGAGAGCAGGAGGTCGATGTCCTCCTCGCGGAACTTCGTGCCGCCGATCTCCCACATGCCCTCGCCGATGGGCGGCTGACAGTCCAGTTCGCCGTAGTTATAGCAGAAGCGGCAGTGGATGTTGCACCTGTTCGTCTTGCGGATGGCGCTCAGGCCTGTGCCGGTGAGGCAGGAGCGGCAGCCCCGGGAGAACTGCTGCGCATCGCCGACGAAATAGGTGCGGCCTTCGATGCTCTTCAGCCCCGGTATCTCCGCCCGGAGCGCCGCAATGCGCGCTTCCTCCGCGCGCTCGATCTGATACAGCGTCGACAGGGCGATCTCCTGCTGATGGGGCAGCAGTGCCTCGTCCTCGTCCAGCTGTGCAAAAAAGTTGAACCACATCAGCGCATCGCGCTTGGAAATCTTCATCGTCCTCATCCTCCCAAGTCCGGATGCTCCCATTATAGCCTACTCCGCGCGGTTTTTCAAGGATGCTTCGGGAGGAGATCATCCGGATACCTCAATCAACCCGGTTTATTCGCTCGCGCCCCCCCCCGAGGACGTTGTCGGACGTGAGTCCGACCAGGACGAGGGGGGGCAACCCTCCGTCATGCTCACTACGTTCGCATGCCACCTCCCTTTACACAGAGGAGGCCCTGTGCTGGCTGCGCGGGGCGATTGCAAGCAGCTTCGCGCTGCCGCTGCGTCCACCTCATCCGTCTTTGGACTTCGTCCAAATCCACCTTCCCCTCAAGGGGAAGGCAAGGTGCTCGCTCCGCTCGCGCCCCCGCACACAAGTGCTTCTCGCTGTCGCCGCGCCCCCTCGTCCTGGTCGGACTCACGTCCGACAACGTCCTCGGGGGCAACCCTCCGTCACACTCACTGCGTTGCACAAGCCGCCCTCATTCGGCCTGTGTCAGGGAGCATGCTGCGAAAGAAAACCCCCGCCCATCCGGATTGGACAGGGCGGGGGAGCGCGTTGGGGGTGTCAGCCGGATCAGCTGAAGGAGAGCACCTTCTCCTTGGGGGCGGGGGCGGGCTCGACG
>CAZJOA010000053.1:0-11757 GCA_964547515.1 uncultured Faecalibacterium sp.
TATCCGCGCGGGCAAGTGGCGCGTGGAGGTCGCTGAATAACCCTGCGGCGGACTGTACGTCCGCCGTTTTTGTTGCCATGCGGACTTGCACCGTGCGCGGTTTGTGGTATAATGTTTCCAATCGGAAAAAGGGAGGCGCTGATGATGAAGCTGAAGCTCGGCCGACTGCCCCATGGGGCGCTGAATTCTCTGGGCGATGTGCCCGGTGTCCGGGTGGGACACTGCACGGTGGATACCGACCGGCACAAGACGGGCGTGACGGTGGTGCTGCCCTGTATGGACGACCCCTTCGCGCGGAAGCTGGTCGCCGCGCAGCATGTGCTCAATGGCTTCGGGAAGACCGCGGGGCTGATGCAGATCGAGGAGCTGGGGACGCTGGAAACACCCATTGCGCTGACGAACACGCTCAATGTCGGCCTTGTGCATGACGCGCTGGTGGAGGCCATGTGCCGTCAGGCGGAACGCAATGGCTATGCCATCACATCGGTGAACCCGGTGGTGTGCGAGTGCAACGATGCATCGCTGAATGACATCCGGGAGCGCGCGGTGGGGGAGCGGGAGGTGTTCGCCGCGATGGAGAGCGCGTCCGCCGCATTCGCCGAGGGCGATGTGGGCGCGGGCAAGGGGACGACCTGCCATGGCCTGAAGGGCGGCATCGGCTCGTCCTCCCGCGTCATCGAGGTGGACGGCGAACGCTTCACCGTCGGCGTGCTGGTGCAGACCAACCATGGTTCGCTGTCCGACCTGCGCATCGACGGTCAGCCGGTGGGCGAGACGATCGAAGAGCGCATTCATGAGGACGCGCCCGACAAGGGCAGCTGCATCATGATCGTCGGGACGGATCTGCCGGTGACATCGCGTCAGCTGAAGCGGATGATCCGCCGGTGCAGCGTCGGATTGGCGCGGCTGGGCGGCTATATCGGCCATGGCAGCGGCGAGGTGATGGTCGGCTTCTCCACCGCAAACCGCATCCCCGAGGGCACGGGCTGCATGACGCTGCGCTGCATCCATGAGGAGCACATGAACCAGGCGTTCCGTGCGGTGGCCGAGGCCACGGAGGAGGCCGCGCTGCATTCGATGTACCTGGCCGCGCCGGTCACGGGGTATTCGGGGAAGATCCGCCGCAGCCTGGCGGAATTCTGGCAGCCGGATGCGGATATGCTGACGGAGGAATGACATGAAAGGGGAATGCACGATGAATGCCTGTGTGGATACGCTGTCGATGGCACTGCCGGAGGACATCCTCAAGCGGAAATGGGCAGGGGACCTATCCGGTGCGGTGCGCGCCATTGACCGGCGGCTGGAGATGCCCCTGCCCGAGCTGCTGCGTCAGCGGCTGATCGTCGAACGCGAACGCATTCGCCGTCTGCCGACCCAGTATCCCTGGGATCGGGCGGAAGCGCTGGAGAAGCTGCGTTCTCTCGTCCCCGGCGTGACGGAGGCGCAGTTCGATGACCTCGAGGATCAGGGGCGCATCGATTTCATCTACATCGGCGGGGAGAAGCGCTATTTCGTGCGCTTCCACCGGACGCTGGCCAAGCAGCCGGATATGCTGCGTCAGGCGGGGAAAGCGCCCCGGACGCAGGACGAATGGCTCGACCCGATGATCGCCACGCTCCGCGAAACGGGACGCATGGCCTGCCGGATCACGCTGGAGACCGGCATTCAGGTGGACGACGCAGCCTTCGTGCCGGGCGAATACCTGGTGCATCTGCCCTTCCCGGCGGAGGCGGCGCAGCAGAGCGACATCGTGCTGCTTTCGGGCGACCCGGACGGCATCGCCCCGGCGGATGCCCCTGCCCGGACGGCGCATTGGCGGCGCACGCTGACGGAGAATCAGCCGTTCACATTGCGGTACAGCTATGTCAGCGACATACGTTATGCCGATCCGCGGGGGCAGCGTCCGCCCGAAAGGCCGCTGTATCCCCAAGCCGCACCGCCCTGTGCGGACGATCTGGCGGAAAGCGGCGCGTTCATGCGGTTCACGCCGTATCTGCGCCATCTGGCGGACGAATTGGCACAGAGTGCGGCAGGTCCGGCGGAAAAGGCGTGGCGCTGCTATGAATTCGTCACCACAAGGGTGGATTATGCCTTCATGCGCGACTATTTCCAGATCGACTGCCTGAATGAGTACTGCGCGGTGAACCTGCGGGGGGACTGCGGGCTGCAAACGCTGCTGTTCATCCTCCTGTGCCGGATATTGGGCATCCCGGCACGCTGGCAGAGCGGCCTGTCCGTCACGCCGGACTACACCGGCAGCCACGACTGGGCACAGTTCTACCTGGACGGTTGGGGCTGGCTGTTTGCGGATTGCAGCTATGGCGGCAGCGCTTACCGCAGTGGCAGCGAAACACGCCACCGGTTCTACTTCGGCAATATCGAACCCATGCGCATGGCGGCGAACCGTGCCTTCCAGGCGGCGCTGACACCGGAATTGTCCGCCCTGCGCGTCGACCCGTATGACAATCAGGGCGGCGAGATCGAGCGCATCGGCGCGGAAGAGCCGTTCACCATGCGCCAATTCGACGGTACGGCGGAATTGGTGGACTGCACCGTGCTTTGACCGGACTGCACTTTCTCTGTACTGGAATTGCATTTGCCGAAAATGTATGCTAAAATAAAGTCTGTATAAGTAGGCAAAGCTCCCCTGTGATGTGTGAAAGGAGAAAAAAGGCGTATGAAGAAAATGCTGGCGCTTGCCCTCAGCCTGATGCTGATGCTCACTGCGTTCGTGATGCCCGCCTCTGCGGAGGACATCGCGGCCTACCGCACGCTGTATTCCGGCGAGTTCACCTCGCTGAATTACCTGACCACGGCCACCACCAATGAGTTTGCCATGGCGGCCAATGTCATCGACACCCTGGTGGAGTACGACTGCTACGGACAGATCCAGCCGTCCCTGGCGCTGAGCTGGGAATACGATGCCGAAACGCTGACCTACACCTTCCATCTGCGGGAGGATGCCAAGTGGGTTCGTGCGGACGGGAGCGTGTACGCCAATGTGACGGCGGATGACTTCGTCAGCGCGGCGAAGTACCTGCTGGACGCGGCGAATGCCTCCTCCACGGCGAACATCTTCTATTCGGTCATCGCGGGTGCGGAGGACTACTACCTGGGCACCAGCACGCCCGAGGAGGGGAAGGACCCCTATCCCGTCATGGCCTTTGACACCGTGGGCGTCAAGGCGCTGGATGCCTATACCCTCCAGTACACCCTGACGGAGCCCGTGCCCTACTTCCTGTCCATGCTGACCTATGTGTGCTTCATGCCCGTCAATGGGGACTTCCTGGCGGAAAAGGGCGCTGATTTCGGCGTGGCCACCGGCAATGAGAACCTGCTGTACTGCGGTGCGTACTACCTGGCGGAGTTCAAGCCCCAGGAGCGCCGCGTCTATGCCAAGAACGAGACCAACTGGGATGCCGAGCATGTCTACATCGACCGCATCGAGCAGACCTACAACAAGGAATCCAGCACCATCTCGCCCACGCTGTTCGCGCGCGGCGACTGCGACGATGCCACCATCACCTCCGCCATCGCTGCGGAATGGCTCAAGGACCCGGAGAAGGCCGACCTGATCCGTCCGGTGCGTCAGAGCAATTTCTACACCTACTTCTGGGCGTTCAACTTCGACCCGAACTTCGATGCCGCCTATGAGCCGGACAACTGGAAGCTCGCCGTCAACAACGTCAACTTCCGTCAGTCCATCTACTACGGCCTGGATCGCGTCAAGTCCAAGCTGGTCATGGAGCCGGACAATCCCGAGGCGCTGCTGACCTACACCATCACCCCGCCGGAGTTCATCTCCATCCAGGGCGTGGATTACACCGCCATGGGCGCATTGGCGGACATCACGGCGACGGGTGCGGATGCCTTCAATGAGGAGAAGGCGCTGGAGCACAAGGCCGTGGCCATGGAAGAGCTGATGGCAGCGGGCGCGACCTTCCCCGTGAAGATCCTCATGCCCTACAATCCCTCCAGCACCTCCTGGGCGGAGGAATGCGTCGTCGTCGAGCAGCAGCTGGAAGCCCTCCTGGGCACGGATTACATCGACATCATCGTCGAGGCCGGCCCGTCCACCGGATTCCTCAAGCAGGTGCGCCGCAGCGGCAACTACGCGCTGATGAAGTGCAACTGGGGCCCGGATTACGCCGATCCCAACACCTACACCGATCCCTTCTATGACGGCACCTACAACTGGCCGGAAAAGGCCACGGAGTACCTGGACGAGAACGGCGTGAGCGAATACTACAAGCTGGTGGACGCGGCCCGTGCCATCAACAATGACCTCCAGGCGCGCTATGATGCCTTTGCCGAGGCGGAGGCGTTCCTCATCAGCAACGCCATCGTCATCCCGTATGGCTATGACAACGGCGGCTATACCGCATCCCGCCTGAACCCCTTCGAGTCCCAGTATGCGCCCTCCGGCATTTCCAACGAGCGCTATAAGGGGCAGAAGCTGCTGGATGCCCCCATGAGCACCGACCAGTACTGGGATGCATACGACCAGTGGCTGGAGGCGCGCGAAGCCATCGCCAACGCGGCTGACTGATCCTCCTGCGGAATATATGTCATTACCCGGGCGTGCGCTCTGCCACCCGGGTAATGATGCGTCATTCGGAAGACGCAAAACGTCCCCCAGCGGTATTCGCATGCCCGAAAGCGGGCGTGTATCGCCCGACAAAAGGTTGTGAAAGTATATGCTCAAGTACACCCTGAAGCGCCTTGCTTCATCCCTTATCACCCTGTGCATCATTATCACGGTGGTGTTTGTGCTGCTCAGGCAGATGCCCATCGAGGGCTATTTTGACAATTTCGAAAAGGCCGACGCGGCCACCATCAACGCCAAGCTGGAGCAGCTGGGGCTGAATGACCCCATCCCCGTGCAGCTCTGGGACTTCTTCAAGGGGCTGTTCAGCGGCAATCTGGGCACGTCCTCGCGGTACAGCGCCGGTGCGTCCATCTCGGGCATCATCGCGAAGAAAGCGCCCATCTCCATCAAGCTGGGCGTGCTGTCCATGGCGCTGTCGCTGGTGCTGGGCATCCCGCTGGGCACGGCCATGGCGCGGAGCAAGGGCAAATTCTGGGACAAGCTCGGCACGGTCTATATCGTCTTCATCAATGCCGTTCCGGCGGCGGTGTATTACATCTTCATCCAGATGTACGGCACGGAGGCGCTGGATGTCCCCATGCTCTTTGACGCGAACAACTACGCCACATGGATACTGCCGGTGGTGTCGATGTCCCTGGGCAGCACCGCCTCCTATGCGATGTGGCTGCGGCGCTATATGGTGGACGAGATGAACAAGGATTATGTCCGCCTGGCGCGGGCCAAGGGCGTGCCGGAAAGGAAGATCATGCTGCAGCATGTCTTCCGCAATGCCTTCGTGCCCATGATCCAGTACATCCCCACGTCGCTTCTGTACACCATCAGCGGATCGATCTACATCGAGTCGCTGTATTCCATCCCGGGCATGGGCGGACTGCTGGTGGATGTCATCGGGCGACAGGATAACCCGATGGTGCAGGCGCTGGTGATGATCTACAGCTGCATCGGCATCGTGGGGCTGCTCCTGGGCGACCTGCTGATGGGCCTGATCGACCCGCGCATCAGCTTTGTGAAGAAGGAGGGAGCGCGCTGATGGCAAGCATCAAGGATCACAAAAGTGCCGGTCTGGAGCATGCGCTCTCCGAGAAGCTGAAGGCCGATCTGAATCAGCCGGACGTGAACGAGGACGAGCTGTTCGTGCTGGCGGAGTATGATGCGTCCGCCGCGGAAAAGAGCGGCTATTCGAATTATTCCTACTGGCAGAGCACCTTCCGCGTGTTCTTCAAGAACAAGGTGGCGGTGTTCCTGCTGATCGTGCTGGCGGCGCTGCTGCTCTTCACGTTCCTCCAGCCCTATCTGCCGGGACAGTACCCCGCCAACAGGATTAACAACAATCCGCAGACGGGCAAGCAGCTGTCGAATATGAGCCCGAGCCTGACGACGGTGAAGATGACCGCCCCGGCGGGCACGGTCTTCCACGCCGAGCCGCTGAAGGACGATGAAAGCTGGCTTGCAGTGGACAATGTCCTTGCCAGCCTGAAGGCACGCACGAATTTCACCGTCGTGGAATACGGCGAGGACTGGTGCAGGGTCGAATACGACGGCCTGACGGGCTATGTGAAGAACAATTTCCAGACCAAGCTCAAGCTGCCGGACGACCCGACCGCCGTCCCCTACGCCTGCAAGTCGAATTTCAAGCTTGAGGTGTATTCCTCCCCGGAGGAGTTCACCAACGATGGCAATTCGCTCTATGCCGAGGCATCCGCCTTCACCCGGAATGCGGACGGCACGGTCACGGCGACGCGCGAGGTCGAACTGCGCATCATCCCCAGTGCGCATGCCTTCTGGTTCGGCACGAACAACATCGGTCAGGATCTGTGGGCACGGGTCTGGAGCGGCACGCGCACCAGCCTGTTCATCGGGTTTGTGGTCGCGTTCTTCGAGGCGGTCATCGGCATTCTCGTGGGGGTGCTGTGGGGGTATGTCCGCAAGCTGGATCGCATATTGACGGAAGTGTACAATGTGCTGGACAACATCCCCAACACCATCATCCTCATCCTGATCTCGTATATCCTCAAGCCGAGCCTGCGCACGCTGATCTTCGCCATGTGCCTGACGGGCTGGCTGGGCATGGCGCGGTTCATCCGCAACCAGATCGTCATCATCCGCGACCGGGATTACAACCTGGCCTCCCGCTGTCTGGGCACGAGCACCTGGCGCATCATCCTCAAGAACCTGCTGCCCTACCTGGTGTCGGTCATCACGCTGCGCATGGCGCTGTCCATCCCCGGCGCGATCGGCAGCGAGGTGTTCATCACCTATATCGGCCTGGGACTGCCGGTGGACACGCCCTCCCTGGGCAACCTCATCAACGAGGGGCGCAAGCTCATCACATCGGCGGCGCTGCGCTATCAGCTGATCTTCCCGGCCATCGTGCTGTCCATCGTGACGGTCTCGTTCTACATCATCGGCAATGCCTTTGCCGATGCGGCTGACCCCAAGAATCATGTGTAAGGAGGCTGAACGGCATGGACAACACACCCATTCTATCCGTGCGTGATCTGGACGTGAAGTTCAACCTTCGCGGGCGCACGCTGCATGCCATCCGGGGCGTGTCGCTGGACATCAACAAGGGCGAGAGCCTGGCCATCGTGGGGGAGTCGGGATCGGGGAAATCGGTGTTTGTGAAGACCTTCATGGGTCTTCTGGATGCCAATGGCTGGATCGACGGCGGATCGATCCTCTATCAGGGGGACGATCTGGCACAGTTCCGCACCGAGAAGCAGTGGCTGAAGGTGCGCGGCAAGGAGATCGCCATGGTGCTCCAGGACCCCATGACCAGCCTGAATCCGCTGAAGACCATCGGCGCGCAGATCATCGAGGCCATCGAGCTGCATCGGGGGCTGCGCGGCGAAAAGGCGCGTCAGGAGATGCTGTCCATCCTGACGGACGTGGGCATCGCCGATCCCGAACGCCGCAGCAGGCAGTATCCCCATGAGTTCTCCGGCGGCATGCGTCAGCGTGTGGTCATCGCCATCGCCGTGGCGTGCCGTCCGCAGATCCTCATCTGCGATGAGCCCACCACCGCCCTGGATGTGACCATCCAGGCGCAGATCCTCCGCCTCATCCGACAGCTCCAGGCCAAATATCAGCTCACCTGCGTGTATATCACCCATGACCTGGGCGTGGTGGCCAATGTGGCGGATCGCATCGCGGTGATGTACGCCGGTGACATCGTCGAGATCGGCCTGTGCGAGGAGGTCTTCTACCAGCCCAAGCACCCGTACACCTGGGCGCTTTTGTCGAGCCTGCCCCAGATGGGTGTCAGGGGCGAACCGCTCTATTCCATCCATGGCACACCGCCGAACCTGTTCCAGGAGATCCGCGGCGATGCCTTTGCCCCCCGCAATCCCCAGGCATTGAAGATCGATTTTGAGAAGCGTCCGCCGTATTTTGACGTGTCGCCCACGCATAGGGCGCGCACCTGGCTGCTTGATCCCCGCGCGCCGAAGATCGACCCGCCGGAAGCCGTCCGGAAGCTCGCCACGGAAGGGGTGAAGGGCTATGACTGAGCAGCGTGAACCCCTGCTGTCCGTGCGCGACCTGGAGGTCTGCTTCGGCAAGCGCCGCAATGCCTTCAGGGCCGTCGACCATGTCAGCTTCGACATCTACAAGGGCGAGACCTTCGGCCTGGTGGGCGAATCCGGTTCGGGCAAGACCACCATCGGCCGTGCCATCGCCCGCATCAACCCCATCACGGCGGGCGAGGTGATCTTCAAGGGCGAGCGGATCAGCGGACGCATCAGCCGTGCGCTGGACAAGCGCGTCACCCGTCAGATCCAGATGATCTTCCAGGACCCCATGGCATCGCTGAACGAGCGTGCCAAGGTGGACTACATCGTATCCGAGGGGCTGTACAGCGGCGAACGCATCAGCGAGGCGGAACGCAAGACCCGCGTGGAGAAGGCGCTGATGGAGGTCGGTCTCCTGCCGGAATTCGCCACGCGCTTCCCCCATGAATTCTCCGGCGGACAGCGCCAGCGCATCGGTGTGGCGCGTGCCCTCATCATGCAGCCGGAATTCATCATCGCCGATGAGCCGATCTCCGCGCTGGATGTGTCCATCCGGGCGCAGGTGCTCAATCTCCTGAGCGATTTGCAGCGCGAGCGCGGGCTGACCTACCTGTTCATCTCCCACGACCTGTCCGTCATGCGCTTCATCTGCGACCGCATCGCCGTCATCCACAAGGGTGTTCTGGTGGAATTGGCGGACACGGAGAAGCTCTTCGCCCATCCGCTCCACCCCTACACGCGGGCGCTCCTGTCCGCCATCCCCCTGCCCGATCCGGCGCGGGAGAAGAACAAGAAGCTCCTGGTGTACGACCCGTCCGTGCATGATTATGCCGCCGACGAGCCCCAGTGGGTCGAGATCGAGCCGGAGCATTGGGTGCGGGGCAACAACAAGGAACTCGATCAGTACCGCAAGCTCCTGAATGCGTGAGCTTTCGCAGGGGTCGCGACGGATACTGCCGACGCGGCCCTTTTTGTAGGAGGAGATCGTCGTGATCCCGTATGACGAGGCTGTATCCCGCTGCTGGGCGGAGGTCGATCTGACCCGCCTGAAGCAGAATTACCGCAATGCGCTGGGGCATCTGAAGCCCGGCGTGCGTTTGATCTGTGTCCTGAAGGCGGATGCCTATGGCCTGGGTGCGCCCATGGTGGCAAAGACCCTGCACGGGGCGGGGCAGCGCATGTTCGCCGTCGCGTCGTATAATGAGGCGGCGGAATTGCGCCGTGCCGTCCCGGATTCGGAGGTGCTCATCCTCGGCCTGTGCGGCGAAGGGCAGCTCATCCGCGCCATCCGCGAGGACATGCTGCTGACGGTGTTTTCCGCGCGGTATGCGCAGACGGTCATCCGTGCGGCACGGGCGGCCGGCAGGAAGGCACGCATCCATGTCAAGCTGGAGACCGGGCTGAATCGCCTTGGCCTGTCCCCGGCGGACGCAGCCGATGCCATTGCCGACATGCTCCGCAGCGGCGAAGTGACTCTGGAGGGCGTGTTCACCCATCTGGCCCTGCGTGACCGTGCATCGGATGAGCAGCAGCTTTCCCTGCTGACAGGCTGCCTGGATACGCTGCGTCAGCGCGGCATCGATGTGCCCATGGCGCATGCGCTGGACAGCATCGGCCTGGTGCGCTATCCGGACGCGCAGCTGGATGCCGTCCGCACGGGCGCGTGGCTCTATGGGGTGTACCCGCGCGGCTATGCGCACCCGGAGGAAAGCGTCCTCGCGCTGACGGTCAAGGCACGCATCGCGCAGATCCATCCGGTGCATGCCGGGGAATGTCTCGGCTATGACGAGACCCACCCCTTAAAGCGCGACAGCCGCATCGCCACGCTTTCGGCGGGGTACATCGACGGCTATCCGCGCCTGAACAGCATCGGCGAGGTCGAAATTCGCGGTCGGCGTGCACCAGTGGCCGGTCTGGTCTGCATGGATCAGATGATGGCGGATGTCACCGACATCCCCGAGGCCACGGAGGGGGACGAGGTCATCCTGCTGGGCGGGAGCATCGGCGTCGACGAATACGCATCCTGGGGCGGACTGAACCGCAATGAGTCCCTGGCGCGCACGGGGAAGCGCGTCCCGCGTGTCTATCGGGAAGCAGGGCGTGTGGTCGGCATCACCGACGCCATCTCATAAGGAGGCATCAGCATGAACATGACGGACATCGCGGCGCTGGCGCATCAGCAGGAGTCCTGGGTCATCGGCATGCGGCGCAGGCTGCATCGCATCCCGGAGGACGGCTTCCGGGAATTCAAGACCCAGCAGGTCATCATGGACGCGCTGGACGAGATCGGCATCCCCTATACGACGGAGCGCACCTGGGTGGTCGGGCTGATCGAGGGGGCGTACCCCGGCGAGACCGTGGCCATCCGCGCGGATATGGACGCGCTGCCCATCGAAGAGCCGGAGGGCTGTCCCTTCCGCTCGGAGCACCCCGGTATGATGCATGCCTGCGGGCATGACGCGCATACCGCCATCGCGCTGGGCGCGGGTCGGCTGCTGTATGGTCTGCGGGATCGGCTTCACGGGCGGGTCAAGCTGCTCTTCCAGCCGGCGGAGGAGACCGTCGGGGGCGCTGAACCCATGGTCGCCGCCGGGGTGATGGAGAACCCCCATGTGGATCGGGTGTACGGGCTGCATGTGATGCCCTACCTGCCCGTGGGGAAGGTCGAGACCCGTTCCGGGACGCTCAATGCGTCCACCGACACCGTCCGCCTGACCATCCGCGGCAGATCGGGTCATGGCGCGTACCCCGAGCAGGGCACGGATGCCATCGTCTGTGCGGCACAGGTCATCACGGCGCTGCAAAGCATCGTGGCGCGCAATGTGTCCCCCCTGCAGAGCGCGGTGCTGACCATCGGCATGATCGAGGGCGGCACGGCGCAGAACATCATCTGCGATGCGGTGCATATGCGGGGGACGCTGCGCACGGCGAATGCGGCACTGCGGACGGCGATGAAGCAGCGCATTGCGGACATTGCCGGGGGTGTTGCGTCCGCCATGGGGTGCACGGCGGAAACGGAGATCATCCCGGGGTATGCGGCGCTGGTCAATGACAGCGCCGAGGCCGCGCGTGTCCGACGGGTCGCGAGGGCGCTCCTGGGCGCGGAGAACGTGCTGGACAAGGAAGCCCCCAGCATGGGCGGGGAGGATTTCTCCTTTTTCGGCGACTGTGCGCCCGGCGCGTTCTACCACATCGGGTGTTCCCGGGCGGACGAATTGCCCGCGCCGCCCCTGCATAGCAGGAATTTTCATCTGGACGAAGGCTGTCTGGCCATCGGCGTGATGATGCATGCCGCATTGGTGCTGGACGGGCAGGACTGATCGATCAAGGAGGTCAAACCGATGAAGAAGCTGTTCATATCCGCCGATCTGGAGGGCACGACGGGCATCACCCACTGGGACGAGACCGAGATCGGCAAGCCCGGCTATGCGTACTTCGCCAGGCAGATGACCCGCGAGGTGGCTGCGGCCTGTGAGGGCGCACTGGCGGCGGGCTATGAGGACATTCTGGTCAAGGATGCCCATGATTCGGGGCGCAACATCGACCCCTCCATGCTGCCGGAGGCCACGCGCATCCTCCGCGCCTGGAGCCGTCATCCCTTTTCGATGATGTTCGGCCTGGATGACTCCTTTTCCGGCG
>CAZJOA010000053.1:11857-17100 GCA_964547515.1 uncultured Faecalibacterium sp.
TGGAGCCGTCATCCCTTTTCGATGATGTTCGGCCTGGATGACTCCTTTTCCGGCGTGGTGTTCACCGGCTATCACAATGCCGCCGGCACGAACACCAATCCGCTCTCCCACACCATGAACCGGCAAAACAACCGCGTCACCATCAACGGGCAGACCGCCTCGGAGCTGATGATCAACAGCCTCACCGCGGCCTATGTGGGTGTGCCGGTGTACTGCGTCAGCGGGGATCGCGGGCTGTGCGAGTGGATCCGCACGGTCAATCCGAACATTGAAACGGTGGCCGTCAGCGAGGGCGTGGGCAATGGGTCGATGTCCATCCACCCGGATGTGGCCGTCCGCCGTATCCGGGAGACCGTCGCGCGTGCCGTGCAGAAGGACGCGGCGGACTGCATGTTCCCCCTGCCGGAGCATTTCCATGTGGAGATCAACTTCCGCGAGCATTACCGCGCCTATGACGGCGGCTTCTATCCGGGGGCGAAGCAGGTGGACGAAAAGACCGTTTCCTACGATGCGGATGACTGGATGGACTGCCTGAAGTTCTTCCATTGGGTGCTTTGATGGGGGGATGAGGATGAATCGCGGAAAGAGGCTGATGCCGGGCGATACCCTGGGGCTGATCGCTCCGGCGGGGGTCGTGCGGGATGCAAACGCCATCGACCGTGCGGTGCAGGCGGCGGAGGGCATGGGCTATCGCGTGAAGCTGGGGGACAGCGCACGGGGGCATAACGGCTATCTCGCCGGGACGGACGAAGAACGCGCCCGGGACGTGAACGCCATGTTCGCCGATGCTGCGGTGGACGCGGTGGTGTGCCTGCGCGGCGGCTATGGCTGCATGCGCATACTGGATCGGCTGGATTACGGCATGATCGCCGCGCACCCGAAGATCTTCATGGGCTTTTCGGATGTCACCGCACTGCACATCGCCTTGAATCAGCGCTGTAATCTGCTGACCTTCCATGGGCCGATGGCGGCGGCGGACTGGTCGGACGGCGCGGTGGACACCTTCACCCATGCGCACATGCTGCGCGTGCTGACGAGCATCCAGCCGGTGGGGGAGCTGCCCAATCCGCCGGACGATCCGCGTCAGACGGTGCAGTCCGGCCGGGCGCAGGGCATCCTCACGGGGGGCAACCTGACGCTGCTGGCGGCGTCCCTGGGTACGCCGTGGGAGATCGACACAAGGGGCAAGCTCCTTTTCATCGAAGAGGTGGGGGAGAAGACCTACTGTGTCGACCGAATGCTGACCCAGCTGCGTCTGGCCGGGAAGTTCGCGGACTGCGCGGGCATCGTGTTCGGCGATTTTGCGAATTGTCCGGTGGAATACCCGGCATTCGGGCTCTCGCTGGAGGAGGTCATCCGCGATGTGGTCGTCCCCTGCGGGAAGCCCATCTTTGCCGGACTCCGCTGCGGACACTGCACCCCGAAGCTGACCCTCCCCCTGGGCGCGGAATGCGCCATGGATGCGGACAAATGCACCCTGACCGTGCTGGAGGGCGCGGTCAGCGAATGAGGAGAAACGATGATGCAAATGGATACACAAGCACTGGATGCACGCATTCAGCACCTGATCGCGCGGGATCGGCTGCCGGGGGTGACGGTGTGTGCCCTCGGACCGGAAGGCACGGTCTTCGAGAAGGCCTACGGCTATCGCGACGCGGACGGGAAAATCCCGACGGATATGGACACCATGTTCGGCATTGCGTCCATGTCCAAGTCCATCACCTGTCTGGCGCTGTCCATCCTGGCCGCAGAGGGCAGACTCTCCTGGAATGACCCGGTGTACCGCTATTTTCCGGCGTTCTCCGTGCCGGGCGCGGCGAAGGACACCGTGACGCTCCGGACGCTCGCCATGCACACTAGCGGGATTCCGCCCATGGAACCGCTGGAGTGGTCGATCGCGGTCAACAGCGTCAGCCGAAGCGGCGAATGGATCGAGTCCATGCGCCGGAGCGCCCCCAACCCCATGGCGACCATCGACCAGATCATCGACTACATCGCCCATTGCCCCTACCCGACCGTGGGTGCGCCGGGGGAGAACATGTCCTATTCCAACGAGGGCTATGCCATCCTGTCCTATGTGGCGGACAAGGCGGCGGGCATGCCGCTGGAGCAGTTCTGCATGGAGCGCATCTTCCGCCCCCTGGGCATGACGCGCACCATCATGGATGACGATTGCGTGTCCGCCCGGGTGCTCTCCGGCGGGAACATCACCTCCCTGTTCGAACGGGAGGATGGCGAACTGGTCTGCGACGATCACTGGAGCATCCTGCCGCCCTTCCGCGGCTGTGCCATGGTGAAGTCCACCGCGCGGGACATGGCGGCGTATTACCGCTGCCTGTCGAATTTCGGCATGCATGGGGGAAGGCAGATCCAGCCCCGTGCGGCGGTGGAGATGATGATCGGCGCGTCCATCCCCGCGCAGGAGATCGCCTGCTACGGCCTGGGGCTGTACAAGCGCGTCAAATGCGGACATACCGTGTGCGAGCATTCCGGCGGACTGCACGGCGTGTCCTCCAAGGGCGGACTGCTCCTGGGCGAGGGCTATGGCTTCGCCGTGCTGTGCAACTGCGGCGATGAGGACATGGACGACATCATGTGGGCGATGTACAACGCCGTGATGGGTCTGCCGCTGGACACCAGCCATCGCTGGTTCATTCCGGCGGGACGGGCATTTTCCGATCCGGCGATGCTCCCGGGGCGCTTCGTGGGTCACGAGGGCAATCCGGATGTGCTGATTGTGCGGCTGCAGGATGGGCAGCTCTTTGCCCATAAGAAGCGTGACATGCGCCTGATCTACTGCGGCGGACTGCGCTTCCTGGGGGTCGATCCGGCGGACGAAAGCCGCGTGCGGACACGGCTGGAGTTCTTCATCCGGGACGGACGAGCCTGGGGCGTGCGCTGCGGCAGCCGCATCTTCTCCCGGGAGGACGCGGCCGAAGGAAGGAATTCCGCCGGATGACTTGCAAAAAGTCCGCCCTTGTGCGATAATGATCCGGCAAGGCGTATGGAAGGAGGAGGGCTTATGGCATTTGATCTCACGGAGCCGCTGGTGATCGGGATCTCATCCCGGGCGCTGTTCAATCTGGAGGCGGAGAACGCCGTCTTCGAGGAGCATGGCCTGAAGGCCTATGCGGACTATCAGCGGGAGCACGAGCGGGACATCCTCCTGCCCGGGCCGGCGTTCAACCTGGTCAAGGCCTTCCTGGCGCTCAATGACCTCAATCCCCAGTGCCGGACGGTGGAGGTCATCATCATGAGCCGCAACAGCCCGGAAACGAGCCTGCGCATCTTCCACTCCATCGAGCATTACGGCCTGGACATCACCCGTGCGGCACTGCTCAGCGGTGCGGATGTCGCCCCCTATCTGAAGGCGTTCAAGACCGACCTCTTCCTCTCCGCCTATGCGCCGGATGTGAAGCAGGCCGTCGATCATGGCGTGGCCGCGGGCATGATCCTCACCGGCAAGCAGCATGCCAACTCCAACGAGGCCATCGGGCAGATCCGCATCGCCTTTGACGGGGACGCGGTGCTCTTCTCCGCCGAATCCGAAAGGGTGTATAAGCAGCGCGGTATCGAGGCCTTCAACGCCTATGAGCAGACCCATGTGGATCGGCCGCTGCAGAAAGGGCCGTTTGCGAATTTCCTCATGACGCTCTCGAATTTGCAGAATATCTACCAGACGCAGGAGCAAGCGCCCATCCGGACAGCGCTGGTCACGTCCCGCAGCATCCCCGCCCATGAGCGCGCCATCAAGACCCTGCGTCAATGGGGCGTGCGCGTGGACGAGGCCTTCTTCCTGGGCGGCGTGTCCAAACGGGACATCCTGGCATCCTTCGGGGCGCATATTTTCTTCGACGATCAGCATGCCCACGCCGATCCGGCCTCCGAGGTGGTGACGGCGGCGGTCGTGCCCTATCGCGAGGGGGACGACCCGTCCGAGGCGCTGGAAGCCCCTGATGCAGCTTTTTTTCCGGCAACGGTTGACAAGTCCCCCGATCAGGATTAAGATGAATGAATCCCCCGCAGTCCCCCTGCGGCACAAGAAGAAAGGAGCGACCGGCTGAATGGATGCTGACCCTTTTAGTTGCCATGATCTGACGGCCGTCGCCCCGGCTTTCATGTGCGGAGATGTGCTGCCGTCCCAATAGAAAGGACGCTGTTAGCCATGAAAAGGATATTCAAGACTGTTGAGGATCATCTGACGGAATGCACCACCCTGGAAAAGGGCTCATGGATTCACCTGCTGAACCCGACGCGGGAGGAGATCGAGGGACTGACGACGCGCTTCCACCTTGATCCGACCTTCCTGCCCGCCGCACTGGATGAGGAGGAATCCGCCCGCATCGATTACGACCCCGATAAGCAGCAGACGCTCATCCTCGTGGACATCCCCTATGTGGACACCGAGGGCAGCGGCTATGTGTATTCGACCATCCCGCTGGGGATCATCCTGTGCGACGAGGTCATCATCACCGTCTGCACGCGGGATACGCCGATCATCAGCGATTTCACCGAGGAACGCATCCGCAATTTCTGGACGTATAAGCGGGCACGCTTCATCCTCCAGCTGCTTCTGCGCAATGCCGGGCGCTTCCTGTCCTACCTGAAGCAGATCGACAAATCCAGCCTGCTTGTGCAGGAAAAGCTGGAGAAGGCCAGCCGCAATCAGGAGCTGCTGCAAATGATGAAGCTGGAGAAGTCCCTGGTGTACTTCAACACCTCGCTCAAGGGCAATGCGCTGGTGCTGGAGCGCCTGATGCGCCAGGACGTGCTCAAGCGCTATCCGGAGGACACCGACCTGCTGGAGGATGTCATCATCGAGAACAAGCAGGCCATCGAGATGTGCTCGATCTACCGGGACATCATGTCCAACACCACGGAGGCCTTCGCATCGGTCATCAGCAACAACCTGAACATCACCATGAAGATGCTGACATCCCTGACGGTGCTCTTGTCCATCCCGACCATCATCGCCTCGCTGTGGGGGATGAACGTCCCCGTACCGTTTGAGGGGACGAACTGGGGGTTCTGGGCGCTGGTGGGGATCTCGGTCATCGCGGTGGTGGTGACGACGCTCTATATGAATCGGAAGAACATGTTCCACTGATGTATCAGCCGCCTGATTTTGTCAGGTGGCTGACTTTTGTAATACGCCACAAACACGTGACAATGGTTTTTTCGAGATGTCGGGGGGCGGATGGGTGAGGCGGCTGCATCGAAACCTCAAAGGGGACGGTGCGGCG
>CAZJOA010000054.1:0-5112 GCA_964547515.1 uncultured Faecalibacterium sp.
CGGGTGTCGCCGTCCAGCTTGGTGAGGATCACGCCGTCGATCTCGAGCTTCTCGTTGAAGGCCTTGGCGACGTTGACGGATTCCTGGCCGATCATGGCATCCACCACCAGCAGGATCTCCTGCGGATGGATGGCCTCCTTGATGCGCACCAGCTCGTCCATCAGCGCCTCATCGATCTGCAAGCGGCCTGCGGTATCGATGATGAGCACGTCGCGGCCCAGATAGCGGGCACGCTCGACGGCTTCCCGGGCGGTCTTGATGGGGTCCTGCGTGCCATGCTCATACACCGGCACCTTGACCTGCTCGCCGACCACCTGCAGCTGCTTGATGGCGGCGGGGCGGTAAATGTCGCAGGCGGCGAGCATGGGCTTCTTGCCCTGCTTGACGAGCCACCCGGCCAGCTTAGCGGCCATGGTGGTCTTGCCCGCGCCCTGCAAACCGCAGAGCATGTAGACCGTCAGCGGGCTGGACGACCAGGTCAGCTTGGCATTCGTGCCGCCCATGAGCTGGGTCATCTCATCGCGGACGATGGAAATGACCTGCTGGGAGGCGGTCAGCGTGCCGGTGATCTCCTGCCCGACGCAGCGCTCGGTGACCTTCTTGATGAAATCCTTTGCCACGGCATAGTTGACGTCCGCCTCCAGCAGTGCCATGCGCACCTCGCGCATGCCCTCCTTGACGTTCTGCTCGGTCAGCTTGCCCTTGCTGCTCATTTTGCGCAGTGCGCTTTGCAGCTTCTCTGTCAAGCCCTCAAAGGCCATTGCTTTCCTCCTGATCGAACCGGATCAGCGCGTCCACCACGCTCCCGGCCTCATCGTAGCGCTTCTCCCGCAGGAGCGCCCGGCATTGTTCAAGCCCGTCCTCCATCCTGCGGAAGCGTGCGGCCATCCCCAGCTTCTCCTCCATTTCGAAGAGGCGCTGCGACGCGCGGCTGAGCATGTCATGCACGCCCTGACGGCTGACACCGACCTCCTGGGCGATCTCGGCCAGGGAGAGGTCTTCCTCGCAGTGGAGCGTCAGCACCTGACGCTGCTTTTCGGTGAGCAGCCCGCCGTAGAAGGCCGTCAGCCACGCCAGCTCGATCTTTCGCTCGACCTCGTTTGCGCTGTGTTCCTCCTGCACGGGCATCACCTCCTGTCAAGGGTTTCCCATTGACACCTGATGCATTATACACCACCGGCGGACGGCTGTCAAGTGTTTTTCCATGACAGCGGCACATTTTTGCGGATTTTTTCTGCGCGGCGGTGCTGACGCATTCTTTTTTCACACTTTTTTCAAAAACCGGGAACATTCCGCCCTTCTGATTCGTCTATTCTATGAAGGGAAACGCCATTTTCCCCACACAAAAAGGCGGACGCACTGCCGCCTCAGGAATCCGCGCCCTCCAGCCATTTCTCCAGCGCCTCGACGGTATCGAAGCCCATGCCTGCATGCACCTCCTGCTGCACCGCATCGGGCAGCTCCGACACGGGCTGATCCAACTCCTTCACCAGTGCCAGGGCATCGCCGTACTTGTTCCGGAAGATGCACAGCCGTCCGCCCGCATCGGGCAGGAGCACCACATGCTCGGGGCAGAAGAGCGGGAGGGTCTGCTCCATGGCGACCTCCGCCGGGGCGAAGGACACGATCTGCCAGGCATCATAGGCCGCCGCGAGGTCATCCAGTCCCTTGCCCGCCAATTCCGCCGGGATCACCTGCCGGCGCGTCAGCTCGTGTCCGCAGGGGGCATACCGCATGTGCTGGATGATCTGGCATGTGTCCGACGTGGTCTGCCGGACATCTGCCCGCACCTGCGCGGCCGGGGGCAAGTCCGCATCGTCCACCGTCCCCTTGGGGACGAGCGCCACGATCAGCAGCAGCGCCAGACCCAGCAGCATCGCGCCCCCCGTCAGCAGCTGACGACGGTCGATGGTCGGGCGGACATCCGCCTTTTCGTCGGAGAAATGCGGCTTCGGGCGGCGATACTGCCCGTCAAAACGACCCTGTTCATGCTCATTCATGGGATGATCGCTCCTTTCTCTTTGCCGATAGTATGGCGGAGGAGGCGGACGGTTATTCCCAGCCGGGAGGAGGAGATCATCCCCTGATGAAAGCGGTTCTGTTCGACCTGGACGGCACGCTGACCGACACCCTCCGGGACATTGCCGACGCGATGAACCGTGCCCTGCGCCTGCACGGCCTGCCCGATTGGCCGGTGGATGCCTACCGCACGCTGGTGGGCGATGGTGCGCGGGTGCTGGCGCAGCGTGCCGTGCGTGACCGGCAGGAGCTGGCGCTGCCTGTCCAGGCGGAATATCAGGCGTATTACGAGCGTCACAATCTGGTGATGTCAAAGCCCTACGACGGCATTCCGGAAATGCTCCATGCCCTGCAAGGTGCCGGGGTGAAGCTGGCCGTCCTTTCCAACAAGCCCGATGCGGACACACGGAAGGTCGTCCGCCACTTTTTCCCGGACATCCGCTGGACGGCGGTGCGTGGTCAGGTCGAGGGCGTGCCGGTGAAGCCCGATCCCGCCGGTGCTTTGCTGGTGGCGCGTGCGCTGGATGTCCCCCCGGCGGACATCCTCTACCTGGGCGACACGGGCACGGACATGCGCTGTGCCGTCCGCGCCGGGATGCTCCCGGTGGGTGCGCTGTGGGGCTTCCGCACGCGGGAGGAACTGCTCGCATGCGGCGCAAGGCACATCGCCGAAGCCCCCGGACAGGTCGTCCGCCTGGCGGATTTGTAACAAAGCGCACTTTTCTCTTTACAAGGTCTGCAAATTGTGATATGATTCTGAATAAGGAAAGGTATGCAGATTTCCGCTGTGTACATTGGAGGAAACATTATGAAGAAGCTCATCCTGCGTGTTCTTGCCCTGAGCCTGACCCTGATGCTGCTTGTCGGCGGTGCCCTGGCGGAGACCATCCGCTTCCGCGACAGGGGTGACGAGGTCGTCGCGCTCCAGACCGCGCTGACCAAGCTGGGCTACTATAAGGGTGACATCGACGGCAAGTTCGGCACGGGCACGCTCGCCGCGGTGAAGGCGTTCCAGAAGGCGAATTCCCTGACCGTGGACGGCCTGGCCGGCACGAAGACCCAGACCCTCCTGACCACCATGACCGGTGTTTCCTTCGAAAAGAAGGAGGAGGAAGACCCCACCATCCCCGTCCTCCCCGGTGAGACCACCAAGCCCTCCGGCCTCTTCGTGGGCGATTACCGCACGCTGAAGTTCGGCACGGCCGGTCCGCGCGTCCGCGTCCTCCAGCGCAGCCTGCTGGCACTGGGCTTCAATGTCAGCGTGGACGGCGATTTCGGCAAGGACACCTATGCCGCCGTGAAGGCATTCCAGACCGTCGTCGGCCTGACCGCTGACGGCATGGCCGGTCAGAAGACCCTCGCCAAGCTCGAAAACTACTTCGACAATGACGGCAACTGCACCAGCGGCCCCATCGCCGGCAACAAGCCCGCCGCGCCCGAAGCCGATCCCAATGCCCCCACCTACGGCATCCCCGAGCGCACCCTGCGCTACGGCGACAAGGGCCTGGACGTGAAGTACGCCATGCAGCGCCTCTACGACCTGAAGTACTATAACAAGAAGGTGGACGAGACCTTCGGCGCGGGCATGCTCCGTGCGGTGAAGGCCTTCCAGACCCGCAACGGCCTGACCGCCGACGGCGTGATCGGCGCGAAGACCATCGCCGTGCTGTTCTCCAGCTACGCCTATGACGCCGATGAGCTGCTTCCCGCCCCCGAGGAGAAGGTCGAAGAGGGCCGCACCCTGGTCAAGGGCATGTCCGGCACGGACGTGAAGGCCGTCCAGACCCGCCTCAAGGCGCTGGGCTACTACACCGGCAAGCTCGACGGCAAGTTCGGCACGAACACCCAGGCCGCCGTCCGTTCCTTCCAGGCGCGCAATGCCCTGTCCGTGGACGGCAAGGTCGGCCCGCGCACCCTCGCCCGCCTGAACAGCGCCTCTGCCGTGCCCGCCAAGGGCGCTGCGCCCATCATCCCCTCCCCCGGCGCGGCGGACATCGCCGACTGATCCTCAAAAACCAACCGCGTCGGACAGCCCGGCGCGGTTTTTTCGTTGGCGGACGCATGTCAAATGTAACAATTCCGTAATATCCATTTACAATCCCGACGAACCATGCTATACTGTTCCCTGACCAAGCATGCATCACACCGCCGTCCATGATGGTAAAATCAGGAGGAGACAATGACCAAGAAGCACATCCTGCGCCTGCTCACGCTGACGCTGACGCTGATGCTCACGCTCAGCAGCAGCGGCCTGGCGCTGACGCTGCGCTATCCGCAGAAGAGCCCCTATGTCGCGAGCTTGCAGACCGCCCTGATGAAGGTAGGCTACTACACCGGCGAGATCGACGGTGTGTACGGCAAGGGGACGCGCGCATCCGTATCGGCATTCCAGGCGGCGTATCAGCTGTCGGCGGACGGCATCGCCGGGCCGGTCACCATCGCGCGGCTGGAGAGCCTGTCCGGCATCAGCATTTCCGGCACGTCCGCCACGCCCAGCCCCACGCCCGGCGCGTCCGCCACGGGGCTGTTCTCCGGCGTGTACACCACGCTGCAATTCGGATCGCGCGGCACGCGGGTGCGGACGCTGCAGCGTGCGCTGACCGCCCTGGGCTATGCCGTCACGGTGGACGGCGACTTCGGGTCGGGCACGTTCACGGCGGTGAAGGCGTTCCAGACGGCCAACGGGCTGACGGCTGATGGCAAGGCCGGCAAGAAGACCCTGCAAAAGCTGGAGACCTATTTCGACAAGGACGGCAACCTCATCGGCAGCGCCGCCCCGACGACCGCGCCCGACACCGACCCCGCCTATGACGTGCCCACCCGCACGCTGCGCCTGGGCATGTCCGGCGAGGATGTGCGCTACACCCAGCAGCGCCTGTACACCCTGGGTTATTACACCGGCACGCGGGACGGCCGGTTTGGCACGGGCACGCAGACCGCAGTCCGGGCGTTCCAGCGCCGGAACGGCCTGAGCGTGGACGGTGTGCTGGGCGTGGCCTCCATCAAGGCGCTCTTCTCCACCAACGCCATTGCGGCAGATACCGCCACCCCCACGCCCGACACCGCCCTTTCCCTCGGCGCGAAGGGCGAAGC
>CAZJOA010000054.1:5212-6922 GCA_964547515.1 uncultured Faecalibacterium sp.
CCGGCGTGTGCGATGCCGCCACCCATTCGCGGCTCTTCTCCGCCGATGCCATCGCCGCGAATACCGCCACCCCCACGCCCGACACCGCCCTTTCCCTCGGCGCGAAGGGCGAAGCCGTCACCCTGGTGCAGCAGCGTTTGAAGGCGCTGGGCTACTACACCAAGGCAGTGGACGGGCAGTACGGTTCGGGCACTGTGTCCGCCGTGAAGGCCTTCCAGACGCGCAACGGGCTGACATCCACCGGCGTGTGCGATGCCGCCACCCATTCGCGGCTCTTCTCCGCCGATGCCATCGCGTCCGGCAGTGCCACCCCCTCGCCCTCTCCGTCCCCCACGCCCACACCGACCCCCACCCTGCCCGCCGCGTCCACCCCGACGGCAACGCCCTCCCGCACGCTGCGCTCCGGCGACACCGGCGAGGATGTCAAGCTCCTCCAGCAGCGGCTGATCGACCTGGGCTACCTGAAATCAAAGGCGGACGGCATTTTCGGCAGCGAGACGGTCACGGCGGTGAAGGCCTTCCAGAAGGCCAATGGGCTGACGGCTGACGGCGTGGCCGGGTCGGCGACCTACCGGAAGCTCTATTCGGACAGCGCCGTTTCCGCGCCGGACGCGGGCATCACCGACGGCGACCTCGCCATCCCGACCCGCACGCTGACCTACGGTGCGACGGGCGACGACGTGAAGTCCGTCCAGACGCGTCTGAAGCAGCTGAAGTACTACACCGGCACGGTGGACGGCCAGTACGGCGAATCGACCGTGTCCGCCATGAAGGCCTTCCAGCAGATGAACAACCTGACCGTCACCGGCGAAGGCAACCTGGCCACCTATGCGGCGCTCTACTCCGACGATGCCATCACCGCCGAGGGCGTGAAGGACGGCACGACCGTCACCTACACCACCCTGCGCGCCGGCGCGACCGGTGCAGCCGTCACCCGCCTCCAGCAGACCCTCGCCGGGTATAACTACCCGGTCAGCGTCACCGGTGTGTATGACGACGCGACCGTGAAGGCCGTGCGCTCCTTCCAGGTGAACAACGGCCTGTCGGTGGACGGCGTGGCCGGCAAGAACACGCAGGCGAAGCTCTATTCCGGCAGCTGCGTCAGCTACGTCCCCGGCACGGTCGGCGCGACCTACGGCTCTGCGGGCTATGTGGCCAAGCCGAGCCTCTCCCAGGTCAAGCTCCTGCACTGGAATGACGACATCAAAAGCACCCTCTCCTACGGACAGGCGCTGATCTGCTACGACCCGGCGACGGACATCAGCTGGTCGCTGACGGCGTTCTCCTTCGGGCGGCACTGCGATGTTGAGCCGTCCACCAAGGAGGACACCGCCGCCATGAACGCGGCCTTCACCGGCATGACGCCCTGGGACCCCAAGCCCGTGTTCGTGCGCCTGCCCAGCGGCATCTGGACGGTGGCGACCACGCACAATGTGGCGCACGGCATCAACCCCATCCCGAACAACGACTTTGAGGGGCAGAACTGCGTGCACTTCCTGCGCGACATGTCCGAGGCAGAGAAGAACGACCCGGACTACGGCGTGAAGAACCAGCAGGCGCTGCGGAAGTTCTGGCTGAGTCTGACGGGTGAATCCATTCCCTACAAGTGAGCGAAATGCGAGGCGCATCCCGGCCACAAGAGCCAGGGTGCGCCTTTCGTGTGCGCGGAACGGCGGAGCAACCCTGCCCGATTCGCCGCTGATGGGTCGT
>CAZJOA010000054.1:7022-9170 GCA_964547515.1 uncultured Faecalibacterium sp.
CCGCGTCCACCCATGCAAAAGGCGGAACAGCCGCGCCGTCCCGCCCGATGTGCTTACAGCTCTTTCGCCGCGTCCAGCGCGTCCTGCGCCAGCGCCAGCATGTCCGCGAACTGCGCCTTGTAGGTCTGCGCCGCGGCCTTCATGGACGCGACCTGCGCCTCCAGTCCGTCCTTCTCGGCGGACAGATTGCCCATGCGCGCCTTGACCTGCAGCTCCGCATCCTCGACGATCTTGGCGGCCTTCGCCTGTGCATCGGCGATGGTCTCGTCCTTGACACGCAGCGCCATCTCCAGGATCTCGCGGAACGTGCCCTCGGGCGTGGTCGCAGGGGCGGCCGGTGCGGGGGCGGGCTGCTCATTGCGGCGATCCTGAGGCATCGCCTGATGCTTCAGCCGGTCGTTCTCGGCCTTCAGCGCGTCCAGCTCGTTCTCCATGCGCTCCAGCTCGTCGCAGATGCTGTCCAGAAATTCGTCCACCTCATGCTGATTGTAGCCGCGCGCCGCCACATGGAATTCCTTCGTTTCGATCGTTTCGATGCTGATCCTCTGGTTCTGCATTGTCCTGTACCCCTTTCATCGGTCGATGCCATGTCGATCTATGCTCATTGTTTTCGAAATATTTCCAGCCGGACGGGCAGACGATCCTTGCGTGTCCTGTCGCCGACCTCCACCAGGCGGACTCTCCCGAACCCGCGCACGGACAGCAGCTGTCCGGCCTCGATGAGACGATCGACCCGTTCCTCCGGCGTATGCTCCACCGCCACCGCGCCCATGCGGATGATCTCCGCCGCACGCCCGCGCGAGGTCTTCATCCCCGCCGCGAGAAGGCTGTCCAGCCGCAGGGAGGCCACGGTGTCCCGCAGCATTTCGCCCCGGGGGACTTCGATGTCCGGCGCTGCGTCCAGCGGCGTCACCCGGATGGGGGTGCTGCCCGCCCTGTCCCATTCCAGGGGCAGGCGTGACGCGACCTCCGGCAAGGCCAGCAGGTATGCATGCTCGCCCTGCATCAGCAGGTCGCCGAAGAAGGCGCGATCCATGCCCAGCGCCATCAGGCTGCCCAGCAGCTCGCGGTGCTCCACATGGGCGAATTTCGCCGCCCAGGTGATCTCCAGCCACACGGCGGTGAACTCTGCGTCCGCCCACGAAGGATGGAAGCAGACCTGCACCCTTTCGGCCTCGGGCCAGCCGCCGTCAAAGGAGGCGGCCACATGGGCTTCCCGCGCGGCATGCACAGAAAGTGCACGTTCCTCGCCGGTGACGAATCGCCCGGGCACGGGGATGTCCAGCCTTTCCGCCCTTTCCGCCTGCTGACGCAGCCGAAGCGCCAGCTGCTCCTGTCCCTTCTGCATCACAGCAGCCACTTCAGGATGGTCACGGCGAGGAAGAGCACCACAGGCGACCAATCCAGCATGCGCCAGCTTGCAGGGAGCTTCTGCGCCAGAAACCTGCGGATGGGCGCCAAAAACGGCTCGATCACACTGCGCAGCAGCTCCGTCCACCGGTTCGCCGGGATGCCGATCACGCTCAGGATGCAATAGGCGACGATCAGCAGCTTATACACGTCCAGCAAGCCCTTAATCAGGCCAAGCAGGATACTCATCGGTTTCTCCTCCTCCGCAAAGCGGGATCAACGCACGTTGAATCCGCCAAAGTCGGTATAGCCGTTGGCATGACCGGCATTGCGCGCGGCGCGGCGACCCGCTCCGCCGGCGAAATCACCCTGTGCGGGCTGACCGAAGCCGCCCTGCATCGGGGGCATCTGCCGGATGTTGTCATACACAGGCGGCACCTGCGATCCGGGCTGCATCGCGCCCGGCCAGCGGCGCTCGATGTCCGCCATGCCCGCGCGGCGAAGTCCCTCAAAGGGCGCGACATACACCTGGGGCGGCGTGATGAGGTAGATCTGCTTGCCGGACACGCGCATGAGCCGCTGCTTCATCGCGCAGGCCGCGCCGAAGATCAGATCCATGCAGCGATCGGCTTCCACCAGATCCGTGACCTGCTCGGCATTGACGATGACGGCCTCGTTGTTGTACATGAACTCGATCACGCGGAAGCAGCTGGGCACGCCGGTGATCTGCGCCACGCGGAAGACCATCTTGTAGGCGTTGCCGTCGACGACATAGCTGTCCCCGCCGGCGAAGGCGTA
>CAZJOA010000054.1:9270-16875 GCA_964547515.1 uncultured Faecalibacterium sp.
AAGGCATTCGGCTGAGGGGCGGCCTGCTGCTGATAATTTCCCTGCTGACCGAAGGCATTCGGCTGAGGGGCGGCCTGCTGCTGGTAATTCCCCTGCTGACCGAAGGCATTCGGCTGACCATACGGCTGACTCCCGGGTGCGCCATTGCGCTGGGGCTGGCGGGGCATCGGCTGACCATAGGGCTGACCGCCCTGATACCCTCCCTGCGCCGCCTGCTGACCGCCCTGCGCCACGGGGCGCATGTTGCCGGTCTGTCCGCCGACGGGCTGGAAATGCTGCATGCCGGATGGATCCACGCCATCGGGCATCATGCCCACCGGAATGCCGCCGGTGCGCTGCGCCCCGGTGGGGGCATCGTTCTGCGTGCGGGGCATCCGAGGCTGATAGCCGCTGAAGCCGCCGTCCGCCCGGTTGGAGTAGGGAACGCCCTCCTCCTGCTGACGGGGCTTCATGGCCTGCATCACTTTCTTTTTCGCGTCATCCCAGAACGCCATGTATCTTCAATCCTCCTGATCTGTCAAAAAAGGTCAATGACCGTTCACTGGCCGGTCGTTTGTCCGCCGCGCGGCCCGAGCAGCGCGCTGCCCAGCCGGAGCATGGTCGCGCCATGACGTGCGGCCAGCAGATAGTCCCCGGACATGCCCATGCTCAGCTCGTGCATGTCCACGCCCTGGGGGGCTTCCTCGCGCAGGCGGTCGAAGAGCGTCCGCATCTGTGCGAAGAGTCCGGAGAGGTATGCCTCATCCGTGGTCAGGGGCATGACGGCCATCAGCCCCTCCACATGCAGCCCCTGCATGGAGCGCACCGCCTCCAGGAACGGGCGGACCTCCTCCGGGGGCATGCCGCCCTTCTGCTCCTCCCCGGCCGGGGACACCTGGAGCAGCACCGGCATCACACGGCCGATGCGCTGCGCCTGGCGGTCGATCTCCTGCGCGAGATGCAGCCTGTCCACGGATTGGATCAGGCATACCTTATCTATTATATACTTAACTTTGTTGGTTTGCAACCGGCCAATGCAGTGGAATTGGAATTTTCCCTGCAAATCCGGCCACTTTTCCTGTATCTCCTGGGCGCGGTTCTCGCCGATCTGGGTCAGGCCGAGCTGCGCGAGGGGGAGGATGTCCTCCACCGGATGGGTCTTTGTCACCGCGATGATCTTCGGCGGGGCGTACCGTCCCTCCGTGGCCGCGTCCGCCGATGCGCGCAGGTGTTCATAGCGGCTGCGGAGCAATGCTTCGTCCATAATGGCCTCCATGTTGGGTCAGAAGAGCAGAACCGTCATTCCCTCGAAGAGCAATCCCTGCTGGATCGCCTGGAAATAGGCGTTTCCGCCGTCAGTGTGGAGCACGTTGACCGGGATGAAGGACTCGGTGGAGCCGTCCACCACCACCACGCCGGTCATGTCATCCTGCACATAGATGGCGCGTTCAGGCACGCACAGGGTGGACATGCTCTCGCCCAGGATCGCGCCGCAGGTGCGCATATAGAGCACGGGCTTGACGCTGCCGGAGATCTTCAGGCGGACGAGCAGCTCGCCGCCGGAACGGGTGAAGTTGACCACCTCGGCATAGACGGCGGTGTTCTCGAAGCGTTCCAGCTGGAGCTGATAGGTCTGTCCGTTGACGGGATTCCAGTCGGTGCTGTCGGAGAGGAAGAGCACATACCACTCACCGTCCTCCACCATGCGGTAGATGGTGGTTTTGCCCTTCTGCGCGGCGGACTTTTCCGGCATGCTGCCGTTCATCATCGACCGCACCTGACGCGGCTCGAAGGTGGTGTAGTTCGCGCCGGTCAGCCCGTATTCATAGCCGTCGGAATAGAAGCTGACGACGCCCTGGGTGGTGGCGGTGTACTGCTTCGTCCAGCTGTCGATGCGCTGGGTCTGGCTGAGCTCATCGTCAAAGAGGCGGGAGAAGCGCTGATCGGAGGCGTATAAGGACTTGAGGTAGGTCTGCCGATCCTGCACGGCACGGGCCAGCAGCTCCTCCTGATTCTCCAGCGAGCCGCGTGCACCGCCGATCAGATCGCGCACCGCCTTGGCATAGGTCAGCACGTCCGCCATGACGCGATTCCGCTTGGCATCGTAGGTCGTTTCGCTCTCCAGGAGCTTCTTCTGATAATCGCGGATGGACGTGCGATAGCTTTGCAGGGTGTTCATCTCGCGGGTGGAATAGCCGGAGGAATACACCTTGCAGATGTAATCGCCGCGGATGACGGTGCTGCCCTCCTCGGCATCGTAGACGACACTGGTGACGCCCTCGGCATCGTAGGGCGCTTCGTTGCGGACGATGAGGCAATCGCCGCTGTGACTGGCGGACAGCGACCCGGAGGTGATCTGTCCATAGCGTGCGGCCTCGGGGACAAGGGTGGCATACAGATACCACGCCAGGAAGCCCAATGCCGCCACGATGACGGCCACATGGAAGGCGGTCAGGTGGAGATGGGGCTTCTGGGGCTTGAGCTGCTGGGGCGGGAAGCCCGTGGGCGGCTGCTCCTGCATGACGGACTGGCTGTGGTCGAACTGATGCTGATACGTCCCGTCCGCATAGGGCTGCTGATAGCCGGTCTGATACGCCGCCTGGGACTGCTGATCGTCCGCCGGAGCGTATTGGGGGGCATTCCCCTGCTGATAACCGGTCTGATAGCCGGTCTGCTGATAGCCGGTTTGCTGATAGCCCCCCTGCTGATAGCCGGTTTGCTGATAGCCTCCCTGCTGATAGCCCCCCTGCTGATAGCCCGCCTGCTGCAGATCATAGGGGTCATACGCCCCGTTCGGCGCGCCATAGGGCTGCTGCACGGGCTGACCCTGCATCGGCTGACCCTGCGCGGGCTGACCGCCGGACGGATAACCCCCGTTGGGCGGATAGAATTGGTTGTCCATATATGCTGCTCCCTCTGTGATGTCGTGGGGAAAAGGGAAAATCGGAAAAAAGTCAATGCAAGGTGCGCCAGTTCTCGGTCATGTCCCGCAGACGCGCCAGAATGCGCCTTTCCATCCGGCTGACCTGCATCTGACTCACGCCCATGGCCTTCGCTGTTTCACGCTGACCCAGCCGCTCGATGTAGCGCTTCTCCAGCAGCAGCCGCTCCTGGGGATTCACCTGCCGGAGCACCCACTGCATCCACTGCTGCTGTTCAATGCGCTCGTAGCCGTCGTCATTCACGCCGAGGCGCTCTTCCAGGCGCTGCGCATCCTCGTCCTCGCCCAGCGCCGCGTCCATCGAAACGGTCTCCGATGCATCGCGGGCATCCAGCAGTGCCAGCAGCTCATCGGGGGACAAAGCCATTTCGGCGGCGATCTCCTTCAGCGACGGTTCCCGCCGGAGCTTCTGCGTCAGCATTTCCGTCACCCTGCGCAGCTGGAAAAGGCGGCTGCGCGTATCCCTCGCCACGCGAATGGCACTGCCCTTGTCGCGGATGTGGTTGCGCACCTCCCCCGCGATGGTGGGCATGGCGAAGGTGGTGAACTTGAAGCCGCGATCGGGCTCAAAGCGGTCGATGGCCTTCATCAGGGCGATGGCAGCCACCTGCTCCAGATCCTCCTGCTCGACCCCCTGGCCGCGAAACCGTCGGGCGATGGCGCGGCACAGGGGCAGATACCCCTCCACCAGGCCGGAGAGCACCTCCCGGTCACGGGTGCGGGCGTATTCCGCCAGCATGGGCATCAGGCGTGTATCGTCCATCTCTCACGCCCCCATTGCCACGGCCTTTTTCAGCGTCAGGGTGATGGCCTCCACGCAGCCGCAGGCTCGGGTGTGCATGGTCACCTCGGGGACAAGGGTCTCCAGCACCGCGCGGGAGATGGCCAGCTCGTCCTCGTCCGCCACAGGGGCGTCCTCGTCCTGGAATTCGGCGCAGAGGCGCAGCGTCAGCCGATCGCCCGCATCCCGGACGTGCAGCGTCAGCCATGTGACCGTCCGCCCCTGATGCAGCAGACAGTCCACCGCCTCATCGGAGGCACAGCGGAGGTCATCCAGCGCCCCGGCATCCAGATCCTTGAGGATCGCCACGCCGCCCAGTGCCAGACGCAGCACCAGCGCATACTCCTGCTGACCCGGCACACGCAGCATGATCTCCTGCTGATCCATCTTCATCCCTCCCGAAGCGTCGCGGCTGATTCACCAGCCACATTGAATTATAGCATATCCAGCACCATTTTGGCAAGGAGGAGCGCCAGGACGCCCAGCATCATCCAGTGGATGAAGCCCGCGCCCTTCTTCATGGTCAGCCCCGCGCCGAGCCAGTTGCCGATGATGCCGCAGGCCGCCGCCGGAAGCCCCAGGGCGAAGATCACCTCGCCGCTGAGGATGAGGGTGAACTGTGCGGTGAGGTTGCTGGCGAGGTTGACGACCTTGGCGGTGCCGCTGGCCATGACGGGCTCGATGCCCAGGGCCATGGTGAAGAGCAGGATGAGGAAGGTGCCCGTGCCCGGGCCGATGAGGCCGTCATAGAAGCCGACAAACAGGCCGATGGCCAGCGCGGCGGGACGGTAGAAGCGCTCATCGACGATGCGCCGGGGGGCATCGCTGCCCTTGCGGAGCATCAGCAGTGCCACCAGCGGGATGGCGATGACCATCATCAGGCGGATGGTGTTCTCCGGGATGCGCTGGAGGAGGTGTACCCCCAGCCATGATCCGGGGAACGCCCCCAGACAGGCATACAGCGCGGCATGCCAGTCCACCTGTTTGCCGCGGATATAGCGCAGGCTGGCGGATATGCACCCCAGCCCGGCGGAGAGCTTGTTCGTCCCGGCGGCCATGACGGGGGGCAATCCCGCCAGATAGTAGCCCGGCAGGGAGATCAGTCCGCCGCCCCCGGCCACGGAATCCACCAGCCCCGCCAGAAACACCAGCGGACAGACGATCAGGTAAGTCTTCAGCGTCAGTTCCATCCTTTGTGCACCCCTTCCAATATGGACAAAACGGAGCGCAGATTGCGCCCCGGGAGGCATCGCCTCTGGTTGTTGACGATCCGGTTTCCCGCATGGGGAACACTCAGGGCTGGATGAACGCCCCGTAGATGGCGCGGACGGTGTCCGCATAGTCCTTGTCGTCCACGCCGACGATGATGGACAGCTCGCTCGAGCCCTGGTCGATCATGCGGACATTGATGCCCGCGCGGGACATCGCGCCGAAGAGCCGCGCCGCCGTGCCGCAGTTGTGCACCATGCCGCGGCCGACCGTGGCGATGATGGACATGTCCTCATAGACGGTGATGGTATCGGGATTCGTCTCCGCGACGATGCGGTTGATGATCTTCTCGCGCACCGGCGCGAAGGCTTCCCCCGCCACCACGACGCACATGGTGTCGATGCCCGTGGGCAGATGCTCGATGGACACGCCGTATTGCTCGAACGCGCTGAGCACCTTGCGGGAGAAGCCCAGCTCGGTATTCATCATGGCCTTGGCGATGCTGACGACGCTGAAGCCCTTGCGCCCCGCAATGCCGGTGATGGTGGGGTGTGCGGGGTCGAAGGGGGCATCCAGGCTGATGATCGTGCCGGGGTGGGCGGGATCGTTGGTGTTGCGGATATTGGTGGGGATGCCCGCGCGGTGGACGGGGAACATCGCGTCCTCATGCAGGACGGACGCACCCATGTAGGACAGCTCGCGCAGCTCCATATAGGTGATGGTGGAGATCTCGCGCGGGGAATCCACAATGCGCGGGTCGGCCATCAGGAAGCCGGACACATCCGTCCAGTTCTCATACACCAGCGCATTCACCGCCCGGGCGACGATCGCGCCGGTGATGTCGCTGCCCCCGCGGGAGAAGGTATGCACCGTGCCATCGTAATACGACCCGAAGAAGCCGGGGATGACCGTGGGCACGCCGTCCGCCAGGCGTTCAGCCATCAGGCGGTTGGTCAGCTCCGCGTCCAGCAGGCCGTCGGCGTTGAACTTGATGACCTCCGCGCTGTCCACAAAGCGCCAGCCCAGATAGTCCGCCAGCAGCAGCCCGTTGAGGTACTCGCCGCGCGACGCGCAGTAGTCCGCATCCGCACCGGCGGCAATGCGCTCGTTCACCTCGTCCAGCGCCGCACCCAGGTCGACATGCAGCCCCAGCTCCTCGGCGATGTCCATATAGCGCGCGGCGATCAGGTCGAAGGTATCCTGATAGTCCTCGCCATCGCGCGCCTGACGGTGACAGCTGTAGAGCAGATCGGTGATCTTCTCGTCCTCCTTGAAGCGTCGACCCGGCGCGGACGGCACGACATACTGCCGGCGCTCGTCCATCAGCAGGATCTCCTTCACCTTTGCGAACTGCCCCGCATCCGCCAGGGAGCTGCCGCCAAACTTGGTGACGATATGCTTCGACATTCGGTTGACCCTCCGTTCATCTAATCAGCAAAATACGGAAATCGCTACTCATCATACATGGCAGAGCCGCGCTTGTCAACGATTTCCGCCGGAAAAGCACGAAAAAAACCGATTCTTCATCGCGCGGGGATGTTCTCGAACAGGTCGTTCCCCGTCACATCGTCCCCCACCGTCGTGCGCCACAGGCCGAAGAGCGCGTTGTCGTACAGTCCGCCGTCCTCCACGCGGTAATGCTTGTTCCGCTGGCTCACATGGCACTGGAAGGCCTCGGCCGCCACCTCCAGGCCGGTCTTGCCGTCAAAGGCGGACAGGGGCTGCTTCCAGTCCATGCGCAGCGAACGGTTCGCGTAGAGGTGGATGTAGGTCTTGGGGACATCCCATGTGTCGTATCGGGCGGCGGAATCCGCGCATTGCCGCGCATCGGCGGCGAATGCGACCGCCTTCTGACCCATCCGGCAGAAGGTCTTGTGCGCCGGATGACCGTATTCGCCGTTCACATCGTGGAGGACGACCACATCCGGCCTGTACTGGCGCACCAGCGCGACCAATCCGGCCTGGGTCAGGCGGTTGTTCTCCTTCCAGCCCTCCTCGACGTTCTCGATGGCATCCTGTGCACCCAGCATCACGGGGTAGATGTCCACGCCGCAGGTCCAGAGCGCATCCAGCAGCTCCTGACGGCGATAGTACCAGCCGTACACCGCGTTGACCACCAGCACATTCCTGTCCATTTCACCGGCGTAATAGGGCAGCAGTCCGCCGAACCAGAGCACCTCGTCATCCGGATGGGTGGAGAAGAGCATCATGTCCACCTTTTCCGGCGGATGCTTCCAGCGCTGCACGTCCGAGGCCGGTTCACCGGGGGTGTACACCCGCACCTCGCACAGCTCCAGTGCAGTGTCCGCCGCCGTGATGCGCAGGGTGTCCACGGGCTGGTTCAGGGCGATGTACTGCGCGGCGAAATCCGGCTCGGCACGCTGCACCTCGACCCAGCGGCCGTTCTGCTGGGCTTTGAGGATGACCGTCGGCGGACTGATCGTTCGCCACCGCAGGAGGAGAGCGCCGATCTGCTCGCCCTGGGGCGCGGCGATGGTCAGCGCATTGCCGGTGTAGTACGTCTCGTAGTCCCCATCCACCTGCGCCGCAGGGGACGCGGCGTTGTACGCGCGGTCGTTCATCCGGCAGCGGATGGTCATATCCTTTGCCGTTTCCGCATGCCCCATGCAGGGAATGAGCAGCGCCAGCACCAGCGAAAGGCAGATCCACTTTTTCATCATTTGTCCGTCCTTAT
>CAZJOA010000055.1:0-16862 GCA_964547515.1 uncultured Faecalibacterium sp.
GCGACGCGGCCCTGCTGTGCGAGCGCGGGTATCGCCTGGACAAGCTCCAGCCGGTGGACATGTTCTGCTGGACAAGCGGCGTGGAGTGCGTGGCAGCCTTCACCCGGACAGACGAATAGCGACACGCGAAGCGCCTCCTGCTCATGGGCAGGAGGCGCAGCTTGTCACTTGTCTTCGGCGGTTCGGTCATTGCGCGGCGTTGCGCCTGGCGATCTCCGCCTGTTCGGCCTTCAGATCCTTTTCGACCGTGAAGCACCAGATCAGCACCGCACACAGGGCATAGGCGAAGGTCTCGATCCAGACATAGCTGATCGTGATCGCGTTCTGCGCCGCAGCGGTCTGTGCCGCGCGACCCAGCCCGACCAGGGCATCCTGGTCATAGCCGCCGGCGTTGAGGATGGCCGAGAACACCGCGTTCATGACGGGTGTCGCCGCCACCATCAGGCTGGAATAGATGGACATGGTCAGGCCGTCTGTGCGGATGCGGCTCTTGAATTCGATGTGGTCGATCACGTCCGCCAGCATCGCCAGGATGAGGTAACAGGCCGGAGCGCTGCCCAGGCACTTGAGCGCCACGCCGATGGCCACCGGGACGATCTGCCCGTTGCCCAGACCCGCGACCACGCCGCCCGCCACGCCCAGCACACAGCCCGCGAATGTCACCCGGCGCTTGCCGAACCGGTTCGCCAGCGGAATGACGAACACCGCCGCCACCGCCATCGGGATCGCCCCCAACACGCCCAGCAGGCTCTGCGATGCACCCCATGCGTCCGCCGAGCCGAAGAAGGTGTTGTCCAGCACCCATTTGCAGAAGTAGGACATCGAGCCGTTCTTGATCGCGCCGGACCACTGGAACACCAGATAGAAGGCCATGACCAGCCACCAGAGCTTCTCACCGGCGACCGCCCGGAGCTGCTTGCCCAGGGAGACATCCGCCTTCTTCTGCTGTACCGCGGCGGATCGGAGGCATTCCTCCGTCACGCGCTCCCGGGTGAAGCGGTATTGCAGACAGCAGGTGAAGGCCGTGATTACGCCCACCGCCAGCATCACCGCGAACCAGAGAGGGATGCTGTCCTTGAGCCAGAAGGACACGACCATGGGGAAGACCATCGAGCCCACGCCCATCACGCCCAGACCCGCCATGTTGGCGAAGGAGGCCAAGGCACTGCGCTTCTCGCTGTCACGGGTGGAAACGGCGATCAGCGTGGAATTCGCCGTACTGTAGATCGGATATGCCACGGAGTAGTACAGGTTGTAGGCAATGGCGATCCAGACCATGCGCGCGATGCCGTCAAGGGGCACGACGAACATCAGCACGCTGGCGACGGACAGCACAGCGGCGGACAGCAATATCCACGGCCTCGCCTTTCCGGCCATGAGCCGGGTACGCTCGATCAGCTGGCCGACGATCAGATTGGCCGCCACGATCAGGAGGGTCGAGAACAGCTGCAAGCCCGTCAGGAACGCCAGATCCAGCCGCAGCACATCGGTCAGGTAGTTTTGCAGCATGCTGGTGAAGATGCCGGAGGACAGCATCGCGCCGAATGGACCGATCAGGTAGCCGATCAGCATCTCCGGCAGCCGGACTGCCTCCGTCTTCACGCTGGAGCGCAGCGGCGGAAGTTCAAAGAATTGGGACAGCTTCATCGCATATACCTCGCGCACAATATCGCTTTTTCCGTTTCGGCTTCCGTGACCGTGACCTCAGCCTCGGCCGATCCGCCGTCAAAGGACGCATGGATCAGCATCCTTCCGGCCTTTTCCGCCCGGACGATCGCCATGGCCTCGCCGAAGTAGGTGGATGTTTCGTCGGACACATAGCCGTCTTCATTGTAGGGGCACGCATGACCCAGGCCGACCAATTCGCCGCCGGCCACCGTCACGCGGATGCGCTTGCGCTCCATCACCTTTGTCGTACCGGCCGGATCGGTCAGGCGCAGACGCACATAGGCGAGCTTTCCGCATGGCACGGCAGCTTGTTCCGGTTCGGCGCGCAGGAGCGTTTCCGATTCGGCGGACTGCAAGCTGCTGCGACCGGTTTCCGCGTGATGCCTGTCATAGACGATCGCCAGCAGCGTCCCCTTGGCATAGGGCACGGTGAACCTGACCCGGCAGCGTCTGCCGAGGGTCTTGCGGCCGATCCGCCGCCCGTTCAGGTACAGCTCCGCATACGCGCCGCAGCCATAGACCTCGACCTTCGCCCTTTTGCCCTCGCAGCCCTCCCATGCCCAGGAGGACACGGCGTTGGTGAATTTCCACCCCGAGGGGCTGTGGCGTTCGCCATTGTGATGGGGCGGACGCACCGCGATGACGGGCGCTTTCAGCAGACCATAGCCCGCCTGCATGAAATACGCTTCGGGCAGGGGCTTTCCGGTGATGTCGATCCTTCCGCTGCCGGAGGTGAGCCAGCCGACGGTGTGGATGTAGGTGGGCGCGTAATCCTTGTATTCCCATGCGCCCAGGCCGACCTCCCCCAGATGATCCAGCCCCGTCCAGACGAAATCGCCGATGATGCCCTTGTCCTTCCGGGCGATCCGGCAAAAGCGCTGCACATCCTCGCAGAAGGTCTCGCTGCCCACGATCACGCGGTCGGGGTACTTCCGGCGGTCAAGCCCATAGCGCAGGATGCCGTAGTTGTACCCCGCCACCTCCGACGCATCGAAGATCCGCTTCGTCGCCCTGTCGCAGCCCGGCAGGAGCGCGTTGAGCTTGGTGAACAGCGGGCCGAACATCCACTTGCGATGGTTCGCGTCCTCCGTGCCGAGGCTTTTGAAATCATTCCTGAAGGCCTTTTCGTCCGAGAAGAAGGAATGTCCGGCTGCGGCGGCCTGGTTGAAGCCGATGTTGATGCCGCAGGTCACGGGACGGGTGTCGTCATGCCGCTTGAGGGCATCGCGCATCCTTTCAAAGAGCTGCACGCCCTTTTCCTCCGCCGTTTCGCTGACCTCATTGCCCAGGGAATACAGCACGACGCAGGGATGATTGAAGTCCCGCGCGGCCAAATCGGCAAGATCCCGTTCGTACCAGTCCTGCACATAGGACGCATCGTCGTATTTGGTCTTGTGGACATACCATACGTCCTCGTATTCGTCCATGACGAGCATGCCATACCGGTCGCAGGCATCCAGCAGTGCCTTCGATGCCGGATTATGCGCCGAACGGAGGGCGTTAAAGCCCACCGACTGAAGCAGCCGCACCTTGCGTTCCTCGGCCTCGGGCAGGGTCACTGCGCCCAGGAGGCCATTGTCATGGTGGACGCAGGCACCCCGGAGGATCGTCCGCCTGCCGTTGATGCACAAGCCGTTCCGCGCATCACAGGTGATGGTGCGGATGCCGAAGCGTTCCTCGGTCACATCGCCCGCAAAGCTGATCCGGCAGGTGTACAGCGCCGGATGCTCGGGGCTCCACAGCTTCGCATCCCGCACGGGCAGCTGCACGCATACATGCCCATCGCTGATGCAGCGCTTCTGCGCCACCGGCACACCGTCATCCTGCAGCTCGATGGACAGCTCGCCCGTGCCCACCGTATGGACCTCCACCTCGACCACGGCAGGCTGATGGCTCACCGTGCGGATGCGGATGCCATGGAGCGGCACATACCTTTCCCCGGCCTCGTACAGGTACAACGGGCGGTAGATCCCCACGCCCGTATACCATCGGGCATTGGGGATGTCCGCGCCCCGGGCGATGATGCGCAGGGTGTTCCTGCCGGTACGGAGCAGGCGGGTCACCTCCGCCGTCAGCGGCAGATAGCCATTGGGACGATAGGCGACCTTCTCCCCGTTGACATGGACCTCGGCGCGATGGTAGATGCCCTCGCATTCCAGGAAGACATGCTTGTCGGCATCGGCCTCCGTCCGTTCGAATTCCTTCACGAATTCGTAGTCGTATCCCTCGAACCAGGCATGGTTGCAGCCGCCCTCGCTGTCCCCCGACCGCTTTTCATGCAGCATGCAGTCATAGGGCAGGTCGATCCGGCGGAAGGGGTCAGCCGTGTCCAGCCGCCTGTAGCGCCAGTTTCGGTTCAAATCGATCTTCTTCATATTCTCTCACTGTCCTGTCACGCCGGGTCAGCCTTTGCCCTGCGGCGCTCCTGCACATCGGCCGCGCAGAGCATCGCCGCAGAACCCGCCGTCAGCACTGCCGCACCGATCAGCAGGCCAATGACCGCGATCTCCCACCAGGTGTACACGCGCACGAGCTGTGTGCCGGCGGAATAGCCATTCATCGCGGCGGAGTAGTTGCAGACATTGTACAGCACGCGCTTGCAGGCCTCGCGCATGGCACGGGCGACGGTCGCGTTGCTCCTGTAGGCCATGAAGCTGTGATCCTTGCCGGAGGACAGCCAGATGTCCGTCCCGGCGACGATGCCGTCCACGCAGGACATGTACACCGTGCCGTTGGCATCGGCCATATCGGTGATGATGATGCCGTTGAAGCCGAATTCCTCGCGGAGGATGCCGTTCACGAGGCCGTCGGAAGCGCTGGACCAGATATTGCCGACGCGGTTGAAGGAGGACATGACGCCATGCGCCGCGCCGCGCCGGGGGCTGCAGGCGTACTTCCAGGGACGCAGCATGATCTCGCGGGCTTCCTGCTCGTTGAGCCAGGTGGCGATGCCGTTGCGGGCCGCCTCCTGATCGTTGAGGGCAAAATGCTTGGGATAGGCGATCACGCCGTACCGCTGGATGCCGCCAATTTCCGCCTGGGCGCAGATGCCGGTCAGATAGGGGTCTTCGGAGAAGTACTCATGGGCGCGTCCGCCATAGGGCGTGCGGTGGATGTTGATGCCGGGAATCCACATACCGTTGTACCCGGCAAAGAGGCAGTCGTTCGCCAGTGCCTCACCGACCTCCTCCAGCAGCGCGACATCGAAGGTCGCCGCCCAGATGCCCTCGCACGGGAAGCGCGAATCCGTCCGCCCATCCTTGCAGTAGGTCGGGCCGTCCATCTCGTTCGTCATCGGCTTGGACACGCTGGTGATCTGCGCGGTGATGCAGTACGCAGTGGACAGCAGCAGGTTCTGATCCTCATAGGTCATCTGATCCAGCAGGCGATCCCAGTCGGGGTCATCGTAGTCCTTGCCGCGCATCATGATGAGCGTCAGGCCGTTGTCCGCGCCGTATTCGGGCAGTGCGCCGGTGCTGTCAGGCGCAATGTCGCTTTGCAGCTCCTGCATGAACTCGTCCGTCAGCCGGAGCACGCTGGGGCTCTTGGGCCATGTGCCGTTCCAGTCGTTGCGGGAGACATAGGTCACGAGGTTGCTGCCCGCATGGGGATTGCGATTCAGGTCGGCATACGCCAGACGGCTGACGACCTCCGCGCCGGTCTCGCCCGATACCGCATAGGTGGTCACGTCGCGCTCTGCGACCTCGGTCGCCCACACCAGGGACGCATCGCCCGCAGCGTCCATGCCGTCCGCCTGCGTGTACCCCTTCGCCGCAAGGATGTTGTTCAGCGCATCATGGGCATTTCTGCCGGCGGCGAGGTAGTAAGTGCCCGCATCGAGGATGTAGGTGCCTGCACCATAGGCATCGAAGGAGGCGAAGTCCTCCTTTTCGACGGTGATGGTCAGCGTCTGGGACGCGCCGGGTGCAAGGCGCTGGGTCTTGGCAAAGCCGATCAGCTCCACCGCGGCGACCTCCATCCCATGGCGGATGGCGTAATCGGTGTAGGGCTTTTGCAGATAGAGCTGCACGGTCTCCCGGCCGGAGAAGGTGTCGCCGGTGTTGGTCACGGTGACGGACACATCATAGGTCTTGCCGTCCGCATTTTCGCTGACGCCATAATCGCCGTAGTCAAAGCCGGTGTAGGACAGCCCCGCACCGAAGGGATACGCCACGGTGTCGGCATAGTCATACAGGCCGACATTGTTGCGACCCTCCACCACATCGGCATAGCGGGTCTCGTAGTAGCGATAGCCGACATAGATGCCCTCGCTGTAAACGCCATAGGCCTTCTGCGTGTTGTTGAGCGCGGCGGTGTCGTAATTCATGGCGAAGGAGCCGTTCAGGTTCATCGCCCAGGAAGCCATGGCGGGGGAGGACAGGTTGTCATACACGAAGGTGTCTGTCAGCCGACCGGAGGGCACGATCTCGCCGGTGAGCGCCTTGGCCACCGCGCGGATGCCGGACATGCCGGTGTTGCCGATCCACAGGCAGGCATCCACCGCGATGCTCTCATCCCGCAGGAAGTCCAGCTGCAGGGGATTCGCGCCGTTGAGCAGCACGATGATCCGCCTGAAGATGCCGCCCGCCTTGAGCCTGGTCAGCTCGGTGAGCAGCTCGCGCTCCTCGGGCGAGAGCGCCAGGTAATTGCCGTTTTCGCCGTCACTGCCGAAGACGTTCAGGTCAGCGCCTTCGGTGTCGTCGCGGGTCAGGACGACGATCGCCGCATCGGCATAATCGGCAAAGGACTCCCGAACCGTGGCATCGTAGATGTGCCAGGGGGCTTCGTTGATGTAGTAGGTCTGGATATTGCTGGCCGGATCAAGGCGCTTTTCGCCGCCGTAGCCGCTGGCCGCGCCCGTGGTGTAGAAGCGCCACAGGACGGGGTTGACCTCGATCGTGCCGCTGCCATCCGGGCGCTCCTCCAGCACCTCCCTGAGCGTCGGCAGTGCATTGGCCGTATCCGCCGCACCGCCAACACCGCCGCGCATGCCCTGCACGCTGCAGTTGATGTTGACGCTGCCCATGCCGAAGAGGCTGACCTTCAGGTCGGCATCGGTCGGGAGGGGCAGTGCGCCGTCGTTTTTGAGGAGCACCAGACCCTCTGCCTCCAGCCTTTCGCTGACCTCGTCCGCATAGGCATGGATCGCCTCGGCATTGGTGTACTTCGCCGCGAAGTATTCGGTGTTCTCCGTGCCGTCGCCGGTGTCGATCTCCCGGTAGTTCTTCAGCCCGAAGGTGGCGTTGAGCAGCGGCTCATAGCTGTATGCGATGGTATACAGGGCGAGGGACAGCACCAGGATCGTCGCCGTGACGACGGACAGCACCGTCCACAGCTTTTTCGAAATACGCTTTTTCATCTTTGCCTCCTTACGCCCGTGCAGCGCCGGGTCTGTGCTTCATCAGGATGCCGGAGAGCAGCGCGAGCAGGAATGAAAGCAGCGCCGCGCCCAGGGTGACAAAGAAGACCGGCGGGAACGTCGAACCGTCAACGCCGTAGAGGATGTTGGCGATCAGGTTGATCTGGGAGACGATGTAATGGACGAAGCCATACAGGAAGCCCAGATAGGCCAGGAAGGCGCAGAGGCGGACACGCCCCAGGAAGCCGATCATCCCGCAGGCGATGCCGATGCCCATACCGGCGATGGCATAATGGGAGTAGTTGGGATCAAAGGAGGTTCTGCCCTCCATCAGATACAGGACGAGCGCCAAAGCGCCCAGCAGCGTCGCAATCAAAAGCAGAACGCCTGACGACCCTCTGTCGGCGAGGAAGCCCTTCTTCTTTTCCATCCGTGTTGCTCCTTTCCCGAGGCAGGTCATTCAGCCGCCGTGTCGTAGGTGACGGTGTAATCCACATCCGCCATGGTCTTCCCCATGTTTTCGGGGTAGCAGACCGTCCAGGTGACCTCCGCATGGCTGTAGATGTACAGGCAGTCGATCAGGGGCGTTTCGGCGTTGAAGGTGCCGCCGTGATCCTCGCGGTTGTTGGTCATCAGGCGGATGGTGTTCTCGCCCCTTTGGAGATGCAGCGCCGTGGTCATGACATAATTCTGGAACGGGCGCTTGTTCATGTCGCCATTGACGGTGTTGCCCAGCGCGTCAAAGTCGGTCTGCGCGATTGCGCCGGTGAGGTTCAGGCGACCGTATTCGAGCCTTTCGCCGTTGACGATCACCTGCCAGGTCTCGTCCGTGAAGCGCATGTCGAACAGATCGGGGGTCAGGCGCAGCACCAGCACCGCATCAGCCACCTCTTCGGCGGATGTGATCCGGAAATCCAGATAAGCGCCGTTGTAGTAGAGCTTGCCGACATAGGCATTGTTGCTCATCCCCATCTGTTCGCCATTGCCCAGGACATCCTTGGGGGTCTGGATGAGATCGATGCCCATGCAGTTATCCGATGAGCCCTGACCGGGCTTGCCGTCAAGGAAGGTGTATTCCGCCTCGAAGGTGTAGCCCTTGAGCCATTTGGCGAAGAGGGTCATGGAGGCGGTGGAGCGCTCGCTGGCGAAGTTGAAGAGGGTCGTGCCCTCGGGGTCCTTCGCCCAGCCGGCAAAGAAGTATCCGGGGCGCACGGGGGCATCGGGTGCTTTGATGCGCCGGACGGAGGTGTAGGTCTCACGGGCGTATTCGCCCAGGTCGCCGTAGTTGTACATGAAGCGGATGACGCGCTCGTCGCCGGCCTCCCGGGCGGACTGCCAGCCCGCATAGGCCGTGGTGCGCTTGGTGATGCGCTGCTCCGTGTCGAAGAGCGCCGTACCGGCCTTATCGGCATACCAGCCGGTGAAGCTGTAGCCGTCGCGCACCGGGTCATCCGGCAGCACGGCCTGCTGACCATGCTGCACCTTGGTCACGATGTTCTCGCCGCCCTCGTAGTTGGCATAGAACTTGACGGTGTACTCCTTCGCCGTCCAACCGGCGTAGAGCGTCGTATCGTCCGTGATCGGCGTGCCGAAGTCGAACGCCTGCGTGCAGGCCGCATCGGAATACCAGTCAGCGAAATCATAGCCCTCGCGCTCCGGCTTTTCCTTGGGGGCTTTGACCGACGCGCCAATGTCGACCTTGCTCTGCGAAGCCGCAGCGCCCTCGTGGTTGCCGTCAAAGGTGACGGTCGCCACGGTCTGCGTCCACCGGGCGTAGATGCGGGTATTCCCGGTCACGGGCGCAGAGAAATCGTATTTGTCCGCGCCCGCGGCCGATGCATACCAGTCCGCGAAGACATGATCCTCGCGCTCGGGGACGGCCGGGACGGTCAGCGGCTGACCGAATTCAGCCTGGGTCTCAATGGTCACGTCATCATGGAGGACATAGGTGATCTTCGCGCGCTGCTGCACCCACCCGGCAAAGAGGGTCAGGTCATGCGCGGGCACGGGCTGATCGAAATCGAAGGGCTTCGTCCCGGCGGCATTGGCATACCAGCCGGTGAATTCAAAGTCCTCGTTCACCGGGTCGTCGATGGGCGGAAGGCATTCGCCGACCGGGACGCTCCGGGTCACATCCGCCAGCCCGTCGGCTTGCAGATAATAGGTGACGGTCACGCGCGTGGGTGTCCACCCGGCGAACAGGCGCAGCGTGCCGTTCACGGGCGCGGAGAAGTCATACGCCTGCGTGCAGATGCTGTTGGCATACCAGCCGGTGAAGACATGATCCTCGCGTGTGGGGGCGGCAGGCTCATCCACCGTGCTGCCCATCTCAACCAGAGCCGCAGCCGCCTCGGGCGCACCCTGATAATTGTAGTTGAAGTAGACTTTGCAGAGGCCCTCCTCCGCCATCGCCGCACAGGCGAAAAGCAGCGTCATGGCCATCATGAAAGCCACCAGGCCGCGCGACAGATTTCCTGACTTTCCCATGATGAACCCCCTGTGAAATGCATGATGTGATCCATGGATACCTGCCCAGCTGCCGATGAAGACAGCCGGGCAGGCGTGTGGGACGGATTCGGATTACTCCTCGACCGTCAGGGTGATTTCGTGCTCGAAGCTGTCGGTCACGCTGACGCGCCGCCAACCCGAACCGGAAGTGTAGGTGGCATCGATGCCGATGGTGACGGTGAACTTGCCGGTTTCGGTGGGAATGCCTTCGATCTCGCCGTTCTCGTTGAGGGTCAGACCGGCGGGCAGCTTGCCTTCCTTGATGGCGTAGACGATGCCGTTGGTGTAGACATCCGCATTCACGGCATCGGAGGCGATCACGGCGTAGAAGTCCTCCTCCAGATAGGCCTCGGTGGTGTCGATGGCGAAGGCGGATTCGACGGTCATGCTGACCTGACGATTCGCCGTGACCCAGTTGTCCGCCTTGGCCTGCACGGTGAAGGTGTACTCACCGGCCTTGGCGGTGGGCATGCCGGTGATCGTGCCATCGGTGTTCAGGGTCAGCCCGGCGGGGAGCGCATTGGCGGTGATGACGTATTCGACCTTGTCGGCGACGATGGGGGCCGCCACGGTCAGGTTCTCGGCCTTGACACCCTGCGCAGCGGTCAGGGGCTGCACCTCCCAGGTGTTCAGGTCAACGCCGTTCTTGTTCATGGCGGAGTTGGCATGCACCCACAGGAAGATCATGGCGCACTTGCGGGTGGTGTACCACTGGATGGGGCTTTCCGTGCCGTCGGCGAGGACGACCATCTTCTTCTCGGCATCCCACGTGCCGGACATGTCACTGGTGGCGATGGTGTCCGTACCGGCGCGAACCAGCAGATCCAGCGGCGAGCAGTTCTTCATGCCGGCGTACATGTCGGTGGTGATGGAGATGGTATCGCAGCCCCACTCATTGCGGAACAGCCCGGTCACGAAGTTGTAGTTGACATTGATGGACACACGGCCCGCACGGGCGAATGCGCCCATGACGCCGGTGGACTGGCCTTCCTGCGCACAGATCTGGAAGGACTTGTAGTAGATCTCGCGCATCGCCTGCTCGGAAACCCAGGCAAACAGGTTCAGGCCGTTGCGGAAGGTCTCCTGATCGTTCAGCGCGCAGTGCTTCATGTAGGTGGTCAGGCCGCGGGACACAGCACCCAGGGTCTCGTTGCCGGAGATGTAGCCGGCAAGGATGCCGTCCTCGGAGGGATACTCAAACACACGTCCGCCGAAGGGGGAACGATGGGTGTTGGCGGAATTGCCCCACCAGGTGTTGTTGCCGGAGAGCAGGGACAGGTTGCCGATCATCACGCCCTTGGCGCGGGCAAGCTCGGTGTTCCAGGTCGCACCCAGGACACAGTTGCAGGTGAAGTTGAAGGTTCTTGCGTAGTTCCAGGCGGAATCCTGACCATTCAGGGCATTCATGCCGATGGGATCAAGGGTCATCTTCTGCAGCTTGCCGACCAGGTCCTTTTCGTCCTGCCAGGTCAGGCTGTTCATGAACTCATCCCAGGCCTGCGCCTCGGTCTTGCCGGCGAAGCGTCCCTCGGCGATCACATCGTCGCCAAAGGGGTTCAGGCCGGTCATCTCGTCCAGGCGGATGCCATACGCACCGGTCTGATCCCAGGAAGCCATGCGCTCCGCGTCAGCTTCCACATCGGCAGCCCAGGGATAGTCGGACTGGTAGTTGGGATCGTCCCAGGACACGCCTTCGATGTACTTGTTGTCGCCGTAGTTGGCGGTATCATCCGCGTTGAACTTGTCCCAGTACGCCAGAGAGGCATTGGTGGCCGCGCTGATGGTCAGGTCGGCCTCGGTGGGCGCGGTGGGGAAGGTGGCCGCGAAGTCCGCACGGGACATCAGGGTCTCCTTGGCGGAGGCATCCGCATTGAAGACGTACTTGCCATTGTTGTCGCGGATGGAGTAGAAGATGCCGTTCTCGATGGAGAACAGGTTCTTGATCTCGTTGCCGGAGAAGTCATCCAGCTGGAGGTGGGCATCCGCATTCAGGGTGAAGCCGATGGCCTGATAGTCCGCCGCAGTGGGATCAGCCCAGCCGTGCGCATTGGACATGGCCAGCAGGGTGTACGCGCCCTCGTCCAGCTCATAGCCCTTGGTGCCGTTGGCATTGGCATCGGTGGCATCGTAGGAGGCCAGATCCTGCACGTTCACGGTGATCTCCAGGGTCTGGGTCTCGCCGGGCTTGAGCAGCTCGGTCTTGCCGAAGCCGACCAGCTTCACATGAGCCTTTTCCACCTCGCCGGGGGTGTAGGGTGCCTGGACATAGATCTCGACGGTCTCCTTGCCCGCCACGTCGCCCGTGTTGGTCACGTCGATGCTGACGGTCAGGGTTTCGATGGCCGCGCGGCCCGCTTCCACGGAGGACGCCAGCTTCGCAGCGTCGATCACATCGCCCTCCGCGATGACCGTGCCGTCATTGGCGACGATCTGCATGTTGGCATAGGCGAAGCCGGTGTAGCTCAGGCCATAGCCGAAGGGATACACGACGGCCTTGTCGTACCAGGCCTTGCCCGAACCGGCCTCGGCCTTTTCCATGTCGGCCGCCTTGGTCTCGTAGTAGCGGTAGCCGACGTAGATGTCCTCCTCGTAGTCCACGCCATGATAGGCCGCGGAGCTGCCGCCGATAGCAACGGTGGAGCCGTCGGTCACATCCGCCTGAGTGCCCTCAACGAAGTAGGTCACGCCGCTGCCGACCTGCTGATTCTGGATGGCATTCTGCCAGATGGGGTCGGCGGTGAAGTCCGCATACCAGGTGTCGACGGTCTTGCCGGAGGGGTTGATGCGGCCGCTCAGGATACCGGCCGCGGAAATGCAGCCCACCTGACCGGGACGGCCGATCCACAGGATGGCATCGACGTCCTCGTCATTCTCCAGCTGACCCAGCTCGAAGATCTCGGAGCAGTTGATGAGGTAGATGATCTTGTCAAAGCCCTGCGCCTTGACATAGTCCAGCAGCGCTTCCTCGCTGTCGGTCAGCTGGAGGAAGTGCTTGTAGAGCTTGCCGTCCTCCTGGGGGACATAGCCGGTGTGCGCGGCCTGATCGGCCTCGTCCGCCTCTTCGCCTGTGACGGGAGGCATGTCAGAGCCCTCGCCGCCGCCGCGGGACAGCACGATGATCGCCGCATCGCCGTACATGCCGTAGGAGTTCTCAATGCCCTTGTGGAAGGCAGTGATCTCCGTGCCGAAGGTCGTGCCTTCGGCCTCGTAGAAGGAGCGCAGGGACTTGTTGACCCTGAATCCCTCGTCCTCCAGCGCGTCCAGCAGCTGCACGTCATTGGACGTGCTGCCCGCCAGCGCATCCTGACCAACGCCGAACACGCTGATGCGTTCCGTGCCGCGCAGGGGCAGCGCGTCAGCCTGATTTTTCAGCAGCGTGAAGCCCTCACCTGCGATCTGCATGGCGATCTCCGCCGCAGCCGCCTGGGCTTCTGCCAGCGTGTTGTAGTCGGTGTAGTACTTGCCGTCCTCCGACACGCCGCCGAAGGTGTTCGGGCTTGCAAACGCCGTCGTTGCGAGCATCATCACGCACAATGCGAGCGCGAGATACGCTTTGAAGCCCTGGGTAACTTTCTTCATGGGTTCATCCTCCTTATCGGTATATATAACCGGCCCTCTGCCGGTTTATATCGCAGTATGAATGAGTTCAAAGGAGAGGAAGTCGATCTTCCCTTCGCCCTCATAGGTGAAGTAGAGCGCCGTTTTGCCCCTGGTCAGCCGGGCCTCTGCGACGAAGCGCGTCCAGGCCGATGCCCTGTTCAGGCGGATCAGGCAGACCGGCGCCCCCTGGGGCGATGTGCGGACGACCATCACGCCGCCATCTCCCCGGACGGTCACGGCGATGCAGTCCGCATCCTCCATATCGAAGTACTTGAAGCCTGCCGTCGCGCCCTGCCGCATGCCGCGGATGCACTGCTTCCCCCGGCGGTATTCGTCGATGCAGGGGTGCTTGCCGTACTTATGCTTGCTGAACATGCCGTAGGCGCACTTGACCGCGCCCTGTGCGCTGTACAGATTGCAGGCGATGTAGGCCGGATAGATGCCCTTGCCGGTCAGGGGTCTGGCGTTCATGCCCTGACTGGTCATTTCCACCTGGGGGATGATGCCGTCAGGCAGGATGGTGATGCGTTCGGCGCAGCCCTGCCGGGACTGTTCGGTCTTGCCGGTCTGCCGATGGTAGAACACATACCACTGTCCGCCGATGTTCTCGATCGAGCCGTGGACATTGCCCCAGTAATTGCGCGCCTGCGCCTGTGTCAGCCCGTGATAGCCGATGTCGCCGTTGGAGATGATCGCGCCGCCGTAGCGGAAATCCCCGTCCGGTCTGTCGCTGACCGCATAGGCCAGCTCATGGCTCAGCCGACTGGAGTAGATGAAGTAGTACCTCCCGCCGATCCTGCGCAGGGAGGACGCCTCATACATCTCATGCCCCTCAAAGCCCGTCCCCGCGCTGTTCTTGTAGCCGGGGATGGTCATCCTCGGCTCGCCCTGGACGGTCAGCATGTCCTTTTCCAGGCGGATCACCTGACCGCCCGTGCCGTCCACGTTCCGGATGCCCCGGCGGTTGAGCATCCGCCGCAGATCCTCATTGGCGGAATAGCCGGAATACAGGTACGCCTGACCGTCGTCATCCACGAAAATGGCCGGATCGAAGCACATGATGTCCTTCGCGCCCTTGCCGTAGAGCGTGCCGTCGGGATAATGCACAAAGCCGTGGAATGCGAAGGGGCCATCGGGCTTTTCGCTCACGGCCACGCACACGCGGTTGTCAAAATCAAAGCAGTAGCAGAGATAGTATCGGCCATCCGTGCCCCGGGCGCAGTCGGGTGCCCACATGCAGCGCAGACCCAGGCGGTTGCGCACACCATGGCGGCGGTAGGAAACGCCCCGGTTCGTCCAGCGGCTCAGGTCATCGACCGGTGCGGACCATACCACATAGTCCCCCGGACAATACCGGATGGAATGCGCTTTGTCATGGCTGCCATAGACATACACGCGGCCATCGAACACATGCGGCTCGCCATCGGGGATGTACTCCCCCTCCGGCAGGTAGGGGTTCATGCATTGCCGCTCCATAGGCGGCCTCCTCTCCGACGTTCGTTGCATGCATTGTAGCGCAAAACGTCGGAATCGGGCGCATTTCTTCCTAAATCAACATGTGAACGGCTTAAGTTAACATGGTTTCGGCTTGCTTTCGCCTGCGGAAGAGGGTATAATGGGAGCATCGAGGGCTATTCATGATCCCCCGGAGCAAGATGGAAGCATTGGAGGAAGCAGAATGATCGAGATCGCCATCGTCGAGGATGACCTTGACGAACAGCAGCGTCTGCTGCGGAATCTCAACCAGTACGCGTCGGAGAATCAGCAGCCCTTCCGCTTCACATTGTACGAGAATGCGCTGGACTTTCTGGATGAGCGCAAGCCCTTCGACATCGTGTTCATGGACATCATGCTGCCCAATTTCAGCGGCATGGAGGCCGCCGTGCAGATGCGCAGGCATAACAGCCGCACCGTGCTGATCTTCGTCACCACCATGGTGCAGTTCGCCATCAAGTCCTACGAGGTGGACGCGCTGGACTACATCGTCAAGCCCGTCACCTACGAGCGGCTGACGATGAAGCTGAAGAAGGCCATCCGGGTGATCGAGGCCACGGCGGGCGGCACGATTGTCATCAACGACGCAAACGGCCTGGTGAAGCAATCCACCAACGACATCCTCTACGTCGAGGTGCGCGGCCATAAGCTGACCTACCACACCGTGGACGCGGTGTATGCCGAATACGGGACGCTCGGCAGCCTGGAGAAGACGCTGCATGCCTACGACTTCATGCGGTGCAACGCCTGTTTTCTGGTCAATCCGCACCACATCCGGCAGGTCAACAGCAAGGAGCTGCTCGCCGTGCTCTCCAACGGCGAGGCGCTCAAGATCAGCCAATCCCGCCGCAAGAGCTTCATCAGCGAACTGACCAATTGGATGGGACAAGGAAAATGCTGAATTATCCGCTGATCCAGGACTTTTTCATCAACAATGCCTACACCTTCGAGCTGGCGCTGGACATCTGGCTCTTCTGCCACTATTTCAAGCGGAAGGGGCGTTTTTTCCTGCGGAGCATCGGCGCCGTGCTTGCGCTGCTGGGGCTGTCCATGCTCTGGAATCTCTGCAAAGGGCCCTTCGCGGGGAACGCCTGGGCCATGGTCGGCTGGAACATCATCCGATATGTCGCGGCCTTTGCCCTGGGCTTCGGCGGCGTGTGCTTCTGCTTCGAATGCAAGCCCTCCAGCGCGCTGTTCTCCATGATATGCGCCTATGCGACACAGCACATTGCGTATCGGGTGTACGCCAGCCTCCTGGCGCTGCTGGGGCTTGACTACACCGCCGCCGCGGCGACCGTCATCATCCTGGGGGTGACGCTGCTGGTATACATCGCCATGTATTATGCCTTTGTCCAGCGGCTCAAGCTGCATCCGGAGCGCACGATCGACAACAAGTCGAACCTCGTCGTCGGCGGCATCCTGATCCTGTTCACCATCGTGCTCCAGTTCATCATCGAGGTCTACCTGACCAGCCGCAGCCATCCCACGCTGTTCGTCCTGTTTTCGGCCTACAACCTGATCTGCTGTGTCTTCACGCTGATGATCGAGCAGGGGCTGTTCCGCAACAGCGTCCTTGCCAATGACAAGGCGCTGCTGGAGCATCTCCTCCATATGCAGGAGGAGCAATATCACATTTCCAAGGCGAATATGGACATCATCAACATCAAGTGCCACGACATGAAGCACCAGATCTCGCGCATGACGCGCACGACCGATCCGGAGGCCATCCGGGAGCTGGAGCGGATCATCAACATCTATGACGCATCGCTGAAAACGGGCAATGAGATCCTGGACGTATGCCTGATGGAGAAGAAGCTCCTGTGCGAAAGGAACAACATCAAGTTCGACTACATCATCAACGGGGAAAGCCTGGCCTTTATGCAGCCGTCGGACATCTTCTCCCTGTTCGGCAACGCGATGGAAAACGCGATCGAGGCGCTGTGCAAGATCGCCAATGAGGAGGAGCGCATCATATTCATGAATGTCAAGACGCAGCTTGGCATGGTCGTCATCCATGTGGAGAACTATTATCAGGGCGAATTGGACTTTGCGGACGGCCTTCCCCGGACAACGAAGGGGGACGAATACTACCACGGCTTCGGTGTCAGGAGCATCCAGATGGTCGCCGAAAAGTACAAGGGACATGTGGCCGTTCTGACCCACGACGGCATATTCAACCTCAATGTGACCATCCCGATCCCCTGACTGCCCCCATGGCAGTATAACAAAAAAG
>CAZJOA010000056.1:0-16731 GCA_964547515.1 uncultured Faecalibacterium sp.
GCCTGCACCAGCACGGCTTCCACCGTCTGGGGCTCGACATCGTTGTGATGCGCCAGGATGGCATGGATGACATCGTTGCTCTCGTGATACTTGCGGGCGAGCTCGCCGCCCAGGGTGACATGGGTGCCCTCGGCCTCATGGTCGACGGCCTTGCCAATGTCGTGGAGCAGACCGGCGCGCTTGGCCAGCTGGACATCCGCGCCGAGCTCGGCGGCCATCATGCCCGCCAGGTGGCTGACCTCGATGGAGTGCTTCAGCACATTCTGCCCGTAGGACGTGCGGTAGCGCAGGCGACCCAGCAGCTTGACCAGCTCATGGTGGATGCCATGCTGATTCGTCTCGAAGACGGCGGATTCGCCGGCCTCGCGGATCTGGTTTTCGACTTCCTTGCGCGCCTTTTCGACGGTCTCCTCGATGCGGGCGGGGTGGATGCGGCCATCGTTGATGAGCTTCTCCACGGCGATGCGGGCGATCTCGCGGCGAACGGGGTCAAAGGCGGACACGATGACGGCCTCGGGGGTGTCGTCGATGATGAGGTCGACGCCCGTGGCGGTCTCCAGCGCACGGATGTTGCGTCCCTCGCGGCCGATGATGCGGCCCTTCATGTCGTCATTGGGCAGGGCGATGACGCTGACGGTGCTCTCCGCCACATGGTCGGCAGCGCACTTCTGGATGGCCAGCGCGATGATGTTGCGCGCCTTCTTTTCGGCCTCCTCCTTGGCACGCGCCTCAATGTCGCGCACCTGGGCGGCGGCATCGTGGAAGGCTTCCTTCTGCACGCGCTCGATGATGATCTGCTTGGCCTCGTCCTGGGTCATGGCGGCGATGCGTTCCAGCTCGGTGGTCTGCTTGGCGTGGTACGCCTCCGCCTCCTCCTGCAGCCGGTCGATCTCCTCGTTCTTGCGATCCAGGCTGTCGCTGCGCTTCTTCAGGTCGCTCTCGCGGCTGTCCAGGCTGTCGCTGCGCTTGTCCAGGCTGGCCTCGCGCTGCAGCAGGCGATTCTCGCTACGCTGCACCTCAGCGCGGCGGTCGCGCATTTCGCGGTCATTCTCGGCCTTTTCGGCGTCCATGGCCGCGCGTGCCTTCAGGATCTCTTCCTTCGCCTCCAGCACCTTTTCCTTCTTGTAGTCCTCTGCCTTGCGCACCGCGTCGTCATACAGCCGACGCGCCGTCTCTTCGCTGCGGTTGATCTTCTTTTCCACCATGTCCTTGCGGTACATGTAGCCAAAGCCGATGCCGCCCGCGCAGAACGCAAGGATCAGCAGGATCCAGATGATTGGATGCACTTGAATTCCCCTCCTTACATGTTTTTTTAATGTATTCAGTTGGAAAAGCGGTGAACCCGGCTAACGACACAAAAACCGTCCGGAGAGGTGTCCCCCTCCGCACGGCTGTGTGGGCTGATCCGATATGACCGCGCGGCATACTGCGCCCCGGAGGATGAGTCCGCCGTGACATAATACGACCGTGGACGGGAATGAATACCAGCATTTCGTTGGCGGATAAGCAGAATGCGCCCTTGTGCGGGAGTGCATTCCAATGCGCCTCACAAAAACCACAGGCGGCGGACACAGCGTCCGCGCCAGGAGAGCCTCAGCGACTCTTCATCATGCGCCTTTTGATGCGGCTGACTTCCCGCAAAACGGTATCAGCCGCCGAAAATCATACATGCAGCGGATCGCAGGATCGTGCATGGAACAGGTAAACATGGATTCTATCGAAAACAGCGCGGAAGGATGAACCTTCCCCAGCCGATCATATCCTATTGTACGTCAAAGCAAAACATCTGTCAAGGGGGGCGCTGGCGGGAATTGTGAATCGGGGGAACGAAAATCCCCCGCATGCGTCGCACACGGGGGAGGAAGGGTCGCGAGGGGGACGATCAGTCCGCCGTGGGCGCGGGAATGAGCAGATACACGCCCAGGGTGTCCGCCTGGAAGGTCAGGATGCCCTCGTCCAGGGTGAAGGTGGTAGGATACCAGGTCTCCAGGGTGGTCAGGGCGCTCTCATCCGCGCCGACATAGAAGAGGTTGAGCTTGCGTGCCTCCAGCTCCTCGGGGAGGATGTGCGCATAGTCGCCCTCGTCCACCTGATAGGGGAACTCCTTCAGGTCGAGCTTGATCTCGCGCGGCGCGTCCAGCGCCTTGGCACTGCTCACGATGAGCAGATAGAGGGGCTCTCTGTCCAGATCGAGCTCGGTCTCCAGGGGAGCAGCGTCCACCAGCACCATCAGGCCGGACACGGACACAGACCAGAGCGTATCGGAATCCGCCACGGTCGCGGGAACGGCATCCGCCGCAGCCTCTTCCCCGGCGGACGGCGCTCCGTCACCCGTGCCCGTCCGGATGAGACGGTTGCACACGAAGCAGTAGCGGAAGGTCGTGCCGCCCACGGTGGTCGTGCGGAAGGCGCAGGGCTCGGTGACGCTGGCATTGCACCCCTCGGCGGAGCAGATGGACGTGTGGGTGTTATCCGGGTTGCTGACCCAGCTCTCGAAGGTGTGGCCGACCGGGTCGACCAGATCGCTGTAGCGGGTGTATCCGCAACGCCTGCACACATGCTCGGTGATGCCGGCGGTGGTGCAGCCCGGCGGGGTCACGATCTCGCGGTAGTCATGCCCCAGGGACGAGTCATTCACCGTGCGGGTGTGGGTCGCGCCGCACTGCACATTGGTGCAGCGTCCTGTTTCCGTGCCGTTTTCGTTGCAGGTGGCATCGTTGTTGTAGGTATAGTTGGCGAAGGTATGGCTGCTTTGATCCGCCGATGCGCCGCACCAGGCGCATGTGCCGGAGCAGCTGTCCGGCACGAGGCCGGAATAGGCGCTGTTGGGGTTGTGGTTGCGGCTGGTGGTATGATCGCAGGCCTCACAGTACCAATGACACCACGAGCCCGTCCCCACACAGGTGGTCGGCCCGCCGCACAGATCGCAGGGGTGGCTTTCCGCCCATGCCGTGCCGCACAGCAGCAGCAGCGCCGCCAGCAGCACCGTCAGCAGGGGCTGCTTTGTGCTCATCCTCATCGGGAACACCGTCCTTTCATGCATACAAAACGAACATCATCATCCATTTCATGCGAACAAATCCATTATAGCATATTCGCGGGCGGTTGACAACCAATATTTTCTTCCCGAAAATTTCGCCGGGTCCGCCGGGATGCCCCGCAAACTACTTGCTCAATTCACAAATCACTGATATAATGATATAATGGCTGCAAAGCCATAGAAGCTCCAAGCACAAGAAAGAGGCTGTTATCCGCATGACCTATCATGACTATATATCAGACGCGACGCTGCAATACCTCATGCAGCAGTACCCCGAGCACACGCCGGGCTGGCTGGAGACCTTCCAGGATGAGGTGAACCGGCTGGAGAAGCTGTGGTGCGTGACGGTGAAGGGCTATGAGCGTGCATCGCGCTTCGGGACGATCCTGTACGGGGAAAGCGAAATGTACGGGTCGGTGGCGATGAAGATCGTGCCGTGGTTCTCTCCGCGCTTGCAGGGCGAGGTATACTGCTATCGGCATCTGCCGTATCGGGAGATGTGTCCGCTGTATGCGGTGGATGACCAGCTGGGCGCGATGCTGCTGAAATACGTTCCGGCGGCGGATGCGTCCCCGGCGCGCAAGGAAGCGACCCTCGCGCGGCTTTACGATCAGCGCCGCCTGGCCACGGCGGAGGATGCAGCGCATGTCAGCCGATATGAGAATGTGCTGGCGGAGGTGTCCGCCAATGCGCTGAACGTGATCGCCCACACCGGCGACAAGGGCTATGCCCATCTGGCGCTGTCCATCGACCGCGCGAAGAAGGCCATGGCGGACTTCGCCGACAGCGAACGCTACCTCATCCATGGCGATGCGCATGCCTTCAACCTTCTGGAGGAGGGTGACGGCTGCCTGATGATCGACCCCCTGGGCTATGTTGCGCCCTTTGCGTTCGAATGGGCGCGTTATCTGGGCACGGCCATCAAGGAGACCGACATGGCGGCGGAGGACGTGCGCGAATTGGCTCTGCGCCTCTCCGGCGGACACGCCCCCCTGGAGACCGTCCTCCATGCCTTCGCCATCGATACCACCCTGCGCGCCTGCAACACCTTCATCGAGGGGAACACCCATGAGGAGATCTGCTTCGCGGCGAACTGGGCCCACAGAGCGTGGGCGTATTGCGACGCGCTGCTCTAAGAAATTAGAAATTAGAAATTAGGAATTAGGAATTGAGTTACTGAAGCGCACGGACAGCCGACGAACGGGAGAACAAGCCAGCGCTGCGATCGGCACAAGTAACCAAATTCATCATTCCTAATTCATAATTCATAATTCCGATAATGAAGTATCAACAACGTGGTTCATCGAGGTGTAAATCATGTCTTTCAGCGATCGGGTCAAAGCGTTTTACGCTGACATGCGCCGGGATGTCCCGGCAAGCTACAAATCCATGGACACGGAGGAGCCCTTCGACAAGGTGTTCACCAAGCCCATGGGATACCTCTTCACCCGCCTGTTCATCCACCTGAAATGGACGCCCAACATGGTCACCATCCTGTCGATGTTCATCGGCGTGGTGGGCGGCATCCTGTTTTATCCGGTGTCCTTCGGGTGGAATCTGGTGGGTGTGCTGCTGGTGATCCTGGCGAACATCCTGGATTCCACCGACGGACAGATGGCGCGCCTGACCGGGCAGAAGTCCGAGATCGGCCGCATTCTGGACGGCATGAGCAGCACCCTGTGGTACATCGCCATGTACGTCGCCGTGTGCTGCCGCCTGCAGGATGACCCCATCCCCTTCCTGCATGGGCGCACCTGGGGCTGGATCATCTGGGCGATTGCCATTGTCTGCGGCCTGCTCGGCCATGCACAGCAGTGCACCCTGGCGGATCGCTATCGCAACATCCACCTGTTCTTCCTGCGCAACAAGCACGGCGATGAGCTGCATCGTTCGGAGGAGCTGACCCGCCGTCGTCTGGCGCTGCCCAAGGAGGGCGCGACCATCCAGAAGATCGAGCTCTTCATCGACGGCCTCTTCACCCTCTCTCAGGAGAAGCTCACCCCCATCTTCCAGAAGCTGCTCAGCGGCTATCTCGCCGCCGATGAGGACACCCGCGAGAGCATCCGACAGGATTACCTCACCGGGTCGCGCAAATACATCCAGCTGACCAATGTGCTGACCTTCAATGCCCGGGCGTATCTGTTCTTCCTGTGCATCCTGCTCAATCAGCCCCTGCTGTACTTCGTGCTGGAGTTCATCGGCTTCGGCGGGCTGAAGATCTACACCCAGCGCAGCTATGAGCATCTGTCCCAGGAGCTGCTGGAGAAGTACGCGCTGCCCGGACACGACGAGAAGAAGTCCCGGACGAGCCTGTGGAACAGGATCTTCTTCGCCGTGGGCGTCATCGGCGTGATCGTCATGCTCATCAACACCGATTTCTCCCAGATCGACTGGTCGGGCACGGTGTTCCGGCTGATGCCCCTGTGGCTGCCGTCGCTATTGTGCCTGTGGGGCGTGGCGTATGTGCTGCATTCCCTCGGGTATGGCATCATCATGGGCTGGCGGGGCAAGGGCATTCCCTTCGGACAGCTGCTGCGGGTGACGATCTCCGGCTTCGCGCTCAACCATGTGACCCCCGTGGGACTGGTGGGCGGCGAATTCTACCGCATCATGGAGATGAAGCCCCGCCTCGGCACGGAGAAGGCCGTCGCCGCCACGCTGACCTTCACCGTCATGAACACCTTCTCCCATGTGATGTTCTGGTTCACCGGTGCAGTGATGTACTTCTTCTCCGCATGCCCCGGATCGTGGGTCGTGACGGCCGCGATGGTGCTGATGCTTGTGGCCTGCGGTGCGGGCATCGTGCTCTTCTTCCGCTATTGCAAGCACGGCCTGGTGGTCTCCCTCATGCGTCTGCTGTCGAAGCTCCCCGTTGTGGGCGCGAAGATCGCTGCCCTGGCCGAGCGCAAGGCCGATCAGTTCGAGGAGATCGACCGTGACATGGAGGCCTTCTACTGCCGCCATTGGGATTTCTGGACCACCACCGTGGTGGAATACACCGCCCGCATGCTGGAGGCGGCGGAGTTCTGGCTCATCTTCCTCGCCCTGGGGCTGGATGTGCCCTTCATCTACTGTGTGGTGGCGCTGTCCTGTGCGTCCCTGGTGGGCAACCTCTTCGCCTTCATCCCCATGCAGATCGGCACGCGCGAGATGGGTCTGTCCCTGGCGCTGAGCTGGGTCGGCCTGTCCTCCTCCCTCAGCCTGACCGCCTCCATCATGTCCCGCATTCGCGAGATCATCTACACCGCCGCCGGTACGCTGATGATGCTCGTCCATGACGGCAGTCTCCCCAAGGCCGGCTCGAACGATGTCCATGCCGCCCTCGCCAAGGAGGACGAGTACGTCCCCGTGGCGGACTGGGAGCCCCCGGCCGATGCGTCAGCCGAATCCACCGAATCCGCCGAATCCACCGAATCAGCCGAATCCACCGGGGAGGTATCGCTCTGATGAACGCTGCCCTGATCCTCTCCGGCGGCGTGGGCGCACGCTATGGTGCCGCCGTCCCCAAGCAGTACACCCGCATTCGCCGCAGGATGGTGATCGAATACGTCCTGGACGCGGCGAAGGCGGCGAAGTCCGTCGACGTGGTGATGGTCGCCGGGGCGGACTGTCCCCAGCTGCGCGCGCTGCAAAGGAAATACGGCTTCCGCACCGCGCCGGGCGGGAGCGTCCGCAATGAGACGCTGCTGAACGGGCTGACGGCACTGCGGACATTGGGCTGCGAGCGCGTGGTCATCCTGGATGCGGTGCGGCCGCTGGTGACGGGGGCGCTCATCGACGAGTATCTGCGGCTGCTGGCGGACGGCTGGGATGCCGTATCGACCGTGCAGGCCATCACGGACAGCCTGGGCTGTCTGGACTGTCACGAGGTGGATCGCAGCCGGTACTACCTCATGCAATCGCCCGAGGGGTATGACCTGCCCAAGCTGCTGACCTGTTTTGACCCGCATTCCCCGCTGACGGAGGTGGCGCACCAGCTGCCCGCGGACAGTCGCATCCACCTCTACCGCAACTTCCCGGAGAACCCCAAGCTCACCTACCCGTGGGAGCGGGAGGCCATCGCCGCCGCGCTGAAAATGCGGGAGGCTGACTGAATTGCATCAAATGAGCCGGAGCGCACAAAGGCGTTCCGGCTCGCTTTGTCGGCGAACGTTGATGCAGTCCGGCTTTTTTTCACCGATGTGCTGCAGCAAGGGCATTCACCCGATGGATCGTGTAAAAAATGTTTGTTTTTTTACACGATATGTGATAAGATGGATGTATCCCGCGGAACGAACCGGCATATCCTCAAGGAAAGGGAGGGAACGGCTTTGAAGCCATATCAGGACATGCGGCTCTTTGGCTTTGCGCATCACGGTGATCCGTCCATGATCCAGGAGGAGCTGGAGAAACGCTATCACAGCGAAGCCGCCATTCACTTGCCATTCTGCGTGGGCGATGCTCCGGCCTTCGTCATGCTCAATGGCGAATTGCATCAGCTGATCTCATCCATTCACAGGTGGGACAAGGCGCTCATGCGCCTGTGCGGACAGATCCCATCCGAAGCGATGACGCAGTTCGCCAACAGCACCATGGTTGAGGAGATCCAGCAAACGAACGAGGTCGAGAATGTCCAAAGCACGCGAAAGGAAATTCGCGAAGCCTTCGCGGCACTTGAAAGCAACCAAAAAGGCAAACGCTTTTCCGGCATGGTCAACAAGTATCATCTGCTGATCGCCCATCGGCAGATCCCCTTGGCCTCCTGTCAGGACATCAGAGACCTGTATGACGACTTCATTCTGGATGAAGTGCTGCGCGAAAACAGGGAGAATGCGCCCGACGGCCTGATCTTCCGCAAAGGCCCCATCGGCGTTTATTCCAATCGGGATCAGAAGATACACGCAGGCTTATTCCCCGAGAGCCGCATCATCGAAGCCATGGAGCAAGGCCTGACCCTGCTCCACGACCCGGAGATCGATCCGCTCATCCGCATCGCCGCCTACCATTACTGGTTTGCCTATGTCCACCCGTTCTATGATGGAAACGGCAGAATGACCCGCTTTATCAGCAGCTACATGCTTTCACAGGAGTTCAGCGAAGCCGCATGCCTGCGCATCGCCTATGTCATCAAGGATCATCGCAGGGACTACTACCGTCTGTTCCGGGATGCCAATGAAAAGCGGAGCATGGGTGATCTGACCCGATTTGTGATCGGCTTCCTGCGCTTTTTTGAACAGGCGCTGATGGACGCGCATACCTCCCTCGATGAGAAGAACCGTCATTATCAGCAGTGTGCAGCCGTCCTGTCGAACGAATTGCAGAAGCGTCTGCCCGATCTTGATCTTCGCTATCACAAGCTGCTCACCGTCATGCTTCAGGAGGATCTGTTCGGGCATCCGCGGTCTGACATTCACAAGCTGGCCGGTCTCTGCGACTGCAATGAGCGCACCCTCCGCAATGTGCTGAAGCAGTGCGGAGACCTTGTCTGCCATGAAACCGAAAAGAAGAAATTCTACTGGCACATCAACCTGAGCGTCCTCGATGGTCAGCAGCCTTCTCCATGACCGTCCCCCACGCCGAAGCCAGCAATGCCGGAGCGCACAGAAGCGCCCCGGCGTTTTTCATTCTGCATGCACCTGTTTCCCCGCATTTGCGGGCAGTGGAAAGAGGATGTTGACGGTGAAGACCCCGTCCTTGGCGATGAAATCGATGGAGCCGCCGTATTTGCTGACGATGAGGGACATGCTGCGCGTGCCGAAGCCATGATAGCGCCTGTCCCCGGCGGTGACGGGTCGTCCGTCGCGGATGAGGACATCGCCGCTGTAGTAGTTCTGCGAATGGATGGAGAGCAGCTGCCCATGTGCCTTGACATTCAGGCTGATGCAGCGCATATCCGGCGCGAGGTTCAGGACGGAATTGATGGCGTTGTCCAGCAGATTGCCGAAGAGGGAGTAGATGTCCATATCGGCCAGGAAGGACAGGCGTGCCCCGTCGATGATGTAGGTGATGGTGATGTCGTTCTTCTGGCAGTAGAGGCTCTTTTCGGTGAGAATGACATCCAGTGCGTCGCTGCCCGTCTTGGCGATGGCACCGTAGATCTCGATGCGCTGCTCCAGCTCGTGCAGCGCGTCCGGCGCGATGGATACGCTGTGCTGCAATTCGTGCAGCTGATGCTTCATGTCGTGGCATTTGATGTTAATCATGTCGATGGTCTCGCGGGCGATCTCGTATTGCTTCTGATCCTGATGCCACATCCGCTGCGCCAGCTCCAGCTCGTCCTCCAGCGCCTTGTGGGAGAGCAGGTTGAAGAGGATGAACATGATCGATACGGTGCAGAGCAGATTGGCCATCGCGCCGTAATTGTAGTAGGCATAGGGCAGCCCGCCCTCGTTCTGCGCGGCGATGATGGAGGAGTTCATGACGATCTCCACCAGGAGCATCATGCAGGCGACCCCCAGGAGCTTGGGGCTCTTGATGTCAAAATCGGTGGCGCGGCGGATGTGCTTGCCGAAGATGGACAGCAGCACCCAATACACCACGGCGTATACCTCCAGGAAGACCAGCACGGTGGACAGGTCGAAGCGTGCCGCCGCGCTGCTGTAGGGGTTGAAGGACAGGGTGATGAAATTCTGCTGCATGAATTCCGTCAGCAGGCCATAGAGGATGGAGGCCGTGTGCTGCATGCTGTATCCGGCCACGGCGAAGAAGATGCTGCTCTTCCAGTCGATCTCCCACACGAATTTGTTCATCAGGATGAGATAGGCCGCGAACGAGCTGAACATGGTGCTCAGCTGGAGGCTTTGCAGCACGCTGGGCTGCTGCACATACGAAAGCACAAAGAAGCCGCCCGTCCCGGCCACCAGGCGCAGGAGGAAGAACGGCTTCCGCTTGATGCTGTGCATGAAGCTCATCTCGGCGATGAGCAGCATGAGGAAGAATGCGATCTTGTATACGGACATGAAGGAGACGATGCTCATCAGATACATCCTCCCAGATAGTTGTTCAGGGCCTGCAAAAAGGCCTTCTTGCGGGCGCGGCTGATGTGCAGGCGTTCCGTCCGCAGGAGCACATTGTCCTCCTCCACCCCCACCACATAGGCCAAATGGACCAGATAGCAGTTGTTGCACCGGGCAAAGGGCAGCCCGTCCAGCGCCTGCTCCACCGCCTTGAGCGTCCCATACGCCTGAAAGACCCCGCAGGAGGTATGATAGCATACCTCATGCCCGGACACCTCGATATAGACGATCTCCGACGGCAGCAGACGGCGCGTCCCCTCCGGCTGACTGATGAGGATCGCCTTCGTCGCCCGGCGGCTCAGCTTTTGCAGGATGCGCTGCAGCTTCAGCTTGAAGTTCGGATACGTCACCGGCTTGACGACGAAGTCAAACGCATCCACCTCATAGCCCCGCACGGCGAATTGCGCCATGTTCGTCACGAACATCAGCGCCACGCTCGTGTCCATCTGCCGCAGCGTGAAGGACGCATCCATCCCGTTCGTGCCCGGCAGCTCGATGTCCATCATCACCAGGTCATAGATGGGCTGATAGTTCGCCAGGAAGGCATCCGCCGTCCCGAAGGAGCTGATCCGGAATTCGTATTCCGGCGTTTCCTCCGTCAGCCGCCTGAAGAATTTCCGGAACTGCTCGGCCGTCACAGGGGCATCCTCGACGATCGCGACGCTGACGATCATGCGGTTCACCTCACATTCATGTCCTGATTATAATGATGTTTTTCCGCCCTGTCAACCGGGACGCAGAGGGCAAAAACGGCGTTTTGGGACGATTTGGCCGCTTATTGGCGGAAAAATACCAACCATGCTGTTCAAAGAACCGTTTGCGCGAAAGTGCTTGACGCAGGGTCGGCGGGGGTGCTACGCTATGGTCAGCAAGGAGGAAGCCGACTGCAGCGGCATCCCCCGGACAAATGGCAAAGGAGCAATGTGTATGAAGATGAAGAAACGGATCATCTCGACGCTGTGTGCGGGAGCGCTGCTGCTGGGCAGCCTGACCCCTGCGATGGCGGAGGACAATGCGAAGTGGACGGAGGAGAAGACGAAGGACGGGTGGATGCGGATCACGCAGGAGGGCGGCAAGACCCTGGGGTATTCGGCGGACTCCGGCGTGCACATCCTGACCGTGGACGGCTTTGCCTTCAAGGATCTGGACAAGGACGGCGAGCTGGACATCTATGAGGACTGGCGGCTGGACGCGGACACCCGCGCGGCCGATCTGGCGGGAAGGCTGAGCATCGAAGCCATTGCCGCCCTGATGACCCACGGCGACCTGAACGGCATGTCGCTGGATGCCTCCAATGCCACCCTGGCGATGGCCGCGCCCGGCTCTGCGGTGGAATACGACCCCGCCGATGCGGATATGGTCAACACCGTGCTGCCCAAGGGACTGCGCACCTTCATCAGCCGTCTGAGCACGATGCCCGCGCTGTCGCAGGCGAAGCTGCACAACAATCTGCAAAAGCGCGCCGAGGAGCTGGAGTACGGCATCCCGATCCTCTTCACCACCGACCCGCGCAGCAACTATGCCGATGGCACGACCAACCTGGCCATGGCCGCGACCTTCGAGCCCGAGCTGATTAACCACCTCTATCAGGAGCTGGCGAAGACCTATCGTGCCGTGGGCATTGACGAGCTGCTCGGTCCGCAGATCGACCTGACCACCGAGCCGCGCTGGAGCCGTTACAGCGGCACCTTCGGCGAAGACCCCGCCCTCTCCCGCGACATGACCCAGGCCGCCATCAATGGCTTGCAGTCCACCTATGATGCCGATGGCAACGACACCGGCTGGGGCACGGACAGCATCCTCTCCATGATGAAGCACTGGCCGAGCGACGGCGCGGCGGAAAGCGGCCGTGAGGCGCACAAGCCCACCGGCAAGTTCAACGTGTATCCCGGCGATGCCTTCCACACCGGAACGATCCCGTTCGTGGATGGCGGCATCAGCCTGAATGGCGAGACCGGCACGGTTTCCGCCGTCATGACCAGCTATTCCATCGCGTACACGGATGACGAATCCCTGGGCGAACTGGTCGGCTCGGGCTACAGCGAGTACAAGGTGCAGCTGCTCCGCTCCTATGGCTTCGACGGCCTGATCTGCACCGATGGCGGCATTGTGGACGACAAGAACACCGGCCACGGCGTGGATGGCCTGAATGGCGCGGAGCGCGTCTACAAGATTCTCTCCGCCGGCGTGGATCAGATCCTCGGCTTCAAGGACATTCCCGCCTTCACGATGGAAGCGTATCAGATGTTTGTGGACGAAATCGGTGAGGACGCTGCCACGGCGCGCTATCAGGAATCCGCCCGCCGCATTCTCCGTTCCCACTTCCTCGTCGGCCTGTTCGAGAACCCCTATGTGGACACCTCCGCTGCGGTGGCCGCCGTGGAGACCGACGTGAACAAGTCCTTTGTGGATGAGGTGGCTGAGAAGTCCATCATCATGGTCAAGAACAGCAACGCCACCATCCATGCCGCCAATGGCGAAAAGCCCACGGTCTACATCCCCATGACCTACAAGGCGGCCTCCCGCAGTGCCGCGGCGGGCTTCTCCCTGCCCATCGACCAGAAGCTGGCCGACACCTACTTCAACGTCGTGACCGACACCATCAGCGAGCCCACCGGCGAGCCCGATGCCAACGGCAAGGCCACCTACACGGCCAATGACATCATCCGTGCCTCCTCTGCGGATGTGGCCGCGTGTGACTATGCGCTGGTGTTCGTGTCCAGCCCCTCCAGCGGCATCGGCTATGACACGGCTGCGGAAGAGTATGTCCCGATCTCCCTGCAATACGGCGAATACAAGGCCGTGGGTGCGGATGTGCGCGACGAATCCATCGCGGGTGACATCATCATCACCGAAACCGAAACCCCCTATGGCATGGTGCAGAGCAGCGAGAAGGAAAATCGCAGCTACTACGGCAAGAGCGTGACGGCGACCAACGCCGACAGCCTTGACCTCATCCTGAGCACCGCCGCCCTCATGCCCGAAACCGCGAAGACCATCGTGGCCGTCACCGCTGACCGTCCCATGGTGTTTGCCGAATTCGAGAACGAGGTGGATGCCATCCTGGTCAACCTGGGCGTGAAGAACGACGCGGTCGTGAAGATCGTCGCCGGTCAGGTCGAGCCTTCCGGTCTGCTGCCCATGCAGTTCCCCAAGGATATGGCCGCCGTCGAGGCGCAGCTGGAGGACGTCCCGCGCGACATGGCCTGCTATGTGGATGCCGACGGCAACACCTATGACTTTGCCTTCGGCCTGAACTGGTCGGGTGTCATCAGCGATGAGCGCGTCGCCAAGTACAGCGTGCCCGCGCTGACCCAGCCCCAGACCCAGCCCGCGGAATGATCCAGGAAAGGGCGCGAGGGTAATGTACCTTCGCGCCCCTTCTGCAAAATACGAAAATAGGTGACTGCCATGATCGAATTGCTTGCCAAGCCGCTGTCAGCCATTCTGCTCCCCATGGGGGTCAGCTATGCGGACATTCTGGTGTACCTCAACGCCTCGTCCAACTATCTGCTGGCCATCCTGCTGGCGCTCGTCATCCTGGTCATTGTGCTCCTTGCCGCGCGGAAGGTGCGCAAGAGCTGGCGCGGCTTCGTGCGCTGGCAATCCGTCATCGCCTTCTTCGCCGTCGCGGTCATCTGCGTCAATGCCCTGTGCTACGGCCCTTTGCAGGGCACGCTGTCCGCCTATCTCAACGCCTCCAAGGCCGAATTGGCGGACGACACCGTCGCCCAGAGCCTGGAGACCATCGAGCGCATCGGCGAGGAGGGCATCGTCCTCCTCAAAAACGAACGCAATGCCCTCCCCCTCCCCCCGGACACAAAGCAGGTCAATGTCTTCGGCTGGGCCGCGACACAGCCCTATGTGGGCGGGACGGGGTCATCCGCATCCTCCGCCGCACCGGCGGTGGACATCCTCCAATCCCTGACGGACGCGGGCTACACCTGCAATCAGGCGCTGATCGACCTGTACCGCGCCTATGCCGCCGAACGTCCTGCGGCGGACATGTTCGGACAGAACCTGACCCTCCCCGAACCCACCGCTGAGGTCTACACCGATGCCCTGATGGCGGATGCAAAGGCATTCTCCGATACCGCCATTGTCGTCATCGCCCGTGGCGGCGGCGAGAACTACGACCTCCCCATGGACATGCAGGCGGTCATCGACGGCACCTACAATGTGTCCGCCGATGTTTCCATCGCCCCGGACACCTACCCCTACACCAAGGTGAGCTACACCAGCAATGGCGCACAGCCCGATTTCGACGCGGGCGAGAGCTACCTGGAGCTGAGCCATCCCGAGGAGGCGCTGCTGGAGAAGGTCTGCGCGACCTTCGACCGGGTGATCGTCATCATCAACAGCAGCAACAGCATGGAATTGGGCTGGGTGGACACCGATGGCGTGGACGCGGCACTGCTCGTCCCGGCGGCGGGCGCAAAGGGCTTCGCGGCCATCGGCAGGATCCTCTCCGGCGAGGTGAATCCCTCCGGCCGCACGGCGGACACCTTCGTCTACGACCTGCTCACCACGCCCACCGCAGCCAATGTCGGCCTGCATTTCTACGACAACACCCAAGCCCTCGCCGAGGAGATCCTCAAGGAGGATGCCACCTATCAGGGGGTCGTCAGCTTCGTCAACTACGCCGAGGGCATTTACACCGGCTACAAATTCTACGAAACGGCGGCGGACGAGGGCGTGATCGACTACGATGCATGCGTGCAGTACCCCTTCGGCTACGGCCTGAGCTACACGGACTTCACGCGGCGGATCGACAGCTTCAGCGTCGGTGCGGAGCATGTGGCCGTCACCGTGGCCGTGACCAACACGGGTGATGTTCCCGGCCGCGATGTGGTGGAGCTGTACTACACGCCGCCCTATACCAACGGGGGCATCGAGAAGGCGAGCGTCAACCTGATCGACTTCGCCAAGACCAGCGTGCTCAAGCCCGGTGCAACGGAGCTGATCTACTTCTCCATCCCCATGGAGGACATGGCCAGCTACGACCATTCGGGCATCAAGGTGCACGGCGGCGGATACATCCTGGAGGCCGGCGAATACACCCTGTCCCTGCGTTCCGATTCCCACACCGTGTGCGATGCCCGCACGTTCACCATCGATGCGGACATGCGCTGCAAGGAGGAAGCCGTCAACCGGTTTGACGCGGTTCGGGGGGACTTCCCCGTTCTGTCCCGCGCGGACGGCTTTGCCAACCTGACGCTGGCCTGCGCCGCACCCGTGTCCCATGCCCTCTCGGACGAACAGCTCGCCCAGGTGCGCGCAAACACCGTCGCAGGGTATGTCAGCCGTGCATATGAGGCGGCGGACGACGAAGCCCCCGTCATGGGAGCACGCAATGGTCTGGTGCTGGCGGACATGACGGGTCTTGCGGCGGACGATCCCCAATGGGAGAGCCTTCTGGATCAGCTGAGCTGGAAGGAAATGGAGACGCTGGTCAACCGCGGCGGCTGGAGCACGGCGGAGATCGCGTCCATCGGCAAGATGAAGACCTCCGACAGCGACGGCCCGGCGGGGCTGAACAACTACATGACCGGCGCGAGCGGCACGACCTATCCGTCCGAGGTGCTCATGGCGCAGTCCTGGGACAAGGCGCTGGCCTATGAGATCGGTGTGTCGATGGGGTCGGAATTCGCCGCCGCCGAGAACTTCGGCTGGTATGGCCCGGCGGTGAACATCCACCGCTCCGCATTCGGCGGACGCAATTTCGAATACTTCTCCGAGGATGCGGTGCTTTCCGGGCGCATGGCCGCCCAGCAGATCGCCGGGGCGACGCAATTCGGCGTGTATCCGTATGTGAAGCACTTCGCCCTCAACGATCAGGAGCTGAACCGCACGGCGATGCTGCTGACCTGGGCGGATGAGCAGACCATGCGCGAGAACTACCTGCGCGCCTTCGAGCTGGCGCTGGCCGGCTACGACGGCAAGGCCATCGGCATCATGAGCGCATATAACTGGCTCGGCACGGAACCGGCCTGTGCCTCACCGGCGCTGCTCAATGGTGTCCTGCGGGAGGAATGGGGCTTCGCGGGCATGGTCATCACCGACTATGACGGCTCGTATGGCTACATGATCTCCGACCATGTCCTGCGCAGCGGCGGCGACCTCATGCTGGGCTTCGGCTCGCACGATTCCAACAAGCTGGCCAAGAAGTACCCCACGCTGATGCATGCCATGCGCCGTGCAAGCCGGAACATTCTCTACACGGTGGCGAACAGCGGCTACTACGCCACGGATGCCGAGGTGGACACGGTGAACCACATGGACGAATTGTTCACGCGCATCAACGCGGCACTGCTGATCGCCTTCGTGTTGGCGGAGGGGCTGCTGATCCTCTGCCATGTGGCGTGCGGCAAGCGGCGGACGCACCCCGAGGACGTTGTCGGACGGTAGTCCGACCAGGACGAGGGGGGCTTCGACCCTTCTTCTCGCGATTGAGTTGGTTCAGCTTTCATGCAGTTCCCGCGTGGGGCAGGGGCGTAGACCTGTTTCGCGCGGGGACTTCATCCCGTTTTCACGCGATTCGGTTGACTTTGCTTCCATATAGTCCCGCGTGACGCATTCACCATGCCCCGTGCATGCACTGCTCGGCAAATACGCAAAAGGCTCTCCGCAAGGAGAGCCTTTTTTCGCGCTTGCCCCGTCCCACGCGGGCGCTGTATGAAGGAAAAGTCAACCCAA
>CAZJOA010000057.1:0-9264 GCA_964547515.1 uncultured Faecalibacterium sp.
TCGTTGAGGTTTCATAAGCGTGTCCGCCCGTGCATACACATGAGGCAAGTCCTGTCAGGAGGTTCGCCATGAAACGCATCGTCCCCCTTTTCACCGCCATGCTCTGCATCGCCGCGCTGTATTTCGCCTTTGTCGCATCGGTGGACGTTTCCGTCCCGCACGATCTGCCCGGGCTGACGGCGAAGGAGCGCGTGCTGCTGCGCGTGTGGGTGCTGGACGCACCGGGCGGCGGACAGGCGTGGCTGCGCGGGCAGGTGAACGCCTTTGAGAAGCAGCACCGGGGCGTGACGGTGTATCTGCGTCAGGCCACGGCTGACGAACTGTCCGCGCTGGACGCGATCCTGCCGGACATGGTGCTCTACCAGCCCGGAAGCCTCACCGACCCGGCAGCGGTGTTTCTGCCTTTGTCCGGCGAAGGGGTCACGGCGGACAGTGCCCTGCTGCGGGAGTCGCTTCTGCGCTGCGGTCGGCATCGGGGGACACAGTACGGTCTGCCGCTCTGCTGGAGCGCCTGGGTGCTGGCGCTGGACGGTGCGCTCGATCCCGAACCGCTGGACACCCCCGCCCCCACGACCCTTCTCGGCCGCGCATCCGCCACGGCTGAGCCGTCCGCCGAAGTCACACCGGGCTACCCGCTGGACGCTGCGTCCCAGACCGCCTGTGCGCTGCGTTCTCCCGGCGGTGCGGCGCTCTTCACCCTCGGACAGCTGCTGACGGAGCATCCGCCGCTCCCCGATGACTTCGCCGCACAGACCCCGGATCGGGTGTACGCCGCGTTCCGGGCGCGGCAGTGCGCCTCGGCCATGCTCACCACGGGGCAGGCGACGGCGTTCTCCGCGCTGGTCGGCGGCGGGGGCGGATTCCCGTTCCGCGTCATGACGGCGGACGAGGTCATCACCGATCAGGTCTGGCTGGGGAGCATCACGGCGGACGCTCCCGACGAGGCCGCGCTCCTGCTTTCCCATCTGACGAGCCGCGACGCACAGCGGACGCTCGCCGCCCAGGGGCTGTATACCGTCCGCACCGACCTGACACTGTATGCCGCCGACTTCCCCGCCCGGGTCGAACAGGCCGCCCGCCGGGGGCTGTCCGCCGTGAATGCCTATCTGTCACCCGAAACGGTCAGGAATGCGGCGTGGCAGTTCTTTCAGGGGCGTTCGACGCTGGACGAAGTGCTGACACCCCTGCTGTAGACTGCATAAATCGCCCTCCGCCTGGATATGGTAAGGGCAGAACGATCCGGCGGAATCCATACCGCCCGCAAAGGAGCATGCCCATGAGTCAGACCGTCAAGCTCACTCAGCCCGCCGCCCATCCCGGTCGCGCCGGCTGGCAGGAAGCCGAAACCGCCCGCCTTTTCTCCGCCGTCAAGGCCGCCAATGCCGCCGGCGAACCCCTCCGCAGCGTCTTCGAGGCACTGTCCGCCGATCTGGGCCGCAAGCCCAACAGCATCCGCAACTACTACTACGCCTGCCTTCGTCAGCAGCCTGAGGGCACGCGGCGCACACCGGCCTTCGAGCCGTTCACCGCCGAGGAGACCCACGAATTGCTCCGTCAGGTGCTGATGGCACGCGGCAAGGGCATGAGCGTCCGCGCATGCGTGATGGCCATGTCCCAGGGCAGCCACAGCCGCATGCTGCGCTATCAGAACAAGTACCGCACCGTCTGCAAGAACCGCCCGGAGCTGATCGAAGAGGTCTGCGAGGAGCTGCGCCGGGAGGGACTCCCCTGCCCCGAGCTTGCCCCGTCCGCCGCGCCCAATCCCACCGATCATGCCGATGCGGCCTTCTGCGACCCCGAGGACGCTGCCGCCGCCCGCCTGATGGCACAGCCCTGCGTCCACCATCTGCTGGAGGGGCTTAAGGAGCTGCTGCGCCGTGCCGCGAGGGCGGAGTCCGTCGCCGCGCCGGATCAGGCGGTCATGGCGAAATGCCGCGAATTGCAGCGTACGCTGGATCGTCAGCAGGTGCAGTTCGATTTGCAGCGCATCGCGTGGGAGAAGGACTTCAATGCCTGTGCGGCACATCTGCGGGATGCGCTGGACGCGCTCCGGGCCGCCCTTGCCCCCAATGCGGGCACGCCCGACGCACTGTCCGCCGGCGAGCGCTTCCTGACGGATATGCAGTCCCGGACGGAATGATCCCGTTCACCTCTTGCCCTGACGGAATGTCCGCCGGGGCTTTTTCGTCGTTTTGCCCCCTACACAAATCCGCAAAAATGCGGTATACTAATGTTGGAACATCCATCCATGCAAGATACAGGAGGCAATCCGCATGAATATCGGCATCCGACTCCACGACACCGCCGGGAGCAACCTCTCCGAGCATCTCTCCGCCGCCCGCGAACAGGGCTTCACCTGCGTGCACATCGCCATGGGCAAGGTCATCCCCGGCTTCAAGATGACGGACGCGCCCGCCCTGCTAACCGACGAGCTGGCCGACTATGTCCGTCAGGAGCTGGCACGGAACGGTCAGACCTGCGTGCTGCTGGGCTGCTACCTGAACCTCTGCTCCCCCGATCTGGCGGAGCACGCAAGGACCGTCGAGATCTACAAGGCGCATCTGCGCTTCGCCAGGAAGATCGGCGCACTGCTGGTCGGCACGGAGACCGGTGCACCCAACACCACCTATTCGACCTGCCCGGAATGCTTCACGGATGAGGCGCTCCGGCTGTTCATCGACCGTGTGACGCCCATCGTCCGCTATGCCGAGGAGGTCGGCCAGCTCTTCGCCATCGAGCCGGTCATCCGCCACATCGTTTCCACCCCCGAACGCTGCGAAAAGGTGCTCCGCGCGGTCAACTCCCCCAATTTGAAGGTCATCCTCGACGCGGTGAACCTTCTCTCCGAGGACAACGCGGCGGACGCAAAGTCCGTTGTGGCTGACGGCATCGCCCGCCTGGGCAAGGACACGGCACTCCTGCACATGAAGGACTTCACGCCCTTCGCCGGTGAAAAGGGGCAGCGCATCAAGGCCACGGTGGACAACACGGATGTGTTCAGCAATGTCGTGTCCTGCGCGTGCGGCCTGGGCGACATGGATTACGCGCCCCTTTGCGCCCTGGCGAAGACACACGGCATCCCCATGACGCTGGAGAACACCAACCCCGGCAATGCGGTGGCGGCACGCATGCATCTGGAACAAATCGGCGGTGCACTGTAATGTCCATGGATCTGCAAAGGCTGACGAGCCTGCTGCGCCAGTGCATCCAGCGATACGGTATGATCCGCCCCGGCGACCGCATCGCCGTGGGACTTTCCGGCGGGAAGGACAGCCTCTGTCTGCTGATGGGGCTGTCCGCCCTGCGCCGGTTCTATCCCGTGCCCTTTGAGCTATGCGCCATCCATGTGGATGTGGGCGCGGGCATGCCCGAAGAGAGCCTTCGCCGGATGGAAGAATTCTGCGACGAACAGGGCATCCCCCTGCGCATCGTCCGGACACAGATCTACCAGATCGTCTTTGAGGAGCGAAAAGAAAAGAACCCCTGCGCATTGTGTGCAAAAATGCGCAAGGGTGCTCTCAATGCCGCTGCCCTCGACATGGGCTGCGGGAAAATCGCGTATGCTCACCACAAGGATGACTTCATCGAGACGAGCCTGATGAACCTCCTGCTGGAGGGGCGGTATGACTGCTTCCCGCCGGTGACGCAGCTGGACAAGACCGGTCTGCAGGTGCTGCGCCCGATGCTCTATGTGGAGGAACGGGACGTGATCGGCTTTGCCCGGCGCTATGAGCTGCCGGTGGCCGCCAATCCCTGCCCGGCGGACGGTCACACCCGCCGGGAGGACGTGAAGCAGTTCATCCGCGAGAGCCGTCAGCGCTTCCCCGGCATCCGGGAAAGCCTGTTCAGCGCGGTGACGGGGCTGTTCGATGCCCCGCATCCATGACGCATCACTTGTAGTCCAGCTCCTCCAGCGGATCGGCACTGCGGCTGATGTCCAGGCTGCCCACGCGGATGAAGCCGCGCGCGGTCTTTCCATTGACCGTCGTCTCCACATAGTCCCAAGCCGAATTGTTGTAGAAGCGCGTCAGCCATGTGACCTGCGTGCCGGCACGCAGCGTCGTCATCACCGAGCCGGTACGCGCCGGATCGTCCGTCAGCGAACAGTTCTGCTGCACCGTCGCGGTGTCATACGAGAAATTCAGGCTGACATCCACCGGCACGCCGCCGCGGATGCTGTTGGTGTCCACATAGCCCACGCGGATGGAGCCGTTGTTCGTCTCGTACATGACCAGCAGCCAGCCGCGCTCCCAACCGGCGGCGTACACCGCGCCATTGGTGGACACGGAGGCCTTGCCGTTCGCGCCGCGCCACGAATTGTACGACGGGGCGGAATACACCTCCAGGTTCTGGTTGGAACGAAGCTCGATGTAGCCAAACCCCTGGAGCGTGTCAAAGCCGGTGGAGAAATTGTCCCAGATGGACAGTCCCCAGTCGCCGAAGGTCTTCTTGTACGCGCGGACATCCTTGATGAGGTGGTAGTTCTTCCACTCCGTGTCGCTCAGGCGCGGATAGCAGTCCCGCTGATTGTTGTACGTCCCGTTGGGCACATACCACGGGCGCGTGCTGAAGTAGTATTCGTACTCCCCGCCGGGAATGAAGTCATACCCGTAGCGGGCGAAGATCTCATTGAAGGCATACCCCAGGGATTCGTAGTCCCACTCGGCCACCTCTTCCCAGGTCAGCAGCCGATGGTTGCTGTCCGGGAGGATGTACATCCTTTCCGCCAGCGCGGCGGAGGACAGCAGGAGCGCGATGAGCAGCAATGCAGCGATCCTTTTCAAATGTGTCATGGAGACGCACTTCCTTTCTGTTTCCTATTATATCTTTTTATGGGCAGCACTGTCAATACCCAAAGTACACAATGCGCCCATTTCCACGGAGGAAAAGCCTATGTCCCTCAACATCGTCCTGGTTCACCCCGAGATCCCGCAGAACACGGGCAACATCGCCCGCACCTGTGCCGCGACGGGCGCGGTGCTCCACCTGATCGAGCCGCTGGGCTTCTCCCTGGCGGACAAGTACCTCAAGCGTGCCGGGCTGGACTACTGGAGCCTGATGTCCTACCGCGTCTGGCCGGACATGGAGACCTTCCTGACGGCGCATCCCCATGCGCGGATGCACTTCGCCAGCACCAAAGCGCCGCGCGGCTACCACGAAGCGACCTATCAGGACGGGGACTTCCTCGTTTTCGGCTGCGAAACGCGCGGTCTGCCGGAAAACCTGCTGGAGCGCGTCTACGATCGGTGCGTGCGCATCCCCATGCGTGCCGAGGCGCGAAGCCTCAACCTGTCCAACTCCGTCGCCATCGTGCTCTATGAGGCGCTGCGTCAGCTGGATTTCCCCGGCCTGTGCAGCGAAGGCAGCCTCACCGGCCGCGAGGAGGCGGACGCCCCCTGGCTGGATTACGTCTGACACCCATATAACGTTTTCCGGCAGGGTTTTGTTCCCGCATTTCGTTTCATATATGTAAATCCTTGACGAGGAGGCAGCCTATGCCCACGATCAGACAGCGCCGCGTCAGCGCACAGCCGCCCTATCCGGCGGACGACCGCATCTACACCGAGGAGGACTATGCCATCCGCGACGATCAGCCGGAAACGTCCGCCCCGCTCGATCCCGCCGACTATCTCACGGATGATGCCTTCCTCCCGGATGAGGCCGAATACCCGGACGACCCCGACGAGGCCTACGCCTCCGCCCCGGATGCCGAATACAGCCGCCTTTTCGAAGGGGTCTTCGAGGACGATCCTGACCTGGCGGACGATCCCCTCGATGAAGACCTGCTCACCGACGAAGAGCTGGCCGAGCTGAAGCAGAGCCACTGGCAGCTGCTCTCCGGTCTGGCGGACTTCGCAGGCATCATCCTGGGCACAGCGGTCATCCTGGTGACGGTCACGCTGCTCGTCAGCCTCATCAACTGGCTCGTCAACGACATGAGTCAGTCGTTCATCCTGCTGCAAAAGCACTTCTGACCCTTCCGCACGCGACACAAAAGGGGGTTGCAAAATGGCCGAATTGACCTGGACGCTTTTCCATCAGCAGGTGGAGCAATGCGCCATGTGCCCGCTGTATCAGGGCATTCACCGCAAAGTACCCGGTCAGGGGGATGTCCGCGCACCGCTGATGCTCATCGGCGAAGGCCCGGGACAGGTGGAAGACGAGGAGGGTCTCGCCTTCGTCGGCCCTGCCGGTCAGCTCCTGACAAGGATGCTCGCCGCCATTTCCCTGCCCCGCGACAGGGTGTACATCTGCAACATCGTCAAATGCCGTCCGCCGCAGAACCGTGCCCCCGAAGCCGACGAAGCCGCCGCGTGCATGCTCCACCTGCGCAATCAGGTGGCGCTCGTCCGCCCGAAGGTCATCGTCCTCCTGGGCGCAACCGCCGCCAAATGCACCCTCGGCGCGGACATCCGCATCACCCGTGACCGCGGGCGCTGGTTCAACAGCAAGGGCACATGGATGCTGCCGACCTATCACCCCAGCGCACTGCTGCGCGATCCGGCCAAAAAGCGCGAGGCCTGGGAGGACATGCAGACCCTGCGCGACAAGCTGATCGAATTATCCCTCTACGAGGACATCTACGGCGCGAAATGATTCCCCGCACCCTTGCAACCCTGCGTGAAATGCGCTATAATACCTACATTCCCCACATCAAGACAGAAAAGAGGCTGAAAGCATTGAGCCGACTCGGAGATTTGATCCGCACGGAACGTATCCGTGCGAAAATGACCCCCAAGCAGGTCGCCAAGAAATGCGGCGTGGCGGAGAGCTACCTCGTCGCGGTCGAAAAGGGCACGAAGATCATCCCGGATGACCAGGCGCGCCGCATCCTGAAGTCCATCGGTCTGCGCGAACAGACGGAGGCGGACTTCTCCCTGGATGACATTGCCGCCACGGTCGATCTGGCCACGGTGTCCTCCCCCACGGCGAAGACCGTCGCCCAGCCCAAGCCCAAGCCCAAGCCCCAGCCCGAGGCCGAAGTCGTCGCCTCCACCGAGGAGGAAAAGGGTGTCAGCGGCTCAATCTGGCTCGACGCGCTGACCAGCGTGCTCAAGCGCGTGCCGGTCATGAACGCCATCATGAAGCCGGTGGACTACCGTCTGCTGCCCATCGTGTCCGGCAAGATCGAGGGCGCAAACCCCGACAAGGTCTTCTACTACCTCGCGCCGGATGACAGCATGCGGGGCTTCCGCATCCATCAGGGTGATCTGGCACTCATCGTCCCCGCGCACTCCCCCATCGACGGCGCGGTCATGCTGGTGGAATACAACAGCCACCGTTTCCTGCGCAAGGTGAAGCGTCTGGCGGACTTCACGGTCATCCTGCAATCCTTCGACAAGGAATACGACGCAATGACCGTTCAGGTCAACGAGGTGAACTTCATCGGCCGCGCGGCCAAGCTGGAGGTCACGCTGTAAACAGGGGACGACAGGGGACGCTGTCCGCCTGTACCCCTGCCAACAGGGGCCCACAGGGGACGCTGTCCCCTGTACCCCTGCCAAAGGGCCTTAGGCCCTCTGGACTCCCTTTTTGCGATGGAGTTGACTTTCATATCACAGTTGTGCACGCATGTTTGTTTTGTGCACTATGTCAGCCTGTCCCATTGGGAACGTTTCCCCTCTGGACTCCCTTTTTGCGATGGAGTTGACTGTTTCTTCTACAGTAATTCCCGCTTGAAGGTCGGAACGGGAAAGCATCTTCACTTCGGCAGTCCGCCTGGATGGCGCTGCAATACACAAGCTCGACAGAAGGGACTGGTTCATCATCTACGGGAGGGTAACGCCCTCCGCCCGTGCCACTGCACACGAAGGGATGACCATCGGTATCTCGGCGCAAAGCCGGCAGGAACGCCTGCATGTCCCCCCCCCACAAAACGACGAACGAAGAGGTATTTTGCATGAAAAAGGCTACCGTGTAAGCCGGGAGGTTTGCACCGGCAATCCTCCCGCTCATTCATCCGACAAACATGAATGATATTGTGAGAGGAAAATCAGCATGAACCGTGAAAACAAGCGCAAGCAATACGAGCCGCACAACTACCGCATCCAGCCCTGTGACGAGAGCTTCACCTGCACCTGCTGCGGGCGGCTCTGCGTCCCCCAGGGCGCGGGCACAGATCACCGCAACCACTGTCCCAACTGCCTGACCTCCGTGCACCTGGACATTGAGCCGGGCGACCGCGAGGCGGACTGCGGCGGACAGATGGAAGCCATTGCCGTTTGGGTGCGCAAGGGCGGCGAATGGGCGATCCTGCATCGCTGCCGCCGCTGCGGATGGATCGCCTCCAACCGCAGCGCCGCGGACGACAACCCGATGAAGCTCATGTCCATCGCCATGAAGCCCCTGACGAACCCGCCCTTCCCGCTGGAGCGCATGGAGGAAATGGCTCGGACGCTTGGCTACTGATCCGCAAGCCATACAAAAGCCCCGGAGGATGCACTGTCCTCCGGGGTGATTTTTGCTGTCAGACGATCCTGCACGGCCAGATCTCGTCAAATCGGGTCAGATCCTGACGCTTTCCGCCCAGGTCGATGAAGGTATCGTACATGTCCGCCACCTCTTTGCCCGGCAGGACGACCTGTCCCACAAAGACTGCCTCCTCCTGCACGAGGAATTCCACCCGGATGGGCTTATCCTGCTTCTGCTGGGCGATGGCCTTCATCATGGGCAGGCTCGCGGCGCTCAGGCACACGGCGTAGTCCTCCATGTACACATCGTCATATTCGGAACGGCTGCCGTTCACGGCGAAGGTGTACGTCTTCCCGCTGACGGTCAGGCGCATTTCGTCCGCGCCGATGGGTTCGAAGGTCTCGATGGACACCATCACCCGGGGCAGCGTCGCGCCGTAATCCGGGAGGGTCACGAAGTCCACATAGGCCACCAGCCAGCCCTCATACGGTTCGTCCACCTGACCCTGATAGGGCTGATTCAGCGGGCGGATCACCGTATTGGCCGAACCCGGCTCGTCGAACACGGTGAAGTCCTCCATCCGGCGGAGCGCTTCGTCATCGAATTCGCTTTCCCCGACGGCGTACACCGGGAGCATCAGCAGGCAGAGCAGCAGACAGAGCCATTTCTTCATCATGATTCTCCTTTTTCAAGAAAGCCCCGAGCCATATGCGGCTCGGGGATGGACATTGTGCAGGGTCAGGGATTGGTCTCGGCGGACGCGTCCTCAGCGGGGACTTCCTCGCTCTGCGCGTCCTCAGCGGGGACTTCCTCGGTCTGCGCGTCCTCAGCGGGGACTTCCTCGGTCTGCGC
>CAZJOA010000057.1:9364-16198 GCA_964547515.1 uncultured Faecalibacterium sp.
CGGGGACTTCCTCGGTCTGCGCATCGTCAGCGGGGACTTCCTCGGTCTGCGCGTCCTCAGCGGGGACTTCCTCGGTCTGCGCATCGTCAGCGGGGACTTCCTCGGTCTGCGCGTCAACAGCGGGGACTTCCTCGGTCTCCGCTTCGGGTTCGACATAGGTCTCGCCGTTCAGCGCGGCCAGCGCCTTCTGGACAGCGGTCTCCACATCGGCCAGATAGACCTCGGCGGTCGCCTTGTTGGCCTTGGCAGTCTCCAGATCGGCGGTCAGGATGGCGATCTGCTCCTTGTTGGCGTTGTTCTCGGCAGTCAGCGTGGACAGCTCGCCTTCCAGCGCCGTCACCTTCTGGGTGGACTCATCCAGGGTCAGCTGCGCTTCACGCAGGCTGTTCTGCGCTTCGGTGAGCTGCGCCTGAGCGGCTTCCTTGTCGGTCACGGTCTGCTGGAGAGTCGCGTTGGTCTCGGTCAGCTCGGAGTTGAGGTTGTCCAGCTGGCTGTTGAGGTTGTTCGAACGGGCGAACAGCACAACGATGAGCACCAGCGCCACCACGAGCACCGCGATCAGGGCGATAAGCGAAGAGTTTTTCTTCTGATCGGCGGTGTTCTTTGCGGCAGGGGTCTGCTTCTGCGGGGTCTTGGACATTGGGGGGTTCCTCCTTCATGCATTGTATATCGACGCGCGTATATCGGCGCGTGTCAGACTCATTCCAGGGCGGAAAGCGCCTCCAGGGCGGCGAGCGCTTCATTCAGATGCGCGATGGCCTGGGCAGTCCGCTCCTCTTCGCCGGATGCACTGTCCGCCTGGGCGGATAGCGCGGCGATCTGCTCCTGCTGTTCGGCATTGGCGGCACGCAGCTCCTTCCGCTGCTGACGAAGCGCCTGTGCACGCGCATAGGCCTCGTCCGCCTGGGGCTGGAGCGCTTCCAGCTCCGCAAGCGTCACAGGCAGATCCGCCTGCACCTGCGCATACTCCACCTGCTGCTTCTTCAGCCGCTGACGCACCGCATCCAGATTCGCCGTCACCTGGGTGATGTCCTCCCGGATGGCGGCATTGCGGAGGATCGTCCACGCCACGGTCACGCTGCACAGCAGCAGCACCGTCACCACCAGGGCAGCAAGCAGGCGCGGGATGGGTTTCTTCATTGGGCGAACCTCCTTTCGGTCAGCCTTGGACAGCATGTGAATTCATTGTATCACATATTCGTCCAAATTGCAAAGGTCTTTGTGTATTCGGTGCGTTTTTTTTTGCAAATTTTTCATTTCGTTCACAACTTCCGCCCTTTTTGGGGGAAATTCCGCTTTTGTTTGCGTCCATGAGAAATGTATGCTATAATTTGTTGATGTCCCTTCATTCCGACGCTTCCGCAGGAGGTTCGCCATGGCATTCACCCACCTTCATCTTCATACGGAGTATTCCCTGCTGGACGGCGCGTGCCGCATCCAGCGGCTGATCCCGCGCATCAAGGCGCTGGGCATGACCTCCTGCGCCATCACGGATCATGGCGTGATGTACGGCTGCATCGACTTCTATCAGGCCATGAAGGCGGAGGGGCTCAAGCCCATCATCGGCTGCGAGGCCTACATCTGCCGCGACCGCAGGGACAAGTCCGCCGTGGCAAGGGAATACAGCCACCTGATCCTCCTGTGCGAGAACAACACGGGCTATCAGAACCTGATGTACCTCATCAGCGAGGGCTTCCTGACGGGCTATTACTACAAGCCGCGCATCGACTACGACCTGCTGCGGGAGCATCACGAGGGGCTGATCTGCCTGTCCGCATGCCTCTCCGGCGACCTGCCCAAGCTGCTGCTGGATGACCGCCATGATGACGCAGTGGCGTACATCCGCGACATGCAGGGCATTTTCGGCAAGGACAATTTCTTCGTGGAGATCATGGATCACGGCATCCGCGAGGAAAAGCTGGTGCTGCCGCGGCTCATCGCCATCGCCCGCGAGCTGGAGGTCCCCCTGGTCGCCACCAACGACTGCCACTACATCGAGGAGAAGGATGCTGACGCGCAGGAAGTCCTCATGTGCATCCAGACCGGCAAGACGCTGGACGACGAGAACCGCATGCGGATGGAGACCCGTCAGCTCTACGTCAAATCAGAAGAGGAAATGCGTGCGCTGTTCCGTTCCTGCCCGGAGGCGGTGGACAACACGCAGCGCATCGCCGACCGCTGTCAGGTGGAATTCGAGTTCGGGGTGACGCGCCTGCCCGCGTATCCCGTCCCGACGGACGAGACCCCCTATGAGATGCTGCTCCGGCTCTGCCTGGAGGGTCTGCGCAAGCGCTATCCCGATGCCCGGGAGGGCGACGAGCCCTACACCCGCCTGGAATATGAGCTGAGCGTCATTTCCGGCATGGGGTATGTGGACTACTTCCTCATCGTGTGGGATTTCATCAACTACGCCCGGGAGAACGGCATCATGGTCGGCCCGGGACGCGGCAGCGGCGCAGGCTCGATCGTGGCGTACTCGCTGGGCATCACCATGCTCGACCCGCTGAAGTACCAGCTGCTCTTCGAACGCTTCCTCAACCCGGAGCGCGTGTCCATGCCCGATATTGACGTGGACTTCTGCTACGAGCGCCGTCAGGAGGTCATCGACTATGTGGCGCGCAAGTACGGCGCAGATCACGTCAGCCAGATCATCACCTTCGGCACGATGGCGGCCAAGGGCGTGGTGCGCGATGTCGGCCGCGTGCTGGGCATGAGCTACGCGGAGACGGACGCAGTCGCCAAGGCCATCCCCTTCGACCTGGGCATGACGCTGGACAAGGCGCTCAAGCTCTCCCCCATGCTCAGAACCATGTACGATGAGCAGCCCTCCGTCCGCAAGCTCATCGACACCGCCATGACCCTGGAGGGCATGCCCCGCCATGCCTCCACCCACGCCGCCGGGGTGCTCATCACCGGCAAGCCCGTGGTGGAATTCGTCCCCCTCCAGCGCAATGACGAGGTCATCACCACCCAGTACCCCATGGGCACCATCGAACAGCTGGGTCTGCTGAAGATGGACTTCCTCGGCCTGAGGACGCTGACCGTCATCCGTGATGCGCTGGACATGATGCGCACCATGGGCGTGGACATGAAGCCGGAGGACATCCCCATGGACGATCCGGCGGTGTACGAGATGATCTCCGCCGGGGACACCGATGGCGTGTTCCAGCTCGAAGGCAGCGGCATGCGTTCCTTCCTCACCAACATGAAGCCCGGCAATTTCGAGGACATCATCGCCGCCATCTCCCTGTATCGTCCCGGCCCGATGGAGTCCATCCCCCGCTATATCGAGGGCAAGCAGAACCCTGCCTCCGTCCGCTACGAAACGGAGAAGCTGCGCCCCATCCTGGATGTGACCTATGGCTGCATGGTCTATCAGGAGCAGGTCATGCAGATCGTGCGCGACCTGGCCGGGTATTCCTATGGCCGGAGCGACCTGGTTCGCCGCGCCATGGCCAAGAAAAAGCACAAGATCATGGCGCAGGAGCGGGAATACTTCATCCATGGCAGGCTCAACGAGGACGGCAGCATCGATGTGCCCGGCTGCATCCGCAACGGCGTGCCCGAGGACGTCGCCAACAAGATCTACGACGACATGACGGCCTTTGCGTCCTATGCGTTCAACAAATCCCACGCCGCGGCCTATGCCGTGGTCGCCGTGCAGACAGCCTGGCTGAAGAAGTACCATCCCGTGCCCTTCATGGCGGCCATCCTCAACAGCGTGTACGGCAATTCCGCCAAGATCGCCGGGTACATCCAGTATTGCCGCGGACAGGGCATCGCCATCCTCCCGCCGGATGTGAACCGCTCCGGCTGGAAATTCACCGTCCAGCAGGACAAAAACGGCAAGCTGTGCATCCTCTTTGGCCTGGGTGCGGTGAAGGCCGTGGGTCAGGGCGCGGTGAACGCCATCATCCGCGAACGCCAGAGCGCCCCCTACAAGGACATCTTCGACTTTTGCAGCCGCATCGACACCGCCGAATGCAACAAGCGCGTCGTGGAAAGCCTCATCAAGGCCGGTGCGTTCGACGAGACCGGTGCGAACCGCGTGCAGATGCTCGCCGTGTACGAATCCGCCATGGATGCCAGCATCTCCCGCCGCAAGGCCAATGTGGACGGGCAGCTCTCCCTGTTCGACATGGTCTTCGACGACGCGCCCATCCTCGATGTCAGCCGTGAGCTGCCCGATCTGCCGGACTTCCCTGCCCGGCAGCGCCTGGCGCTGGAAAAGGAGATCTCCGGCGTTTACATCAGCGGACATCCGCTGGATGACTACCGCGAGACGCTGCAAAAGCTGTCCTTCTCCACCCTTCAGCTGGAAGGCCTGGACGAACGCGATGACGGCGGCATGGCGCTGGACGGCATGTATGTGGACATGGGCGGCATCCTGACGGAGGTCAAGGGCAAGGCCACCAAAAAGGGCGCGTACATGGGCTTCGTCACCCTGGAGGACCTGACCGGACAGATCGAATGCCTGGTCTTCCCCAAGGTATACGAAAAGTATCAGGGGATGATGGCGGTGGACGATCTGGTGGTGCTGTCGGGCAAGCTGTCCATCCGGGAGGACGAATCGCCCAAGCTGCTGGTGGACACGCTGACCCCCCTGGAAATGTGGCAGACCCGGACGGAGAAGCCCCCGCGCCCATCGGCGGATCGTCCGCGTGCCGCGAAGGCAGCGTCCGCCCATCGTACTCCTGCCCAGCCCCCCATGACCGATGCGCAGCGTGCCGCGAACGCCCCCCGCAAGCTCTTCATCCAGCTGGCGCGTCCCCGCATGGACGAGGCCGCACAGCTCCTCAGCCTCCACCCCGGGAGCATCCCGGTGTACCTCCACATCCCGGCGGAGAAGATGACCTTCCTGCTGCCCTCCCTCCAGTGGTGCGACGGCAGCGAGGGCTGCGTCAGCCGCCTGTCCGCCGCATTCGGCGAGGGCAATGTCAAAATCGTTGAAAAGAAAGTGTAATGCATGAACCATCGCCTGAAGGAGATCCTCAAATTCGGCCTGACCGGGGGCATATGCTTCCTGATCGAATACGCCGCGCTCCTCCTGCTCAAGGAGGGACTGCGCCTGTCCGCCGTGGCCGCGACCCCCATCGCCTTCCTCGTCAGCGTGTGCTTCAACTACCTGCTGTGCGTCCGGTGGGTCTTCGACGGCGCGAAGGATGGCAGCCGCTCGTCACAGGTCGGCTTCGTCCTCACCAGCGTCATGGGGCTCGTCCTCAACTGGGGCATCATGGGGGCGCTGACGGCGCTGTCAGGCGAGGATGCGCTGCTCTTCACCCTCTTCGGCATGCCGGTCAAGGTCTATATGCTCAACAAGATCATCGCCACGGTGCTGGTCATGGTGTGGAACTACTTCGCCAAGCGCCGTGTGCTCAAAAAGGAGAACGAATGATGACGCCCGTGATCTGTTTCGACTGGGACGGAACGCTTTGCGACAGCATGCAGCTGTGCATCGAGGAGAACCGCTCGACCCTGGCTGCGATGGGACTCCCCTCGCAGCCGGAGGACATCCTGCGCAGCTGCAACGGCCCGACCTTCGAGGAGGCCGCGCCCATCCTCGGCGTACCGGCCGACCGCCTGGACGAATATTGCCGCATCCGCCTGACGAATGCCCTGTCCCTCGTGCCGAAGGTCAACCGCCTCTTCCCCGGCGCGAAGGAAATGCTGCTGACCCTGCGCGAGCACGCCGAACTGTGCATCGTATCCAACGCCACGGGGGCGTACCTGTCGCTGTGCATGCAGCAATTCGGGCTGGAGGGCGTGTTCCGCGCGGTCGCATGCAGCCGTCCGGGGCGCACCAAGACGCAGAACCTCGCCGCTTTGCTGGCGGACATGCAGCCGGAGCGCGCCATCATGGTGGGCGACCGTCTGGGTGACCTGATGGCGGGACGCGACAATGGCCTGCCCACGGTGGCGGCGGCATTCGGCTTCGGCAACGACGCGGAATACGCCGTGGCTGACCTGCGTGCGGACAGCATGGCGGCGTTGAAGGCGATCCTGCTGGATTTCGCCGCAGGGAAATGAACCAATCCGCATGTGCCGCCTGACATCGGGCGGCTTTTCTCATACAAAAAAGGACGGACAGCTGGGTACTGTCCGTCCAACGGTTTTGATCGGATCGAAGGAAAAGCGGCGGCGGCTGGGTCGGGGAAAGGTTCGGTCACGTTCATTGCAAATGCGAAATGGAAAATGGAAAGCCGATGATTCTCATGGGGAATAAGCAAAAACAGGTAATTGCTTATGACCGGTAGAAAAACTCGTTTCACAAAGAATGACGTCATCTGGCATCGCTGCCAGCGGAACAGATCACGCCGCACGCCCTCGGGGTGGGAAGGTCAATCCTCGTCGTCCGCGTCCTCGTCGCTGTTGAGCTTCATGGAGGCGATCTCCATCAGCTTCGCTTCGAGCGCCTGATCCTCCACGGGGACGAACTCCTCCAGCTCCTCGCCGGATTCATCCGTCGTGGCCACGATCTTCATCACATAGCAGTCAACGCTTTCGTCGGCATCGTCATCAGCGTCGCTATCGGCCGTGTCCTCATCGTTGGAGTCGGTCAGGATCGCATACTCCTCGCCGTTATAGAAGAAATAGTCAATGATGCTGAACAGGATGGTGTTGCCTTCCTCGTCGGTCATTTCGATGACGTCTTCCATGTCGCCCTCGTCGATGCCGCCCACTTCCGGGCCATCCTGCTCAAAGCGCTCTTCGTCGTTCATCGGAGACACCTCTTTCTGTCGAAGCTGCCGCGCACAGGCGGCTTCCTCTTCCTTTTTGCTGACTCCATTATACCCGATCCTGCGCCATTTGGCAATAGCTTTTGCAAAAGTTTTA
>CAZJOA010000058.1:0-15977 GCA_964547515.1 uncultured Faecalibacterium sp.
TTTTTCGTTTTCCGGGTGATCCTTTGTCCGGCAGGGTCAGAGCTTTCGCCAGGCCGGCCATGCTCTGTGCAGCCCTGGCCATTCGGGCGACGCAGGGTCGTCTTGCCGTCACCGGACAGCCGGACGGGCGCATGCGTCGGCGGACACAAAAAAGCCGCGGCCAATATGAGCCGCGGCAGGGGGTGCGAAATTACTCGGCGGTCTCCTCAGCGGGGACGACCTTGTCGAAGATGTACGCAAACGCGATGGTGTTGTTCTTGGCGTTGACGATGTTCTTCTCGGCGTAGCACAGAACCAGCTGGCCGGAGGTGTTCATGAAGATGTACTTCATCTCTTCCTGATCCTCGTAGTCGATGCCGGTGATGTCGGTCCAGTGGAGGAGATCATCGTCGCCCTTGAGGTGGGTCTTGGCCGGGCCGTAGTTGTAGTCGCCGTCCATCTCGCCGCGGGCATCGAAGTCGAACTCGTCCCATTCGGACTTGAGGGTGTACTTCTCGTCCGCAAAGTCGGCGAAGGTCAGCGTGCCGTTCATGCAGAACACATGGTCATGCCAGTAGTTGCTCTGGCTGGTGATCTGACCCAGGGAGGGGTCGGACGCGCAGTGATCCAGCGCCGCATTGATGGTCATGGTAATCGCGCCGGGGGTGACGGCGATCAGGCCGGCCTCAACGCCCTCGATCTCGAAGTCCTCGATGAAGTCCTCGCCGATCCATGCGGCGGACAGCGTCCAGTCAGCGGTCAGGGTCTCGGGGTTCACCCAGGTCAGGTTCAGCTTGGCTTCCAGGCTGCGATCGATCTCCATGGGATCCTTCGCGTCCTCAGCGAACACGGTGCAGGACAGCAGCATGGCAGCGGCCAGGAGCAGGGCAAAGAGCTTCTTCATGATGGTTGACTCCTTTCACATTGGAACATCCTTGATGGGATGTTCATTTCTGACACCTATTATACCAGTTCCGCCCCGTATTTTCAAGGGGAGGGACGGCATTTTACAGTTCCGTTACACGCCGGAATAGGCTGCGAAGCCGCCGTCGATGGGCAGGACGACGCCGGTGATGGCGGAGGCCGCCTTGTCGTCGGTGAGGAAGAACAGACCGCCGAGCAGCTCGGCGCTGTCCACGAAGCGTCCCATGGGCGTGCCGTTGAGGATCTTGGCGGAACGCGCGGTGGGCGTGCCGTCCTCATTGAAGAGGAGGGCGCGGTTCTGGTTGGACACCAGGAAGCCGGGGGCAATGGCGTTGCAGCGGATGCCCGTGCCGGCGAAATGGGTGGCCAGCCACTGGGTGAAGTTCGAAATGGCGGCCTTCGCGCCGGAATACGCCGGGATCTTCGTCAGCGGGATGTAGGCGTTCATGGAGGAGATGTTCATGATGTTGCCGCTCTTGCGGGCGACCATGTCCTTGGCGAACACCTGGGTCGGCAGCAGCGTGCCCTGGTAGTTGAGCTTGAACACGAAGTCGATGCCGTTGGGCTCCAGGTCGAAGAAGGTCTTCTGGCCCTCCCTGGCCTCATGCTGATACTCGTTGTCGGTGGTGGCGCGGGGATTGTTGCCGCCCGCACCGTTCACCAGGATGTCGCAGGGGCCCAGATCGGCCAGCACCTGCTGATGGACGCTTTCAAGCACCTCGGGGTCGAGCACATTGGCCTTGTAGCCCTTGCAGATGAAGCCCTCGGCGGTCAGCTCGTCAGCGAGCTTCTTCACCGCGTCCTCATTCAGGTCCAGGGCAGCGACCTTCGCGCCGGCCTGGGCATACGCGCGGGCCATATCGCCGCACAGCACGCCGCCTGCGCCCGTCACCACGACGACTTTGCCGGTAAAATCAACATTCAGGGGCAGATCCATCATTTTTCGTCCTTCCTTTCTGTATATACGATTCAGGATCACGCATGGATGGCGGAGGCGCTGACATTGTTCGCGTCCTCTGCGGTCTTGATGGCCGCCATGGCCTCCTCCAGGGTGTGGCCGTCAGCGATGTAAGCCTTGCGGGCGGCGTTGATGGCCTGGATCTCCTTGATGCGCGCGCCGTCCAGCTCATAGCCCTTCATGGCCACGAGGGTGGCGATCCAGGCCAGCATGGGGATGATGCAGAAGCAGATGATGACCGCCCAGTTCATGCCGTCCACATAGGGGGTGGACTTGGTGGGCAGCTCATCCAGACCGGCGGTGAAGGCGACGATCGCGGCCACCACCGTGGCGGACAGCGAGGACACCAGCTTGTCCACCAGGGAGAACAGCGTGCCCATGATGCCGGGGATGAACTTGCCGGAGCGGTAGGTCTCATAGTCGGCGCAGTCCGCGACCATGGGGATGGGCATGTCCGCCGTGGCGTAATACGCGCCGTAGCCCACGCCGAAGAAGAGGATGAACGCGATGGTGTACAGGTTGATGCTCAGCTTGCCGTTATCCAGGATGACGAGGTTGAGGGCAGCGGTCTCGGGCTTCCACAGGAGCAGGAGCGCCAGCACGCCGACGTAGCAGCCCAGCGCCACGGCCACATAGGTCATGAGGGACTTCTTCTGGCCATGCTTCTGGGAGGTACGCACCGTCAGCAGGAAGAAGGGGGCAGAGAAGACATAGCCCAAGATCATCATGATGGAGTTGAGGCTGTCATAGCGGTTCTGGCTGACCAGCTTACCGGCGTCGTTGGTGATGACGCCGAACTGGGTCATGCAGCCGTAGATCATGCACAGGACGGTCAGGTTGGTGGCGATGGACAGGGCGAGCTTGCAGCCGCCGCCGGCGACCATCAGGCGCTGGAGGGGCTTGTTCGCCTTGATGATCTTGATGTACTCGGAGATCTTGATGTTCTCCTGCTTGTTGCCCATGCCGAAGTACTTGGTCTGATCCTTCTCCCAGATGCCGATGATGGCCACGATGGTCAGCAGGATGGAGACCACGATGCCGATGGGCGTCATGATGTTGAACCAGGTGGAGTTGTAGTCACCGGCGATGCCGTCGGAGGCGATGACCATGCCCAGCACCTGGATCAGACCCATACCGGCCAGCGAGCCGATGGTGTTGAACACGGTGAACAGCGGACGCTGCTTGGGGTCATTGGTCAGCACGGGCTGAGCGGAACGGGTGACGGAGGTCTGGAAGGTGTAGCCGATGACCCACACCGCGTACAGCACGACGAACAGGGTGTAGCGCAGCCACATCATCGTGTCGGGGACGAGGGGGGTGACCATGTACAGCAGGATGACGGACACGGCCATGATGATGTTGCCGATGACCATGAAGGGGCGGAACTTGCCCCACTTGCCATCGGTCTTGTCCATGATGGCGCCGATGATGGGGTCGGTGATGGCGTCAAAGACGCGCATGCCGGTGATCATGAAGGACGCGAACGCCATGCCCAGACCCAGCACGACGTTGCCGAACGTCGCGATGAAGGACAGGATCAGCACATAGTACACATTCGTCGCGCCATTGTTCATGGGGAACATGGCCAGCTGATAGAGCTTGGCGCGGTTCATGCCGTCCTGCGGCTGAACGTTTTCGGTGTTTGCCATGGATGGAGGCCTCCTTTTGTTCATTGGTCAGTCTGACAGGGCAGACTGGATCACACCCAGTTGGATTTCTGCGGATTCTTCTTCTTGGGCAGGATGTAGGCGGGGTTCATCTTGTCGACCTGGCGGAAGGTGGCGGTGTCCTTGAGGCGGCCGCAGACGGCCTCGACCCGGAGCGTTTCCGTCATGGGCACGCGGAAGGTGAACACATGATCCTTGCTCTCCTTGGTGGCGAAGGTCTTGCCGTTGACGATCAGCGTGACCTTGCTCTCGGTGGAGTAGACCTTGATGGTGGTGGTCTTGTCCGGGCGCTCGACATAGCGCTTGGAGCAGATGTGGACGAACTGCTCCCTGCTCCACCAGGCCTTGTAAAGATAGAAGGAATCCTTCTTGGTCTTGCGGTCGAAGGTGACCAGACCCTTGTGGTTCATGCCGGGCTCGCCGCCCTGATCGCGCGCGTCCGCCGCGAAGTCGAACATGTTCCACACATGGTTCGCCCACATATACGGATGACGCCGGAAGCAGCGCAGCATGAACTCGTGATACCTGGCCTGGTATTCCTCGGTGTGGTCGTTGCGGCGGGGGTGGGAGGAATGCAGGTTGGGCATGCCCTCCGCGCCGTATTCGGAATAGCCCAGGGGTGTCTTGGGGTAGCAGAGGTGGAAGAAGCTGATCCACAGGTCGTTGAGGAACATGCCCGGGACGTACCAGCCCAGGTACAGGTTCCAGCTGACCACATCGGTGATGTGGGCGACCCTGTTGAACGGGCCGCACATGGCGTAGCAGGCCAGGGTGGTGAAGCGGGTGGGATCAGCCTGATGCACCAGGTCATTGAGGACGCGGTGGTTATCCAGCATGTCCTTCTTGTCCTTGGTGGAGATGGTGATCTCGTTGGACACGCCCCAGCAGACGATGCAGGCGTGGTTGTAGTTCTGCTCGATCAGCTCCTGCATCTGGGCGATGGTGTTGATCCGGCCGGCGGGCATATGCTCGGAGATGTAGGGGATCTCCGCCCACACCACCATGCCGTAGCGGTCGCACAGGTCATAGAAGTACTGATCGTGCTGATAATGCGCCAGGCGGACGGTGTTGCAGCCCATTTCGGCGATGAGCTTCATGTCCTCCTCGTGATGCTCACGGGTGATGGCATTGCCCAGCCCCCTGCGGTCCTGGTGGCGGGACACGCCGTGCAGGGGATAGGGCTTGTCGTTGAGGACGAAGCCGATCTTGGGGTCGACGCGGAACGACCGCACGCCGAAGGGGATGTCCAGCGCATCGGTGGTGATGCCGTCCACCTGCACCTCGGCATGGCAGGTGTAGAGGTAGGGGTCCTCCACGCCGTGCCAGCGGTGCGCCTTTTCCAGGCGGATGGCGGCATCCGTGCCGGTGGCCGTGCCGACGACGCGCTCCTTGTGGTCGCGGATGGTGATGACCACCTCGCCCGCGGTGATACGGCTCTGGACGCGGATGTCCGCCGCCTGACCATCGGGGGTGGCGGTGATGCGGATGCCGGAGGAGCCCAGATGATCCAGGGCGAAATGCGCCTTGTTCACCACGAGCAGGCGAACACCGCGATAGATGCCGCCGTAGAAGGTGAAGTCCGCCTTCTGGGGATAGACGCGGTCGTTGACGGAATTGTCCGCCGTGACGTGCAGGGTGTTCTCATCGCTTAAGAGGGAGGTGATCTCCGCGCGGAAGGTGGCATAGCCGCCCTCATGTCCGCAGACGGACTGACCGTTGACCTCCACCTGTGCGGAGGAATTCACGCCGTCAAACTCGATCCAGACCTGCTGTGTGTCCGCATCGAAATCAGGCCGGGGGAAGGCGAGGGTATACTGGCAGCAGCCGCGCTTGTAGTCGTTCCCGCCGTCCTGGCCGTCGATATTGTTCCAGGTGTGGGGGATGCTGACCTCGGTGGTCTGGCCGTCCAGGCCGGTGAAGAGCCAGCCGTGCTGCAATTCGATCGCTTGGCGCATATCGTGCCTCCTTTTGCGGTTGATTTTCCTGGTCAAAAACGATATGGAAAAGGACAAACGCTTTCAAGCTATAATGTACCACATTTTCGGGGGAAAGGAAAGGGGGGATACCTTCAATGAAGGTCTGCGGGGCGCGAACCTTTCCCTTGCGCGCGTCCGCGTCACATTTCTGTCGCGAACGCGGCGGACGCTGCCGAAAAAAGGCTCCGTCCTTTCCCTTGGACGGAGCCTCACCGGCAGGCATCAGGCCCTGGCCTGACCCGGCTTGCGCATGTAGATGGCCACTTCGCCAAGGATGAAGGCGACCGCCATCAGCCCGACGAACCAGAGGTAGTTGGGATCGAAGCCGGTGGGCTCATCGATCTTCATGAACACGTCGGCGATGTGCCAGTAGGCGGCGCGCTTGTCGAAGAGGGGGCAGTTCTTGCCCATGAAAAACGCGCACAGGGACAGGAAGGGCACGGCGGTCGTCACCACGGCGGCCAGGCCGTGCAGCTTGCAGACCATCAGCACTGCGGCCACGGCGATCGTGCCGACCAGGGAGTAGGCGATGACGGGGTTGAAGTAGTCGTAATCCATCCGGCCGAAATGACCGTTGACGCTGATGAACAGGATGCCCGCCGCGCAGGAGAGGAGCGCCGCGATCAGGATCATGACCGAGCTGGCATTGAACTTCTTGGACATTTGAGGATCTCCTTTCGTTATCCCGCCGCCGGGGCGGACAGGATGCAAAATCGGATGAAGCCCTGCGGATGCAAGGCGGAGGCTGACGCTGATGACACGCGAAAAAGCACGCCGGACGCCCGGCATGGCAGGGAAGCCGCGCCGCCGCCCGGGAACCGCATTTCCCGGACAAGCCTTGCCACGCCCTGCTTTACGCTGCCTTTATTATGACACACTTGGCGCGGCGTTGCAACCGTGATTCCGCGCCGGTGGGATCGGCCTGCGATGAAAAACGGGTATTCTGCGACAAATGTGAGACGTGAACGCATCGAAATGCAAATTCAGGGCAAAAATCAGACGCAGAATACAAAATCACCATGTCGCGACAGGGCGCAAGTTTTGTACGACAAAGTCCTTTCCTTTCTGCGCCGTTTCATATAGAATGAAAGCAACATCGGCGGATGGCTCTGTTTCGCGTGCGTTTCTTGCTGCGGGACAGCCGTCAGCCATGCCGTGCAGTCACCGCATGGGCTGCATGGCGGCCGAGGGGATGTCCCCCCTCCGGCTTTTCGCAACCCCATTTCCGGAAAGGAGAATCAATAAGATGAAGGCTTCCAAGCACAGAACACTCAAAAAAGTGCTCCTGAATATCATGGCCGTGCTGTGCGTGCTGGTCTACACCGGCAACACCATCGCCAATGCCAATTCCGGCGAGATCCACAAGGCGCTGGGCACGTCCCCCACGAAGATCGTCATGAAGGAGGGCGCGGAGGACGAGGGCTACAAGCGCTATTATGAGAGCCAGTACGCCTCCGTGGCCGATCTGAAGGCCGCCGGTGAAGCGCTGGTGCGCGAGGTGGAGGGCGAGGGCATCGTTCTGCTGAAGAACGAGAACAATGTCCTGCCCTATGCCGAGGGCGCGAAGGTCTCCCTGATCGGCGTGACCGCGCTTGATCCCGTCTATGGCGGCACGGGCTCCGGCGCGGTGGATGCCAACGGCGCACCCAACTACTACGACGTGATGACCGGCGCGGGCTTCGAGGTGACCGACAAGCCCCTGCTGGACTGGTATGTCGAGGGCGAATATGGCCGCACCTCCTATGAAATCGGCGAGCAGAAGTGGTCCAAGGTCAAGCGCAACCACGAGAACGAGGACGAAGAGCCCACCATCGGCGTGGGCGAGCATGCCATCTTCGTGGTCGGCCGCGTGGGCGGCGAGGGCGACGACATGACCCGCGACAACTTCAACGATGTGCTGGACAACAACTACCTCCAGCTCAACGAGGACGAGCGCTCCATTCTGGAGGGTCTGGCCGGCCTGAAGGAGGATGGCGACATCGCGTCCATCACCGTCATCATCAACAGCGCCAACCCCATCTCCGTGGACTTCCTCCAGAATGAGGAGTACGGCGTGGATGCCGCGCTGTGGGTCGGCTCCGTGGGTCAGACCGGCCTGTACGCCGTGGGCGATGTGCTCTCCGGCAAGGTCAACCCCTCCGGCTCTCTGCCCGACACCTGGTGGGTGGACAATATGGCCAACCCCGTGCAGAACAACTTCGGCTCTTATACCTACGCCGGTGCGGAGAACTACAAGCTGGGCAACCGCTTCGACCAGTATGTGGTGTATCAGGAAGGCATCTATGTGGGCTATAAGTACACCGAGACCCGCTATGAGGATGTCGTCCTGGGCACGCCCAATGCCGGCAATTATGTCTGGGGCGATGTGGTGGGCTATCCCTTCGGCTACGGCCAGAGCTACACCACCTTCGCGCTGTCCGACCTGAATGTGACCAAGGAGACCAAGACCGGCAAGGAAGTCGTCATGCTGGCGTCCCAGGCGGACAAGGATGCGGCGGAGGATCGCACCGAGACCGTCTACACCCTGACCGTGAACGTCACCAACACCGGCAATGTGGCGGGCAAGAAGACCGTGCAGGTCTATGCCCAGAAGCCCTACACCGAGTATGACAGGCAGTGGCAGATCGAGAAGGCCGCGGTGGAGCTGGTCGGCTACGGCAAGACCAAGCTGCTCCAGCCCGGCGAGAGCGAGACCGTCACCGTGTCCGTCCCCGAGTACTTCCTGACCTCCTATGACGCGCTGAACACCGGCGTGTACGTCCTGGCGGAGGGCACGCATTATCTGACCGTGGCGGACGATTCCCACGCGGCGGCCAACAACATCCTGTCCGTCAAGGGCAAGACCGTGGCGGACGGCATGACCGCCGAGGGCAACACCGCCCTGGTGCATGCCATCGAGTATGCCTTCGACGATCAGACCTACGCCACCGCCTACGGCACGGGCGAGCAGGTCACTGCCCTCTTCGACGAGGCGGACATCAACCGCTATGAGGGCCGCGGCGACAACAGCGTGGTGTACTACTCCCGTTCGGACTGGGCGGGCACCGTCACCCCCGGTGCGGTGAAGCTGACCATGACCGATGCCATGGCGGCGGATGCCGTGCTGGATGATACCGATGTGGCGAATGTCGCCCATACCGAGGCCGAGGAGACCATGCCCGCGCTGGGTCAGACGAACGGCACGCAGCTCATCCACATGATGGACTTCGCCTACGATGCCCCCGAATGGGACGAGTTCATGGATCAGCTGACCTACGCCGAGCTGGCCAAGATCTGCGCCAACGGCCTGCGCATGACCTACAACATCTCCTCCATCGGCAAGCCCCAGACCCTGGATCACAACGGCCCGTCCGGCGTCACCCAGGTGTATTCCTCCGGTGACAACGGCTATGCCAAGGTCAGTAATGACCCCAACATGTCCGCCAAGGGCACTTGCTTCCCCTGCAATGGCATCGTGGCCGCGACCTTCAATGACGAGCTGGTCAACCGTGTCGGTCAGCTCATCGGCGAGGACTGCATGTGGGCGGGCTATGCCGGCCTGTACGGCACGGGTCTGAACATCCACCGTTCGCCCTATGCCGGCCGTGTCTTCGAATACTACTCCGAGGACGGCATCCTCACCGGCCTGATCGATACCGCCGAGACCCTGGGCATCCAGGAGAAGGGCGTGTATGTGTACAACAAGCACTTCGTCCTGAACGACCAGGAGAAGAACCGCGCCGGTATCGCCACCTGGGTCAACGAGCAGGCGCTGCGCGAGATCTACCTGCGTGCGTTCGAGCTGCCGATCGTCAACGCGGATGCCAAGTGCGTCATGACCGCCTTCAACCGTCTGGGCGCGATCTGGGCGGGTGCCTACCGTGAGCTGCTGACTGACTGGCTGCGCGGCGAGGCTGGCATGAGCGGCTTTGCCGTCACCGATATGTACGACGCGCTGTACATGGTCAAGGTGCATGAGGTGCTGGCGGGCAACGACATCCCGGATAACCTGGTGGGCGAGGACATCAAGGAGTTCAGCGCCTATGAGGGCAACGCGGTGGTGACCAACCGCCTGCGCGAGTCCGCCAAGCGCGTGCTCTACACCGTGCTGCACTCCCGCGGCATGGACGGCATCAGCAACAATGCCGAGGTCGTCAGCGTGACCACCTGGTGGCAGCTGTCGCTGAACATCGCCCAGTGGACGACCCTGGCGCTGACCGTCGTCTTCGGCGCGCTGGTGCTGCTGGACATCTGCAAGGAAAAGTTCGGCAAGAAGAACGCCTGAACCCGATATTGACCCCCTTTGCCCGTGGCGCGGCCTGCGCTGCGGGCACTTTTTTTGCATTTTTCTGTCCTTTCCGGCGTTTTCCAGGGGCTTTGTGCGGTTTTTTGACTTGTCGAAATCGTGCTTCTGTGTTATCATATTGTCAATATCCGAGACGAAAATGCGAGAGGAGAACCTTATGCTGCGGCTTGCGATCGTGGACGATAACCCGAATGACTCCGCTGCCCTGCGCGCACTGGTGGCAGACTATCTGCAAAAGAACAACCACCCCTATGTCATCCAGGTGTTCAACGCGGCGATGGACTTCATTCGTTCCACGGAGAATCACGACATCGTTTTCATGGACATCCGCATGGATAAGCTGGATGGGCTGGAGGTTGCCCGCATCATGCGCAAGATCAACACCGACACGGTGCTGGTCTTCGTCACCGCCATGGCGCAGCTGGCGATCAAGGGGTATGAGGTGGACGCGCTGGACTTCATCGTCAAGCCGGCGGATCAGGGCTCGATCAACTATGTGCTGACGAAGGCGCTGGCACGGCTGGAGAACACCTCATCGACCATCTTTGCGCTCAAGACCTCCGAGGGGATCGTCAGCCTGTCCTCCAACGACATCACCTATGTGGAGGTCTTCGACCACAACCTGGCCTACCACACCACCAAGGGGAACTACGAGGTGCGCGGCAGACTCTCCGATGTTATCAAGAAGCTCGATCAGAAGCGCTTCATCATGTGCAACCGCTCCTTTGTGGTCAATTTGCGGTATGTCTCCAGCGCATGCAGCGAATATCTGGTGGTGGACGGCAAGAAGATCTACATTTCCAAATCCCATTCCAAGGAGATCATGAAGCACTTCTCCAACTTTCTGGGGGAAAATCTATGATGACCGATCGCTGGTTCATCAGCGCCATTGACCACCGCATCTCCACCGCGCTGATCTTCTACCTGCTGCTCATGCTCATCGGCGCGCCGCAAAGGAAGAAGGCGCTCTTCTGGCTGCGGGCGGCGGTGTCCCTGGTGGCCATGTGCGTCGTCAGCTGGGGCATTCGTTCGGTGGTGGATGTCCACCTGACGGGCAATGTCTGGCAGGGCATCGGCCATTCCGTCCACCTGATCGTCATGAGCGTGATGTTCACCTCCGCCTATATCCTCTGCTACGACACCAACCCGGCCGAGGCCATCTATGTCAACCTGCTGGCCATGACGATCTACAAGATCGCGTGGAACACCTTCAAGGTGTTCGCGTCCGGGGCGGAAATGCTGCAAACGGCCAAAATCTGGTCGCGATACAGCATCATGGGGTCGCTGGTGTCATACCTGTGCTATTTCATCGTGTGCCTGGTGGCGTGCTATCTGCACCGGCGCATCGTCAAGAAAATGCCCGACGAGGCGGATCTGCGCTCCATGGCGGTGTCCTGCTTTGCGTTCATGTTCTGCCAGGTTGTGCTGGAGTTCTGCGGACGGGTCTTCACTGCCGGGCCGTCCACCCTCTTTCTGTATTACCTCTGCTCCCAGCTCTATTCCCTCATCACCTATGTGGTGCTCCTGGTCATCTCCCAGCTGAGCTATTACCGCCGGGACAGCGAGGACATGCATAATTTCATCCGCAACAAGATGCAGTATTACCAGATGAGCCGCGACGGCATCACGTCGCTCCAGATCAAGTGCCACGACCTGAAGCACCAGATCGCCGCCATCCGCACCCGCGCGGAGAAGGAGAACTTCGACAAGTATCTGGATCGTCTGGAGGACTCCATCATCGAATACGGCACGGTGGTGGAATGCGGCAACGAGACGATCAATGTCGTCCTGACGGAGAAGAATATCCTCTGCTCCACCTGCGGGGTGAAGTTTTCCTACATTATAGATGGCGCATTGTTTGACTTCATGTCCGAGATGGAGATCTACTCCCTCTTCGGCAATGCGCTGGACAACGCCCTGGAGAGCTGCTCCAAGGTGGCTGACCCCGAGAAGCGCGTCATCTCCCTCAAGGCCGCCGCGCGCGGGGATATGGTCATCCTCCATGTGGAGAACTTCTACGAGACTGCGCCGACCATGGTGGACGGCATGCCCCAGACCACCAAGACGGGCAGCGGACACGGCTTCGGCCTGCGCTCCATCCAGAACATCGCCGAGAAGTACGACGGCATCGCCTCCGTGCAGCTCCAGGACGGGCTGTTCAAGCTGACGGTCATGCTCCGTCCCGGGGGCGAGGCGGGGTGATGTCCGCCATGAAAACGTCACAGAGACAACAGGGAGGACGGCTGTTCACGTCGGATTTTTGTCGTGAATGGCCGTCCTGCTTCTTATCCGACCCATGACCCCGTATTCAAGAAAAGCCCTTTCCATTCTGGGATAACTATGGTATAATATTGACAAGTTCAGCGGACGAGCAGCGCGCGCCTGTCCGCCGACAAAAAGAACAAGTGAGGAGATTGCACATGAAGCGGTTTCTGAGCCTGGCCATTGCCCTGACGATGGTCCTGAGCATGATCCCCGCGATGGCTGAGGGCGTGGAGTACATCCCCGCTCCCTACACCATTGCCGAAGGCGCAAAGATCACGGATGCCTATCTCGAGCCCGTCATTTATCAGAATGGCGAAGGCGAGCCCACCATCGGTGTGACCACCGTTGGCGTGCTGAAGGTCGACGGCAAGTACTTCAAGGATGCGGATAACGACCACGAGCTGGACGTCTTCGAAGACTGGCGTCTGCCCGCGGCTGAGCGTGCCGCTGACCTGACCACCAAGCTGACCAACAACCAGAAGATCGCCTACATCTTCAACAACCTGATGACCACCCCCGAGTCCCGCACTCTGGCGGATGTCACCAACGAGGATGGCACGATCAATGTGGCGAAGGTCATCAAGGTCGTTGCTCCCGTGGCTGAGGAAGAGTCCGGCTCTTCCGGCGGCAGCGGCTGGTCCTCTCCCTCTGACGAGGCCATCCTCAACGAGAACCTCCGTCATGGCGTGTACCGCGGCGGCACGAGCTACGACGCTTCCGTTGTGGCGCTGTACAACAACCTCGTCAACCAGCTGGCTGAGTATGACGCTGTTGCCAACGGCGAAGCCATCCTGCCCTACACCCTGATCTCCAACCCCATCGGCACCGGCTATGTGAACAACCTGGCGCTGGCGGCGGCTGTCATGGGCGATGTGGCCAATGGCGGCGACTACTCCATGATTACCGAGTATGCTGAGCTGGACCGCGAGATGTGGGTCTCCCAGGGCATCATGCAGATGTATGGCCCCCAGATCGACATCGCGTCCGATCCCCGCTGGGCTCGTAACTCCGGCACCTACGGCGAAGTGCCCGAGGTCACCGCTGGCATCACCACCGCTCTGGTGGCTGGCTATCAGCGCGGCACCAACGGCGTGCAGCTGGACGGCGTGAGCCTGTCCATCAAGCACTTCCCCGGTGACGGCTCTGCCGAGAATGGCTATGAGTCCCACACCTATCAGGGCCAGTGGCGTATCTACACCACCCCCGGCTCTCTGGAGAAGTACCAGCTGGTCGGCTTCCAGGCCGCCTGTGACGCTGGCGTGTCCTCCATCATGCCCTGCTACTCCCGCGACACCGCCGATCCCCGCTCCGTTGAGCAGAGCTATCGCGGCGTTGTGATCCCCGTGGATCAGGTGGGTTCCGCCTACTCCACCACCATGATGCAGACCCTGCTGACCCAGACCATGGGCTTCAAGGGCTTCATCAACACCGACTCCGGCATCATCGAGACCCAGACCTTCGGCGTGGAGACCCTCTCCCTGTCCGAGCGCTATGCCAAGCTCATCAACAACGGCGTGGGTGCCATCGGCGCGGGCTTCGACTGGAAGGAAGTCACCGCTGCGCTGGAGAATGGCCTCATCACCGAGGAACAGCTGAGCGCCGTGAACGTGTCCCGTCTGAGCGTTGAGATCGCCCAGGGCCGTCTGGACAACCCCTACACCGATCCCGCCCATGCCGACGAAGTGCGTGCGAAGAACACCACCGGCGAGGCTGGCGAGAAGGCCTACCTGTCCCAGCTCAAGTCCGTTGTTCTGCTGAAGAACAAGGAGAACGCTCTGCCCCTGAACGACACCGCCAAGAAGGTCTACATCGCTTCCTTCACCGGCAAGGGTGCTGACGATGCCGCCATCGAGGCGCTGACCGCTGAGTTCCAGGCCAAGGGCTTCACCGTCGTCGAGGATGAGGACGAGGCTGACATCGCTTATCTGGATGTCGCGCCCACCTACAACGGCACCACCGGCTCCAACACCGCCATGGGCGTCATCGACCTGGTGGAAGAGGCTGAAGTGCCCGCCGTCGTGAAGGCTTCCAACGCCTACACCCAGATCCCCAGCGGCGAGACCACCGAGGTCACCACGGTGGAGGACGTGAAGGACATCGCCAAGATCGCCAAGGCCGTGCATGAGAACGGCGGCATCGTGATCGCGTCCATCAAGGTCACCCAGCCCTGGATCCTGACCAACCTCGAGCCCCATGTGGACGGCCTGATCGCCAACTTCGGCGTGCCCCAGAAGGCGCAGGTCGCGGTTGTGACCGGCGAGTACAATCCCACCGGCAAGCTGCCCATCACCATGGTCTCCTGCAACGAGGTCATCAAGACCAACTGGGAGTACCTGTCTGACGGCCGCATCTACGAAGTGTGCGTGTCCCCCAACGACGTGCCCGGCTACGACAAGGATCAGTACATCGATCCCGAAATCCTGGCCAATGTCAACGGCGGCTCCTACGCTTACTGCGACGAAATGGGCAACTACTATCGTGCCTGGTTCGGCCTGAGCTACTAATTGACCCGATAGGACTGCGGGGCGGAGGATTCGTCCTCCCCCCGCGTCCGAACTCATATGCGTCAGGGGTGCCCAGCGCGAGCCGAAGCAATTCGGTTGGGTCACCCCGGGCGCGTTTTTTGTGATGATGGGGTGAGCGCCGCCTGACATGGCGCAGTCGCCCGCTTTGCCAAGCCCTTTTGCCCCGCCGGACGCATGCGCGTGGCCTTCGCAAACGCGGAGGCTACACCCGTTCGTCCGCAGAAAATGTACGAGGTGCATGATGATGAAAAGAATTTCCGCGCTGCTGCTGAGCCTGCTGCTGCTCCTGACCGTCGCCTTCGCAGAGGGCGCGGAGGACGCGGTGATCGCCACCGTCAACGGCGAAGCGCTCCTGAACAGCACCTATTCCGCCATCGAGGCGACCTATCTCTACCAGTACGAGGCCATGGGCGCTGACCTGACTGACCAGGCGACCTACGCCTACATTCAGGATCTGGCGCTGACCCACGCCATCGATCAGCTGCTGCTGCGTCAGGACATGCGTGCCCAGGGCTGCTATGACCTGGACGCGGACACCGAAAGCTGGTGCACCGAACAGGGCAAAGCTGCCTACAGCGCCGCGCTGAACGAGGTCATGGAGTCCCTGCGCACCCCCGAATCCACCGATGATGAGCTGACCATCTATGCGCTGGCCTACGCCGCCAGCCTGAACGTCACCGAGCAGACCTATGTGGACTTCTACCGCGACCAGTATGCCGAGGCGCAGTATTACGCCTGGCTCACCCGCGAAGACCCCCTCACCGAGGAGGACATTCAGTCCGCCTACAGCGAATTGGTGGAGAACAGCCGCGCCCTGTACGAAAACGACGTGCCCGCCTTCGAAAACGCGCTGAGCAGCAATGCCGAGGTTTGGTATCGTCCGGCGGGTTATCGTCGGGTGCTGCAGATCCTCCTGCCCGCGCAGGGGGACACCGAGGCCGACATGCTGGCCAGCGTGCAGTCCACCGTGGATGCGATCAACGAGCGCCTGTCGAACGGCGAGCGCTTCGAGGAGCTCATCGCCGAATACGGCACGGATGCCAATTTTGACAGCGCGGACTTCCTTTCCACCGGCTATCAGGTGCACCGCGAGTCCGTCATATGGGCGGATGCCTTCGTTGCGGCGGCCTTTTCCGAGGACATGGCGCAGCCCGGATGCGTCAGCCAGCCCTTCGCCAGCGACCTGGGCGTTCACATCCTCTATTATCTGGCGGACGTGCCCGCCGGCGCGGTCGAGCTGACCCCGGAGATCAGCGAAGCGCTGCATGCCGCGCTCTATGCGCAGCGCAGCCGGGCGGCACTGTCCGAGCGCCTGGAGGCACTGGCGGACGCGGCCGAGGTCGTCATCCACTGAAAACCGATCTGAATCACGCCCCGTGTGCCCTGCGCATGCGGGGC
>CAZJOA010000059.1:0-15867 GCA_964547515.1 uncultured Faecalibacterium sp.
ATACAATATAGGTTACATGATTAGGTTTGAGGTGATGATATGCCTGTTAACAGTAAAGCGATTGGTCGCAACATCCGCAATGTGCGCAAAGCCCAGGGTATGACCCAGGAAAAGCTGGCAGAGTGCATGGGCGTATCTTCTGCCTACATAGGCAAACTGGAACGTGGAGAGCGAACCGCCAACTTGGACAATCTGTCCGAGCTGGCGAATATCCTGACCGTGCCGATTGAATCTCTTGTTCAGGGCAGCGTTCCCATTAAAAATGATGGGCAACTCCCCAATGATTTTCTGGACGCAGTTCAGGAGATCACAAAGGGCTGCTCAAAACATACTTTGCAGACCATGCTGGATGTTCTTATCGCCATGGCCCGCCATGATAAAGAAAACTAAGCTGCTCCTTGCGAGCGGCTTTTTTCGCGTCAGGGTACGCAAAACTTGACGTATGTTCAGACCCGGTAATTCGATATAGAATATATATGACCCCAAGAGAACGGAGGCTGCACCATGGACAACGAGAAAGAATTAGTCCGCTTCATTCTTCAGTACTTGCTGGATAATCACTTTGAAAGTAAGTCTGATATGGCAAGACAGCTGGACATTCGTCATCGTACCATGCAGCGTGTATTTGAACAGCTGCACAACGACAAAGCGAAGGGAAGCACGATTGTACTTGATCGCGCTCTGTTGTTCTGCGCAAAGCGAAAGATTTCGGTAGATCAGTTGTTCCGGGAGTATCAGGACTTCCATCAGGGAGCCATACTGGAACCAACGCCGCATGAGGAAGACGTCGAAACCATGCCGTCTGCCCATGATCTCTGCCTGCCGGATATCGAAAGTCTTTCCAAAGAAGTCAGAGAGTATTACGAGTATTATGCTCCGTACCTCCGCGTTCTTTCTATGTTCATTTGTACACGGTGTCCGCATTGCTGCAATCCCTGGGGTAGCCTTGACTGGATGCATGGAGATTGCACCATGGCCAAGGTATCTCAAAATCTGCTTGATACGGTAAGCGAAAGTAAAACAGAAACCGAGTGACAATTCACCCCTTGCCTGTCGCTTTTGCACAGCGCTATGCTGAACCGCTATCATATCCGAAACTTGAAAACTGAATACCAGCGAACAGGTACAGACCCCATGTTGAGGGAGCGGCAAATGGAGCGGCGCGATGACGGTATTGCCAGAGCGATCAACGCAATCCATTGACCTTGCTGTGGCAGGCAGGGCGCGATGATCCGGCATGGGATAATGATACTTCCTCACGGCCCCGCGCAGACTGACGGGGAGTTCCTACGGTATTCGCTTGTCCGGGGGACGGCGGTATATGTGGGACTATGATATAGCTGCAGCCGGTTATAGCCTGTGCGCTGTCAGATTAAAAACGGAACAGCACACGGGAAGCCGCTGCCGCTTGCGAAACGAACCGTTTGCTATTCCGTATCCTTGAGTATTCTGCGTGCTATGTGTACAATCGTATTTGCATAGCACAGCAACCATATGGATCAATCCATAAGAAAGGAGGCAACCATGAAATCCCTAACTGCTACCTCTCAGGCAGACTCTTCTGTAGCGAAGACGTACCGGGTCGAAGACATCGCCAAGATTCTTGATATTGGCCGTTCTTCTGCCTATAACCTGGTGCGGGAAGGGCATTTCAAAACCGTGCGAATCGGAACGGCGATCCGCATCTCGCGGAAGTCCTTTGACGAGTGGTTGGAAAGTCAAGCAATCTAACCACGCAGGAGGATGAATAAGTATGGCATCTATCGTAAAAAGAGGAACTGGCTACAGCGTCGTATACAGGTACGAGGATGAACTGGGCCAGTCCAAACAGAAATGGAAAAAGTGTTCCACCTACAAGGAAGCTCAAAAGGTGAAAGCCGATATTGAACACGGTTTGACCGCTGGAACCTTCGTGGCTCCTGCCAGTCAGACGGTTCAGGAATTCCTTGAAGATTTCGTCAGTCTGTACGGTGAACAGAAATGGGGCGTGTCCATGTACACGTCCAGCTGCGGGCTGATCAACAACTACATCAATCCCATCATCGGCCATCTGAACGTGCAGGACATTACCTCCCGTACTGTCGATAAGTACATTCAGACGCTTCGCAAGACGCCCGCCGTCAGCACCAGAACCCATCGGGCAACAACCAAGTTCCTGACGGATACCAATGTGGAGAAGATCATCAAGCTCCTGCGCTGCGCTTTCAAGCAGGCAGTCCGCTGGGAGCTGATCGCCAAGAATCCGTTTGAGAACGCCGTGCTGCCCAGAACACGCTACAAAAAGCGCGATATCTGGGATGCGGATACCATCCGCAAGGCGCTGGACGCCTGCGACAACACCCGGCTCTATCTGGCAATGAACCTTGCCTTTGCCTGTTCGCTGCGTATGGGCGAAATCCTGGGCCTTACCTGGGACAATGTTCACATCACGGATGCAGACATTGCCGCAGATGACGCCTGGATCTACGTTGACAAAGAAGTGGCCCGCGCCACGCAGAAGGCAATCGACGCCATTGGCGAAAAGGACATCTACCACATCTTTGAGCCGGTGATGAAAAATACCGCCACCCGCATTGTACTGAAGCGTCCCAAGACGGAAAGCAGTATCCGCAAAATCTGGCTTCCCAAGACGCTTGCTTACATTCTGCGGAAGTGGCAGCAGTCGCAGGCTGAAATCATCGAGTTCCTGGGGGATGAGTATCAGAACTTCAATCTGGTCATTGCCCAGGACAACGGGCGTCCTGTTGACCAGCGGATGATCGAGAAGGATTTCAATCAGCTCAAAACGACTGCAGGATTGCCCAATGTGGTCTTCCACTCGCTGCGCCATTCCAGCACGACCTACAAGCTCAAGCTGAATCACGGCGACCTGAAGGCCACTCAGGGCGACACCGGCCACGCCGAGGTCGATATGATTACGAGAATTTATGCACACATTCTGGATGAGGACAGAAAGATCAATGCGCAAAAGTTTGAATCTTCTTTCTACTCCAATCCGGATTTGCGTAATGTGAGAGCGCCGGCAGACCCACAACCCACCATTGATGTGGCTCTGCTGATCCAGCAGCTGCAAAATTCTCCCGAACTTGCAAACACGCTCGCGGCCCTGTTACCCCGGACCCGCTAATCACTCTGTTAGCAAATTGTTAGCAAAGCCCAAAAAGGCTTGGAAACGGTTCGTGTCCTGTTAGCAAATTTCTGGCTTTCAGGGTGCTGAAGTCCGATGGCACTCCGACCTCCGTGACGGCATGAAAAAATGCCGCAAACCTTTGAGTTCACGGCATTTTGGCACGCCCGGCGGGGGTCGAACCCACGGCCTGTCGCTTAGGAGGCGACCGCTCTATCCTACTGAGCTACGGGCGCAAATACGTTATAACCCTCGTCAGGGGCGGCCGAACACCTTCCGCTTAGGAGGCGACCGCTCTATCCTGCTGAGCTACGGGCGCATGTGCGGTGTCCGGCGGGCGGACTGTCCGCGGAACATATTGATTGTACCATACTCCGGAGGATTTCGCAAGGGGGGCGGCTGATTCTGGCCGCTTTTTTGCGTTCGGCGGACGGCAGACAGTGCGTCGGGCATCAGCGGGGGAGAGGTACGCCGTGTGCGCATGAAACGCCCTTGCGACATGTACCACAACTCGCGCCGGAAGAGCTTGTAGAACAAGTTCGACACCACGAAAACCATAAAAAACCGGAAAATACGAAAAAATCGAAAAAAGATTAGAAAAAATGGTTGACAAATCGCCATAACGGTGGTATATTGATGCTGCAAGTTGTAGAATGTGTTCGGGAAGCAACGGCGCATGCACGCGATATGCGACGCGAAACCACGATAATTGTAGCACAGGTTTCGCGTGCGCGTGCGGATGCAGAATCGCAATACCCGGAAGAGGAGGAGTCCGGATGGGCGTTGGTACCGCTCCTGTCCGACAAGTCCGCCGAAGGGGAAACGATAAAAAAGACCAACAAGGAGGAAACCCAATGAAGAAACTGCTGTGCCTGGTGATGGCTCTGGCGATGCTGCTTGGCAGCGTGTCCGCCCTGGCCGAGGAGACCGAGACCGAAGTGACCTATGGCCCGAAGCTGGGCGTCACCCTGTATACCCTGCGCCATAAGTGGAACGAGATGCGCGACGCCGCCCTGGCTGCCGGCAAGAGCAACCAGGAAGCCGCGACCGAAGCGCTGACCTCCATGCTGCACACCATCGCCGACATGGGCTACAAGGGCTATCAGCCCAACTGGCAGGACCCCAACTGGTGGGATATGCCCGCGGCTGAGCTGAAGGCGCTCAACGAGGAGCTGGGTCTGACCCTGATCTCCCCCCACTGGATGACCGCCTGGTATTGCAGCGAGGAAGAGCTGGAGTGGATCCTGACCTACTGCGTGGAAGCCGGCGCGACCGGTATCTCCCTGGACGTGAACTCCCCCTCCTCCTCTGATGGCTGGGCCGTCAGCGACAAGTGGTCCCGCGGCATGCCCCTGACCGCCAAGATGATGGACAACTGGGTCAAGCACGTCATCGAGCAGATCCACTACATGCAGGACAAGATCGATGCCATGGGTTATCATGATGTGCTGCGCGTTGGCATGCACACCCATTCCCTGGAGTGGATCCCGATCCAGACCTACGGCGGACGCTACTTCATCGACATTCTGTATGATGAGTTCGGCGACACGGTCGACCTGCACTTCGATACCTCCCACGCTGTGTACCCCAACATGGGCTGGGATGCCATCTACCCCGAGACCAGCATCCTGGGCGTGGACGGCCTGGTGAAGTACATGTGGCAGCATGGCGACCAGTACAGCTTCATCCACATCAAGGACGTTGACATCCGCGAGCAGCACACCACCGCCATCGGCCAGGGTGACATCCCGTGGAACAACATCATTGACGCGGCGGTCTACACCGGCATCGAATGGCTGCTGGTGGAGGACAATGTCCCCGAGGCCCACAACCGTGACGACTATCAGTCCGTCCAGACGAGCATCAACTACCTCAACGAGCTGTTCATCACCCGCGGCCTGGAGCATCCGGCTGACTGATGAGCCTGTGATAACATGATCCCCCGCTGCGCGGCACGAGTCCACCAAGGTCAGTGCCGCGCAGCCTTGAAGCCTTTTATGACATTTTTAGGAAAAGAGGTTGCCGCAATGAAGAAGTTTCTCGCCCTGCTCCTGACCGTGTGTGCGCTGCTGTCCGTGGCCGCCATGGCTTCTGCCGAGGATTACTACATCGGCATTTCCGTGTTTGACTATTCCAACAACTTCTCCGGCTACATCCGCAACGGCTTTGAGTTCTACGTCAAGGAGCTCAACGCTGGCGGCGGCGACAAGATCACCCTGCTCATCACCGACGGTGAGAACAACCAGGCCACCCAGACCGAGCGCATCGACACCATGATCGCCCGCGGTGTGCAGGCCATCGTTGTGCAGCCGGTCGACTCCTCCGCCGCTGACACCATCGTCGCCAAGGCGCGCGAGGCCGGTATCCCCGTCATCTTCTTCAACCGCATGCCCGAGCAGTATGTCCTGGAGAGCTACGACAAGTGCTACTATGTTGGCTCGAACGTGGTCTATCAGGGTCAGCTCCAGGGCGAAATGGTGTCCGATGCCTGGACGGCTGCCCAGGAGAAGTACGACACCAATGGCGACGGCATCCTCCAGTATGTGCTGCTGAAGGGCACGCCCGGCCATTCCGACGCCGAGGATCGCGCCAATGGCTATTACGAGGGTCTGGCGGCTTCCGGCATCAAGGTCGAAGAGCTGGCGCAGCAGAACGCCAACTGGAGCACCGCCACCGCCAAGGACGTGACCGATACCTGGATCGGCCGCTATGGCGAGGGCATTGAGATGGTCGTGTCCGGCAACGATGCCATGGCCATGGGCGCTGTGGAAGCGCTGCGTGCCGCCGGCCTCATCACCGCGGAGAAGGCCATCCCCGTCATCGGCGTGAACGGCCTGCCCGAGGTGTCCGAGCTCATCAAGGACGGCACCATGCTGGGTTCTGTCCTGACCTCTCCCTACGGCATCTCCATGGCCTCCATCGACCTGGCTGTGAACAGCATCAAGGGCGTGGATGCCACCGAGGGCACGGCGTGGGAGCTGGAGAACGGCAAGATCGTCCGCATCCCCGAGACGAAGATCACCCTGGAGAACGTGGACGAAGCGGTGGATGCCTACAAGCTGGCTAACTGATCGCTTGCCAAACCTATCGGGGCATTGAGAAACGGGACGGAGGGGGGACATGCGCGCCCCTCTCTGTCCCGCCCCGCAGCGCGGCTTCGCATATGCGGGGGGCGGAGAACTGCTCCGTATATGCGAGGTCGCGAAAACATCTATCCATCCACCCGAAAGAAAGGAGGAGGCAGCATCGTGACAGATGCATATCTGCTTCAAATGAAGGGGGTCAGCAAGCGCTTCGGCGGCGTTCAGGCGCTCAGGGACGTTCAGCTTGACCTCAGACCCGGTTCCGTCCACGCGCTCATGGGTGAAAACGGCGCGGGCAAATCCACATTGATGAAGTGCCTGTTCGGCCTGTACATCATGGATGAGGGCGAGATCCTTTTCAGAGGGAAGTCCGTCCGGTTCGCCGGGCCGAGCGAGGCGCTCAAGGCCGGTGTCGCCATGGTTCAGCAGGAGCTGGAGCAGGTGCAGGAGACCAGCGTGATGAACAACATCTTCCTGGGGCGATTCCCGCGGAAAGGGCCGTTCATCGACGACAAGAAGCTGTATGAGGACACAAAGGCGCTGCTGGAGGAATTCGACCTGCATATCGACCCGCGCGCGAAGATCAGCAGCCTGTCCGTGTCCATGAAGCAGATGGTGGACATCGTCAAGGCGGTGTCCTACGACGCGAGCGTGATCGTGCTGGATGAGCCGACCTCCTCGCTGACGGAAAAGGAGACGGAGCACCTCTTCGGGGTCATCGACCGGCTGAAGGCGCGGGGCTGCGGCATCATCTATATATCGCACAAGATGGACGAGGTGCTGAAGATCTCCGACACGGTGACCATCATGCGCGACGGACAGTGGATCGGCACGAATCCCACCAGGGACATGGATGTGGACACGCTGATCCAGATGATGGTCGCGCGCGAGATGAGCAACCGCTTCCCGCCCAAGACCCCGCACATCGGCGAGGTGTCCCTGCGCGTGTCCCACCTGACGACGGTCTATGCGCCCCAGGTGCGTGACCTGTCCTTTGAGGCGCACAGGGGCGAGGTGTTAGGCATCGCCGGACTGGTGGGCGCGGGTCGCACGGAGCTGCTGGAGAGCATCTTCGGCCTGCGAAAGATCGCGTCCGGCGAGATATTCATCGGCGGCGAGAAATACGACCACAGGAAGCCCCCCAAGGAGGTGGGGCTGACGCTGCTGACGGAGGAACGCCGCGCCACGGGCATCTTCCCCCTGCTGGACATCCGGTGGAACACGGTGTCCTCCAGCCTGGACAAGGTGCTGAACAAATTCGGCCTGATCTCCGAAAGGCTGGTGGAGGAAAAGACCCAATGGGCGGTGGATGCCATGCGCATCAAGGCGGAAAGCCACCGCACGCTCATCAGCAACCTGTCCGGCGGCAATCAGCAGAAGGTGCTGCTGGGACGCTGCCTGCTCAACGATCCGCAGATACTGCTGCTGGACGAGCCGACGCGCGGCATCGACGTGGGCGCAAAGTACGAGATCTATCAGCTGATCCTGGAGCTGGCCAGCCAGGGCCGCACGGTGCTCTTCGTGTCCTCCGAGATGCAGGAGCTGATGGGCGTGGCCGACCGCATCATGGTCATGAGCGGCGGACGCTGTGCGGGGATCATCCCTGCTGCAGGGGCGACGCAGGAGGAGATCCTGCGGCTGGCCGCGATGTACGTCTGAATCAAATAGGGAGGGAATCATCATGACAACTGCTGCCCCCGTGCAGAAAAAGAAAATCGGCAACCTGATGATGCAGAACGCCATCTATCTGGCGCTGGCCGTCATCGTGATCGTGATCGTGGCGATCGAGCCTTCGTTCCTGTCGCTGCGCAATTTCTCCAACATCCTGGCGCAGTCCGCGCCCAAGCTGATCCTCGCCCTGGGTGTGGCGGGCACGCTGATCCTGGGCGGCACGGACCTGTCCGCCGGCAGCCTGGTGGGCATGGGCGGTGTCATCTGCGCGTCCCTGCTGCAAAGCGCTTCCTATTCGCTGCGCATCTTCTCCGATATGCCCGTGTTGCCCCTCATCGTGCCGCTGCTCATCGCGATCGTGGTGTGCTGCGCGTTCCAGGCGCTGCATTCGTTCCTGGTGTCCACGCTGAAGATCGCCCCGTTCATCGCGTCCCTGGGCATGCAGATGCTGGTCTATGGTGCCATGTCCCTGTATTTTGACGGCATCAACCATTCCTCCCCCATCGGCGGACTGGACAGCCGCTACACCAGCTTTGCGCAGGGCGGCTTCTACATCGGCGCATTCCGCGTGCCCTACATCGCCCTGTATGCCATCGCGGTGGCGATCATCTTCTGGATCGTGTGGAACAAGACCACCATCGGCCGCAACATGTTCGCCGTGGGCGGCAATCCCGAGGCGGCCATCGTCTCCGGCATCAACAACAAGAAGGTCTACCTCATCATCTACCTGCTGGCGGGCGTGTGCTGTGCCTTCGCCGGATTCCTGGATGCGGGGCGCACCGGCTCTGCCACCAACCTCCTGGGTGACGGCTATCAGATGGATGCCATTGCGGCCTGCGTGGTCGGCGGCATCTCCATGCGCGGCGGCATCGGCAAGATCAGCGGTGTCATCATCGGCGTGCTGATCTTCCAGGTCATCAACTACGGCCTGATCTACGTCGGCGTGAACATCTATGTGCAGTACCTCATCCGCGGCGCGATCATCCTCTTCGCCATTGCCATCGACACCCAGAAGTACATCCGGAAACGGTGATAACGATGAAAGCGGCAGTATTGAAGCAATTCGGACAGCCCCTCGTCGTGGAGGACTGCCCCATCCCCACCCCCGGCGCAGGGGAAGCGCTCATCCGCGTCATGGCCAGCGGACTCTGCATGACCGACTGCCACATCCAGGAGGGCATGATCGCATCGGTTCGCCTGCCCTATGTCCCCGGGCACGAAATGGCAGGCATCGTCGAGGCGTACGGCCCATTTGCGGCGGATGAACGCATCCCCTTGGGGACGCATGTGGTCTGCGGCATCGACATCACCTGCGGACACTGCACCCCCTGCCGCACCGGGCGCGAAAACCTGTGCCGGCGGCGCGTGCGCATCGGCTTTGAACGCAGCGGCTCCCACGCGGAGTACGCCGTCGTCCCCGTGGCGAACCTCTATCCCATCGCCGAGCATGTGCCCTTCGCGCAGGCCTGCGTCATCCCCGATGCCGTGGCCTGCATGTACCATGCCATTGCGGACATCGGGTGTGTCCGGCGCGGCGAAAGAGCCATGATCTTCGGCGTGGGCGGATTGGGACTGCAGGGCGTGCAGATGCTCCGGCACATGGGCGCTGAGGTCATCGCGGTGGCGCGCAGCGAGGCCAAGCTGGCCGAGGCGCAGCGCCTGGGTGCACAGCATGTCATCCGCAACAGCGGCGTGGAGCTGGCCGAGACGATCAGCGACCTGACCGGCGGGGAAATGGCGGATGTCATTTTCGACCTGGTGGGAAAGCAGGATACCTATGGTCTTTTGTTGAATTGTTTACGGCCGGGCGGTCGGATCGTGGCGATGGCGTATGCCGCGCCGCAGTTCGCCGGGAACTATCAGGAGCTTGTTATCAAGGAAAAGCAGATCCTGGGTCTTCGCGGGTCGACCCGGCAGAACATGCTGGATGTGATCCGCATGGTGGAGACGGGCGTGCTCGTCCCCGCCGTGACGGGGGAATACCGGCTGACGGAGATCAATCAGGCGCTGGACGATCTGCGGGAAAGTAAGAGCCTGGGCAGAAGTGTTATCACCTTCGAAAAAGGGTGACGGCTCGATAAGCATGAAGAAAGGCGGTTCTCACAATGCAGAAAAAGGAGAATATTTCCGAACAGGTCTACAAGGAATTGTTCCAGATGATCCTGAAGGGGAACTATTCGGCAGGGGATCGCATCCCCTCCGAGAGCGAGCTGAAGGAGCACTTTAATTGCAGCCGGAACACCATCCGCGGCGCGATCAAGCGGCTGGATGTGCTGGGCATCGTGGAGACCCGGCAGGGCGGCGGCACCTATGTGAAGAACATCGGCGTGAATGCCTATCTGAATTCGTTCGTGCCCAGCCTTCTGGTGGGGGCGGAGGACCTGATGAGCCTGATGATGTTCCGCCGGGGCGTGGAGGTGACGGCAGCGCGTCTGGCCGCGATGAACGCCACCGAGGAGGACATCCGCACCATGCAGGCGTATTTCGACCATGTGGATCAGGCGCCGGTGGATGCCAATGACTTCGCCCATGCCACCAGCCATTTCCACACCCTCATCGCGCAGGCCTCCCAGAATCAGATCCTCAAGTCCGTCCTGGAGATCATCCACTGGATCATCACCTCCCGCATGGCGGATTTCCAGGCCTTCCGCAAGGACCCCAGCGAATCGATCTACTACCACCGCATGGTGTTCATGTGCATCAAGAACCATAAGCCCGATGAGGCGGCCTACATGATGGATCGGCATATGGAGACGCTGATCCAGCGCGTGGTGGCCTTCATCGAATACAAGAAGGAACAGAGTGAGGCAGGGGGGGATGGCGATGCGTAACAGCGTTGTTATCATCGGCAGCGGCATGATGGGCAGCAGCATCGGCGCAATGTCGGCGCTGGCGGGGAATCCCACCATCCTGGTGGACGTGAGCGCGGAAAGGGCGCAGCAGGGTCGCGAGGCGGCGCTGAAGGCCATCCGCCTGCGCACCGAGAACGGCCTGAACACCGCCTATGAGGCGGAACGTGCCGAGGTGCTGCTGGAGACCTCGGCCGATCGGGACACCGCGCTGGAGCGTGCCCGCCTGGTGATCGAGGCCATTGTGGAAAAGCTGGACGTGAAGCAGCGGGTGTTCGCCCAGATGGACGCGCTGCTGCCGCGTGACGTGCCGATCTGCAGCAACACCAGCGGCTTGCGCATCACGGACATCGCGCGGGACTGCCGTCACCCCGAGAGAACCATGACCACGCATTTCTGGCTGCCGGCGCATCTTGTGCCTCTGGTGGAGGTGGTCATGGGGGACAGGACGGAGCGTGTTCTGGCCGAGCGGGTGCAGGCGGAGCTGCGCACATGGAAGAAAGCCCCCGTCCTGGTGACGAAGGATCTGCCCGGACAGCTGGCGAACCGCATCTTCCAGGCCATCATCCGCGAAGCCATCGCCATCGTGTCCTCCGGGCTGGCCAGTGCGGAGGATGTGGACACCGCCATCAGCTGCGGCATGGCCATGCGCTTCCCGGAATGGGGGCCGCTGCGCCATCTGGATGCCATCGGGCTGGATCTTGGACTGTCTGTACAGAACACGGTGCTGCCCGACATCAGCACAGAACAGAAGGCGAACCCCTACCTGGAGCAGCTGGTGGCGGACGGTCACCTGGGCGCAGCCGCCGGAAAGGGCTTCTATGACTATGCCACGGACGATATGGAGACCTGCAAGCAGCGGCGGGATGCCTTCATCATCGAGGCCGTGAAGATCAAGGACAAGATCGACCATACCATCCCTTAATCACCGCTTGAATGAGGAAGGAGAACTCCCATGCGATATGAGATCCCCAAGACCATGAAGGCCTGTGTGCTGACAGGCCCCGGCACGTTCGAGATCCAATCCGACGTGCCCGTCCCCCAGCCCGGTGAGGGTGAGGTGCTCTGCAAGATCGGCGGCGTGGCCATCTGCGGCTCTGATCCGGGCGTGTTTGATGGCCATCTCGCCGGTGAATGGCCGCCCCGTTACCCCTTCATCGCCGGACACGAGTGGGCTGGCCGCATCGTGCAGGTGGGTGAGGGCGTGACGGACTTCCAGGTCGGCGACCGCGTTGCCGGCGAAGCGCACAAGGGCTGCGGACATTGCCGCATGTGCCTGGAGGGACGCTACACCCTCTGCCTCAACTATGGCAACAACACCGCCGGACACCGGCATTACGGCTTTGTGGACAATGGCGCATACGCACAGTACTGCGTGTTCCACACCAAGTCCATCACGCCCCTGCCCGATGGCATCCTGTACAAGGAAGCGGCCATGTGCGACACGGGCGGCGTGGCGATGCACGGCGTGGAGATCGCCGGGATCATCCCGGGCGGCACGGTGGCGATCATCGGCCCGGGGCCCATCGGCATGATGGCGATGAAGCTCGCCCGCGCGATGGGTGCAGGCCGGGTTATCGTGGTGGGACGCGGCTCGCGTCTGCTTTCGGCGCAGAAGCTGGGATGCAGCGACGCGGTGGACTTCACCAAGGTCGACCCTGTCGCCGCGGTGCGCGAAATGACGGGCGATTTGGGCGTGGACGCGGTGTTCGAGTGCTCCGGCGCGAACGGGACGATCGCCCAGGCCTGCCGGATGTGCCGCAAGGGCGGCAAGGTCGTGCTGCTGGGCGTGCCCAGCGAGGAGCACGATGAGCCGATCCCCTTCAAGTATGTGACGCATAACGAGATCGAGATCTCCGGCTCGCGCGCCAATCCCAATGTCAGCTGGAAGCTGCTGAGCATGATCCACAACGGCAATATCGAGGTGAAGGATCTGGTGACGCACACCTTCCCGCTGGACGAAATGGACAAGGCGATGGATGTGTTCGTCAACCGCAAGGAAAACGTGATGAAGGTCGTCATCTATCCCAACGGCGGCGAGGAAGTGTGATGGGCATGACAGGAGGACGACCCCTTCGGCTGCTGGTGGGCACATATTCCGAGCCGATCCTCTTCGGCACGGGCGAACGCTTCTGCGGGAAGGGCAGGGGCATCTACCTCTGCACCCTTGACGGGGCGGACATCCGCATCGAAGCCCTGCTGCCATTGAGCAACCCCTCCTTCCTCACCGTGGACGAGGACACGGGCACGATCTACGCCGTGAACGAGCTGAAGGAATTCCACGGGGCGTATGGCGGCGGCGTCAGCGAGATCAGCCTGAACGAAAATGGCGAAATGCGCCTCATCGGCGCGTACTGCACAAAGGGCACAGACCCCTGCCACATCGCCGTTTCGCCGGACAAGACCCGATTGGGCATCGCCAATTTCGCCGACGGATCGGTCAGCTTCTTCCGCCTGGACGGCGCGGGGCACATCACCGGGGAGCTGCAGCATATCCGGCATCAGGGCAGCGGCCCGCATCCCGTCCGCCAGAAGGGCCCCCATGCCCACAGCGTCATCTTCGACGGGGCAGGGCATGCCCTTGTCCCCGACCTGGGCATGGATCGTCTGGTCTGCTATGACGTACAGGGGGCGGATGCTCAGCCCGATGCGGCGCATTCCGTACAGCTGTCCCCCGGGAGTGGCCCGCGGTTCGGCGAATTCTCACCGGATCATCGGCATTTCTACCTCATCAACGAGCTGGCCTCCAGCGTGACGCATTTCACCTGTCATCAGGGCAACATGCAGGAATGCGAAACGGTTTCGACCCTGCCGGAGGATTTCGTCGGGGAGAACATCTGCTCCGACCTGCATATCGCGCCGGATGGCCGCACGCTGTATGCGTCCAATCGCGGTCATGACAGCCTGGCGGTGTACCGCGTGGGGGCGGACGGCGGACTGACGCTGCTGCAGCGGATCTCCTGCCACGGAAGGACACCGCGAAACTTCGCCGTCACCCCGGATGGCAGGTCGCTGCTGGCGGGCAATCAGGACAGCGACACCATCGCCGTGTTCGACGTGGTGGAGGACGGCTGCCTGGCCTTCCGCCGGAATGTGGACTTCCCGACACCGGTGTGCATTCGCTTCCTGCGGGGGTAACGCAAGGACCTTGCTTCGGCTGAGCCGGAGCAGGGTCTTTTGGCGTGCTGCATTTGCCTCACGCGGGAAAAGGGGGAAGCCACCGAAGTCCCCGAATTGTCGTCCGCGGTGCACGAAAACATCATCCGCGCGTCCATGTTGTCCTTGTGTGCGCGCGTCGGATATGCTATAATGATGTCAGACGGGCGGAATTCCCCGCCCGGGTGCATGACCTGGAGAAGGAGGTTCATCATGCCTGATATTTCCCCCGCTATGATCGGCGGAATCATCGCAGCCGTGCTGCTGCTCATCATCTTTCTGTGCAACTACATCAAAGTCCCCCCGAATGTGGCGCTGATCGTGTCCGGCCGCAAGCACAAGTACAAGGTGAAGGATGCGGACGGCAAGATCACCGTCAAGTCCTTCGGCTACCGTATCGTTCGCGGCGGCGCGACCTTCGTCATTCCCTTCTTCGAGCGCGTGGACAGGCTGAACCTGGGCATCATGCAGGTGGACATCAAGACCACCCAGCCCGTGCCCAGCCAGGAATACATCGGCGTGCTGGTGGACGGCGTGGCCAATATCAAGATCGGTTCGGATGATGTGTCCGTCGCCACGGCGGCAGAGCAGTTCCTGGGCTGGAAGCAGAAGGACATCGCTGCCGTCGCCATGCAGGTGCTGGAAGGCAACATGCGCGAGATCATCGGCCGCATGACCATCTCCGACCTGGTGCAGAACCGCGATAAGTTCGCCAACGAAACCCAGAATGCCGCCACGGCGGACATGCGCAACATGGGTCTGGAGATCGTCAACATCACCATCCAGAACTTCTCCGATAACGATGGCGTGCTGGACACCCTGGCGGTGAAGAACATTGCCGAAAAGAAGCGCGATGCGGACATCGCCCGTGCCGAGGCCGAGCGCGACACCGTCATCCGACAGTCCGTCGCCGATCAGGAGGGCAACAAGGCGCGTGCCGAGGCCGATGCCACCATCGCCGAGCAGAACAAGGAGCTGGAGCTGCGCCGGGCGCAGTTCCGTGCCGAGCAGGATCGCGCCAAGGCGGACGCTGACCTGGCCTATCAGGTGCAGCAGGAGAACGCCCGTAAGGCGCTGGAGACCGAGCGTGCCGCGGCTGAGCTGATCCGCCTGCAGAAGGAGACCGAGCTCCAGGCGCAGCAGGTGCAGATTCAGCGCGAGAAGCTGTCCATCGAGGTGCGTGAACGCGCCGAGGCCGAGCGTGACGCGAAGATCGCCGCCGCCGAGGCCGAACGCATGGTGACGCAGGCGCGCGCCGAGGCCGAGCTGTACAAGGCGGAGAAGGAAGCCGAGGCCAGCCTGGTCTCCGCCCAGCGCGAAGCCGAAGCGAAGTACGTCCTGGCGCAGAAGGAAGCCGAAGCCATCCGCATGAAGGGCGAGGCCGAAGCGGAAGCCATGCTCAAGAAGGCCGAGGCCATGAAGCAGTACGGTCAGGCCGCCATGATGCAGATGGTCATCGACAAGCTGCCCGAAATGGCGAAGGCGGTGTCCGAGCCGCTGAGCAAGACCGACAAGATCATCCTGTTTGGCGAGGGCGGGGCGACGTCCATGGCGCGGGACACCGCAGGGACGATGCTCCAGACCTTCGAGGCGGTGAAGGACGCCGTTGGCCTGGACATCCCGGCCATGCTCAAGGATGTGAGCACCGGCGGACTGGTGGGCCGTGCGGGCGGCAAGGCCGATGACGCGCCCAAGGCGGAATAAGCCGCGCACAGGAGGGCGTTCGCGATGTTCAATGACGACAAGCGCTTTGAAAAGACCTACAGCCAGGGCACGATGAGCACCATCGAGATCTGGGTGGACAGGGAAACGGGCGTAAATTATCTTTTTCGCACCAGCGGCTATGCCGGCGGACTGACCGTCCTGCTGGACAAGGACGGCAAGCCCGTCGTCACGCCGGTTCGGTGAGGTGAACCATCAGGGGAGAGCGCAATGCGTTCTCCCTTTTCGATTTCGGCCTGTGTCGGGGATGAATCCCCGC
>CAZJOA010000060.1:0-15457 GCA_964547515.1 uncultured Faecalibacterium sp.
TGTGTCCATGAGGACTTCGGCGGCGGCTCCATCACGGCGCTGACCATCATCGAGACCCAGGCGGGTGACGTGTCCGCCTACATCCCCACCAACGTCATCTCCATCACCGACGGCCAGATCTTCCTGGAGACGGAGCTGTTCCATTCCGGCATCATGCCCGCCATCAACCCCGGCATTTCCGTCAGCCGCGTGGGCGGTTCGGCGCAGCTCAAGGGCATGAAGAAGGTCGCCGGTGAGCTGAAGCTGCTCTACGCGCAGTATCTGGAGCTGAAATCCTTCGCCCAGTTCGGCAGCGATCTGGATGCGGACACCAAGCACCGTCTGGCGCTGGGCGAACGCATCGTTGAGGTGCTCAAGCAGGGCAAGAACGCGCCCATCCGCGTGGGCTGCCAGGTGGCGGTCGTGTACGCGGTGATCCATGGCTTCCTAACGGAGGTCGCGGTGAAGGATGTGGCGGCGTGGGAGGAGCGCCTGTACGAAAAGCTGGAGGCGGAGCATGCCGAATGGCTGAACCGCGTCGAGCGCGGCGAATGGTCCGATGCTGACGTGAAGGAGCTGGAAGCGGCGCTTGCGTCCATGCGGAGGTGACGGGCATGGGAGCCAACACCAAAGCCCTGAAAAACCGCATCCGTTCCGTTGATTCCACCCTGCATACCACCAGCGCCATGGGATTGGTGGCGTCCTCCAAAATGCGCCGGGCCAATCAGGCCATGCAGAACGGCAAGCAGTATGTCGCGGCGTATGACAAGGTCGTCAGCGTATTGGCGAATGTGGCGGAATGCCAGGAGAGCCCCTATATGCGCACGGCAGGGGAGCGCACGCGCCTGATCGTCATCGCGGGCGACCGCGGATTGGCGGGCGGCTACAATGCCAATGTGTTCCGCCTGGTGAGCGGCATGCAGGCGGCGGACATCATCCCCATCGGCAAGCGCGCATGCGAACGCTACGGCGGCGCATTCGCCTCGTCGGAGAAGTACGCCCCGGCGGAAGCCATCGCCCTGTCGCGGAGGCTCTGCCAGGATTTCGTGCAGGGGGAATACGACCGCCTCGGCATCGTCTATACCCGGTATGTCTCCATGATGACCCAGGAGGCGGAAGTCAAATGGGTGCTTCCGCTGCAAAAGCCGGAAGCGGTAGAGCCGATCAGCTCCATATTCGAGCCGGATGAGGAGACCATCCTCAACGCGACCGTGCCGGACTATGTGGCTGGTATCCTGATGGCATGCATCCGCGAGAGCTTCGCTAGTGAGGTCGCCGCACGCCGCATGGCCATGGATTCCGCCGGCAAGAACGCCCGCGCCATGATCGACGACCTCCAGCTGCAATACAACCGGGCACGTCAGGGCGCGATCACCCAGGAGATCACGGAAATCGTTGCGGGCAGCGGCAGCTGATCCGTTGGATACCCTATCAGACAGAAGGGGGTTATACCTTTGGCAAAAACCAATACGGGCATCGTCGCACAGGTCATGGGTCCTGTGGTTGACGTCCGTTTCGAAAAGGGCGGCCTTCCGCCCATCCACCAGGCGCTGACGGTCATGATCGGCGAGCGCAAGCTGACGGTGGAGGTGGCGCAGCACATCGGTGACAACACCGCCCGCTGCATCGCCATGGCATCCACCGACGGCCTCCAGCGCGATTCGGTCGTGACGGATACGGGCGCGGCCATCTCCGTGCCGGTCGGCCGTCAGACCCTGGGGCGCATCTTCAATGTCCTGGGCGACGTGGTGGACAATGGCGCACCCGTGGAGGGCGAGCGCTGGGACATCCACCGTCCCGCCCCCGCCTTTGATGAGCTGGCGACCTCCACCGAGATCCTCGAGACCGGCATCAAGGTCATCGACCTGATCTGCCCCTATTCCAAGGGCGGCAAGATCGGCCTGTTCGGCGGCGCGGGTGTCGGCAAGACCGTGCTCATCATGGAGCTCATCAACAACATCGCCAAGCAGCATAATGGCCTGTCCGTCTTCACCGGCGTTGGCGAGCGTACCCGCGAGGGCAACGACCTGTACAACGAGATGAAGGAATCCGGCGTGCTGAAGAACACCGCGCTGATCTACGGCCAGATGAATGAGCCTCCGGGAGCGCGTATGCGTGTCGGCCTGGCGGGACTGACCGTGGCGGAGTACTTCCGCGATCAGGAAAATCAGGACGTGCTGCTCTTCATCGACAATATCTACCGTTTCACGCAGGCCGGCTCCGAGGTGTCCGCGCTGTTGGGGCGCATGCCCTCTGCCGTGGGCTATCAGCCGACCCTCGCCACCGAAATGGGCACCTTGCAGGAGCGCATCACCTCCACCCGCAAGGGCTCCATCACCTCCGTCCAGGCCGTTTATGTCCCTGCGGATGACCTGACTGACCCCGCGCCCGCCACGACCTTCTCCCACCTGGATGCCACGACGGTGCTGAGCCGTTCCATCGCGTCCCAGGGCATCTATCCTGCGGTTGATCCGCTGGAATCCACCTCCCGCATTCTTTCGCCGGACGTGGTGGGTGAGGAGCATTACCGCGTGGCACGCGAGGTGCAGCGCATCCTCCAGCGCTATACCGAGCTGATGGACATCATCGCCATCATGGGTATGGATGAGCTTTCCGATGAGGACAAGCTGCTCGTCGGGCGTGCCCGCAAGATCCAGCGCTTCCTGTCCCAGCCCTTCGACGTGTCGGAGAAGTTCACCGGTTTCCCCGGCGTGTATGTGCCCATCAGCGAGACCATCCGCGGCTTTGCGGAGATCATCGAGGGCAAGCATGACGATCTGCCCGAGTCCGCCTTCCTGTTCGCGGGCACGATCGATGATGTGGTCGCCAAGGCAAAGAAGGTGCAGGGATGAACACCTTCCTGCTGAACATCGCATCCCCCGATGGGAAGATCTTCTCCGGCGAGGTCGTCAGCATTACCCTGCGCGGCGTGGAGGGTGATTTCGCCATCCTCGCGGGACACATCCCGTTCATCACGAATGTGACGCAGAATAAGTGCATCATCGAGCTGCCGGACGGCACCATCCGCAATGGACGCACCGAGGGCGGCATGATTACCGTCGATCGGGAGGAAGTGACCTTCCTGACCTCCGGCGTGACCTTCGACGAATAAAGATTTCCCCTGCTGCATCGCTGCGGCAGGGGTTTTCCTATTTGCGGACGCGCCCGATCTGCGCCAGCACCAGCAGCGCAGTCCCCACGACCCAGTAGGCGAGCGTCAGTCGATTGGTCGTGCCGTAGATGGCCAGCACACCCTCCATGATGCTGCCGACGGTGAGCGTGGCGACCCCTGCATGGTGGAGCTGCATGCAATGCCGACCGGGAAGGGGTCGCTTTTGCAGGGACAGCACGGAAAACGGCAGCGCACCCAGCAGCAGCGGGAATGCAAAGGCGTACACCATCAGGAATGACCATACCCCGTGGCTGAATCGTTCATACACCGCGCCGAATGCCGCCGTGCCGATGGTTGCCAGCAGATAGGCGAATGCCGTCCGTTCAGTAGCCGATGTAAACAATGTCGCTCACGCTCCTTTCGGTGATGCGCCGCCCGTTGGTGGTGGGCTGGTTGATGACCTCGCCCATGAACACCATGGTCGATGAGCCGCCGCCATCCAGGTTGTAGGCGGTCTGCACGCCCAATTCCTGCATGATCCCGGCCAACTGGAGCAGTGTCAGCCCGGTGCTCTGACGGGTGCGTCCGTCACTGACCAGCAGCACATAGTGTCCCGGCGCATACAGGCCGATGGCGGTGCGCGGATTGTCCTCCATGGCGCGTCCCACCTCGTCAGCGGCGGTGACGGCGATTTCCCCGTCTACCACAAGCGCCGGGCCGAAGGAGAACACGTCCACAGCGCCTTCCTCCGCGAGGTCGGACAGGGCTGTTTCGCCCTCGCGGACGATGCGGAATCGCCCGTCCGCCATGATCGCCAGCGCGTCGTAGCCCATGCTGCTTTCCCGGTAGATCACCCCGCCCCGCATGACATAGCCCCGTTCGCGGCTGCCGTAGAAATCGCCGTTGATGGCGAGAATGGCGTCGTGTCCGGCGGCCATTTCGCTGGTGGTCTGGGTGACGTTTCGGCCGAACACTCCCTGCGCCAGCGCTGTTTTCAGCAGGGTGGGGGAGGAGAGCGTCACATCCGCGATGTACATGTCCGTGTCGTATTCGCGGCTTTCGGTGATGGTCAGGCGGATGTTCGCGTCCTCGTAGGCGCGGGCGCTGATGTCCGCCGGTTCGGTGGTGGGGCGGACACCGCTTTCGTTCGCCCTGTCTTCGCTGACAGCGCCGTACACCCGCGTCAGCACAAAGCTGTCCAGCGCCACATAGACGGTGAACGCTGTCAGCAGCAGCCCGTACAGGAGGGGGAAGAGTGCTTTTCTCATACTGTCACCTCGCATATCCAGCATAACACGGAAGTGTGAAGAATAGCTGAAAGGGAGATGTCTTTTGAGCACAAAAACATCCGGCCGAACGTGTGTCAGCCGGATGTTCGCGCTCATCACAGGTGATACAGCGCGCTGAACTTGCGGGTCAGGTAGTCCACATAGCAGCCGGGGTCGAAGGTCGTGCCGATGGCGTTCTCCAGCAGCTGGGAAGGCGTCAGCAGACAGCCGTACTGGTGGATCTTCTCGCCCAGCCAGCCCGTGACACGGCTCAGGTCGCCCTTTTCCACATCCGCCCACGGGTCGAAGTCCTTTTCCATCGCGGACAGCATCTGCACACCATAGGCGCTGCCCAGCGCATAGGACGGGAAGTAACCGATCATGCCGCCCGCCCAGTGCACATCCTGGAGGATGCCCTCGCGGTCATTGGGGACGATCACGCCCAGGTATTCCCTGTACATCGCGTTCCACAGCGCGGGCAGCTCGTCCACCTTCGCCTCGCCGCTGACCATGCGCTTTTCGAGCTCATAGCGGATGGCGATGTGCTGCCCGTAGGTCAGCTCATCCGCCTGGGTGCGGATCAGGCTGGGCTTCGAGCGGTTCACCGCGGCATAGAGCTGCTCCGGGGTGACACCGGCCATCTGCGCAGGGAAGCTCTCCTGCATGATGGGCAGCAGCGCCTTGCAGAAGGGGAGACTGCGGCCGATGATGTTCTCATAGAAGCGGCTCTGACTCTCGTGCAGCCCCATGGATGCACCGCCGGCCAGGTTGGTGAATTGCAGATCGTCCGCCGTGCCCAGCTCGTAGAGGGCATGTCCGCCCTCGTGGATGACGGAATACATGCTGTCCGCCACATCGGTCTCGGAATAGTTGGTCGTGATGCGGACGTCCCACTTGTTGAAATTGGTCGTGAAGGGATGCTCGGTCTCGGCGATGCCGCAGCGGTCACGGTCGAGTCCCATGAGCTGCATCAGGCGATCGGAGAAGCGGCGCTGCTGTTCGACGGGGAAGGGCTGACGCAGGAAGGCCGTATCCGGCTCGGGCTGATCGGCCACGGCCTTGATGACGGGAGACAGTTTTTCCCGCAGCAGGGCGAAGAACGGGTCGAGCGTCGCGGTGGACGCGCCCTTCTCGTAGCCGTCCAGCAGCACATCATACGCCGGACGCTTGTCGTCCTTGTACGCGGCGAACCGGCGGTTGAACGCGATGATCTTCTCCAGATAGGGGGCGAAGGCGGCGAAATCGTCCTTCTCCTTGGCCTCGCGCCACACGGACGTGGCCGTGGTGGTCAGTGCGGAGTATTCGACGTACTCCTCCATGGGAATGCGCACGCTGTCGTCATAGTTCTCCTTGAGCAGCTCCGCCTGACGGAACTGCGCCGGGGTGACATCCGCCTTGTTCGCCAGGATGGTCTCCAGCGTTTCCTTCACATCGTCGTTCACCAGCAGCTGATACGCCACGCCGGAGAGGTAGCCCATGGTTTCCGCGCGGCCCTTGGCGGATGCAGCAGGCGCGGCGGTGTCGCCGTCCAGCGAGAGAACGCCCATGGCGTGGTTGTAGGCATGCTGAGCCGCTTGCAGGTCGCGGAGCTTTGCCAGTGCTTGTTCGAGGGTCATGGGGATGCCTCCTTTGCTGCATTACAGTTCGTCGCCGAGGTGATTGGGGATGCGCTTGCGCCAGAAACGCATTTTGTAGAAGAGGATGGACAGCAGCATGGCGACGACCCAGGCCGTCAGCTGACTGGCGAAGAGCGCCACGGGCTGACCATTCGGCCACGATTCGTTCTTGGTCAGCGCGGCCAGGAGGTACGCCAGCGGCACGCGCAGGATGACCGTGGTCAGGAAGGAGATGTACATGGGGATCTTGGTTTCGCCCGCGCCGCGCATGGTGCCCTGGAGCACCTGGCTGACGCTGAAGCAGATGTAGCCGACGGCGAGGGTGTTCAGACCCTGGACGCCGAGCTGGATGGTCAGTTCGGTCTTGGTGAACATGCCGATGAGGGCATGCCCGAAGAGGACGATGGCGATGACAAGGACGGTGGAGGAGATCAGGCCAAGCTTGAGCATGGCATTCACACCGGGCTTGAGGCGTTCCTTTTTGCCCGCGCCGACGTTCTGGCCGATGTAGGTGGTGGCTGCCGTGCCGAAGGTGAAGTTGGGCATCATGGCGAAGCCGTCCACACGCATGACGGCGGTGTTGGCGGCGACCATGGCATCGCCCAGGGAGTTGGTCAGGTTCTGGACGACCAGCGCGGAGGTGGAGAACACCGCCTGAGTGATGCCGGAGGGCAGACCCAGCGCGCCGATCTTGAGCATGAGTCCCCGGTCGGGATGGAGGACATGCTTCCACTCCACATCGCAGATATGGCGGACGGTGCAGATGCGCCACAGGCACAGCATGGCGGACACACCCTGCGCGATGATGGTCGCCAGCGCCACACCCGCAACGCCCATGCTGTCCACAAAGGCGATGTCCAGGATGATATTCAGCACGCATGCCACCACCAGGAAGAGCAGGGGCATCATGCTGTCACCCAGGCCACGCAGGATACCGGAGAGGATGTTATACATGCCGCAGCCGATGATGCCCAGGAAGAAGATCTGCAAATAGTCGGTCGCGCCCTGACCGACCTCGGGCGAGGAAGGGGACGTCAGCCCGATGAGAGCGGGGGAGAGGAAATACCCGACGACGGTCATCAGCAGACCGGACAGGACGATGAGGAACAGGGACGCGCCCACACAGCGATTGAGCAGGGGACGATCCTTCGCGCCGAAGAACTGCGCGGAGAGGATGGATGCGCCGGTGGAGATGCCCATAAAGAGCGCCAGCAGCAGGTTGACGATCGGTCCGGCCAGGCCGACGGCGGCCAGACCCTGATCCTCCCACGCCGAATTGCCGATGACGATCGCGTCCACCGTGTTGTACATCTGCTGGGCGAGGTTCCCCAGAAGCAGGGGGATGGAGAACTTCAGCAGACAGGACATGGGCGAACCCGCCGTCATATCCTGCGCACCGAAGAAGCTGCGGAGCTTTTGCATGAATGTCATAGGTGCGGACTCCTTCTTTCATGATGTGTTCTTTTCCTGAATATTGTATCAGCATCCACCCCGGATTGCAAGGGGGAGATTGCGGAAGATGTATGCCTGGAATGAAAAATGCGCAGTTCTTTGACCGATATGGATGCCCTGGAAAAGGAAAAGCCGTTCCCATGGGTGTTGACGGACAGTGCAATGAAAATGCGGGGGAAAACCGAATAAATCACAATATGTGTTAAGCGGTCATGACAAAACGGTAATGACAAAAAGCGCGCATTGGTATATACTAAAACCGAGCAAATAGTTGATTCGTGTGGTTTGGTCACAATGCACGCGGAGAGGCATGGGATAGCGGAACGTGATCCAACACCATAAAGTCAAAATGAAAGGAACGAAAACGATGCTGGACGATTTGAGCCGTTTGAACAAGTACCGGACGATTTCGATCTCCCCTGAGAATCTGACGGGAGAGAAGGGCAAGGGCGGTGCGATGCCCGTGGAGCAGGGAAGCTCCTATGAAGCCGCCCGTGAACTGGGCACAGGCTGGAAGGTGAATCCCCGCATGTTCATCGCCGCGGGCGAAACACTGACGCTGGCTGACGTGCATGACCAGGGTGAGATTCGCCAGATCTGGTTGACGCCCACCGGCGTGTGGCGCGGACAGATCCTGCGCATCTACTGGGATGGCGAGGAAACACCCGCTGTGGAATGTCCCCTGGGTGACTTCTTCGGCTGCGGCTTGAATGAATATGCGCCTTTGGTGTCCATCCCGGTGTGCGTCAATCCCGGCAATGCGTTCAACTGCTATTGGAACATGCCCTTCCGCAAGGGATTCCGGATCACGCTGGAAAACCGCAATGCCGAGCAGGTGGTCGTGTATTATCAGATCAACTATGTCCGCAAGCCCGTGGCGGAGGATGCAGGCTACTTCCATGCACAGTTCCGTCGGGTGAATCCCAACCCATACAAGGCGGATTTCACCATGCTGGATGGGATCGAAGGCTGCGGTCAGTATGTGGGCACCTACATGACTTGGGGCGTGCACAATAATGGCTGGTGGGGCGAAGGTGAAGTGAAGATGTTCCTGGATGATGATAAGGAATATCCGTCCATCTGCTACACCGGCACGGAGGACTATTTCTGCGGCTCATATGATTTCGAAAATCAGAAGACGCATGAGTATGAGGAGTTTACCACGCCCTATGCCGGTCTGTCCCAGGTCATCCGGCCTGACAGGCTGTATCGGTCGCAGATGCGCTTTGCCATGTATCGCTGGCATGTGACCGATCCGATCTACTTTGAGAAGAACATCCGCGTGACCATCCAGGAGCTGGGTTGGCGCAGCGGCGGACGCTATCTGCCCCTTCAGGATGATGTGAGCTGTGTGGCGTACTTCTACCTGGACAAGCCCTCCTGCAAGCTGCCCAAGCTGGGCACGCCGGATGAGTTAGAGCTCATCTGATCCGGAAGGGGCTTGGAGCAGCAAAGCCAATAGAACGCGGCCTCCCTGCTGTATGCATGCGGAGGCCGCGTTTTGCTATCGGCGCATTTCGGGCAGCAGCATGCGCGGATGGACGGTGGGTGCGGTTTGCGGCTGCTGGAAATGGGGATGATTCAGGCGGAAGGTGGAGGGCGCTTCGCCTGTGTTGCGGCGGAAGAAACGGCTGAAGTCCTGCGGGCTGGAAAAGCCAAGCTCGTCAGCGATCTGCTGGAGCGTCAGGTTGGTGTACATCATCATCTCCTTCGCCTTTTCAATGCGGCGTGCGGTGTGATATTGGGTGGGGGTCAGCTGGAAAGCCTCCTTGAACACACAGAGCAGGTAGCATTTGTTGTAGTGTGCGACCTCACTCAGCTCATCCAGGGAGAGCCTCCTGTTCAGGTTATGCTCGATGTACATCTTGACCATTTCCATGTCATTTTCCTTGCGGCGAATGGCAGAGGGCTGCGTGCTGAAGGTGATCTCCGAGAGCAGATGATGCCATAGCAGGAGAAACAGGGATTGCAGGCGGATCTCGTTGAAGACGCCGGGGTTGTCGTAGGCATAGATGATGTCAAAGAAGAGACGTTCAAAGAGCACGGGGGTACGCGGACGCAGCCGGGAGGGGAAATGCTCAAAGAAGGACGAGGATATGTCCCGACGGAAGAAGGTGCGCTGTCCGGGTGTCATGCTGGGTTCATCGATGAGGGAAACCGGCACGACCTCGCGGTTCTCCTCATATTCCAGGTCGAAATGGATATGGGGCTGAATGAGTGGCGCATCGTCCAGAATGCGGATGGAATGCTGCTGATGCGGACGGAAGAAGAACAGGTCACCTGCCGTGGCGATGTAGGTCTGGTCGCTGATGCCGTCCGCATGAGCGATGAAGATCTCTGCGCGTCCGCCCTTGATGTACATCAGCTCATAATCGAAGATTCGCCGCAGAGGGATGTCCGTGCCCGGGCGCATCACGTCATACCAGGCCAGACGGATATACGGGCAGAGAGGTACGCTTGATCGCATGTCGGTCGACTCCTTTCGGAATAGTAATTGGCGAATATTTTGAAAGTTCCTGCTTCCACCTCGCCAAAAATAGAATAAAAGGTGGAATTGCAGCCACCGAATCGGAAACGAATGAAACGGGAAAGCGAAAATCAGGAGAAATATAAACATTGGATAAGCACACAGAAAGGCTTGCTACTTGTTTTTGTCGATAAACGGATATAATGGAATTAGCAAAGCACGGAAAGTGCTGAAAAAAGGAGGATTACACCATGATGAAACGTTTCCTGGCCAGTCTTCTCTGCATTGCGATGCTGGCAACGCTGTCGATGAGCGCATTGGCAGATGAACCCAAGGAGCTCGTGATGTGGTCTCGCAGCTTTGAGGACTTCTACAATGAGACGATTCGTCAGATCGTGGAAGAGTACAATGCGGCGAATCGCGGCTACAAGGTGCGCGTTGAATTCATTGCCGAGGCGGCTTGGAATGAGCGGATGGCGGCAGCACAGGCAGGCGGCAATGCGCCTGACTTCTACACCATCTCCTACAACCATATCGTGACCGAGGCAAAGAACAAGGCCATTCAGCCGCTGAACGGTCTGGTTGCCGATGAGAAGCTGGCGGACATCACCACGTCTGTGCGCGGCATGGTTTCTGTGGGCGATGCGTACTATGCCTTCCCCCTGTGGACCGAGCCTTCCGCGCTGCTGTACTACCGCAAGGATCTCCTGGCGGATGCGAATCTGGAAGTCCCCACCACCTGGGAGCAGCTGATCGACGTGGCCACCAAGCTGAACAACAACGATCGTTTCGGTCTGGCTGTGATGCACGGCGGTGACCTGGGCTGGGCCTCCTGGGGCTGGCAGCAGGGTGCGGCTGGTCATCTGGCTGTGAACGACAACTGGGATGCCGCGACCATCGACGAGGGCTATCGTGATCTGGCGAACTTCTTCGTGGCGCTGTATGATTCCGGTGCTGTGCCTGAGCAGGGTCTGAGCGGCTATGGCGACATCACCCCCTTTGCGACGGATGCCGTGGCGATGCAGATCAACGGCTCTTGGGCTGTTTCCACGCTGATTAATGACTATCCGGAGATGGAGGGCAAGTACGGCATTGCGCCCTGCCCCACCAAGGATGGCAACACCGATACCTGCACGGCGACCATGGGCGGCTGGTGTCTGGCCATCGACGGCAAGGCTAAGTCCCCCGAAGGCGCGGCGGATTTCATCTCTTTCATGATGTGTGAGGATGCTTCCCGCTGGGGCAGCTACTATGAGAAGTGCAACTTCTGCCGCAGCGCGTGCACCAATTCCATTGCGGCGTTTGTGAATGAGAAGTCTGCCGATGCGGGCTATGAGTGGGCTGCGACCATCAACCAGGTGGCTGCCAACGCCATTGCTGAACCCGTGTACCCCTGGGACATTTCCACCAGCGTTGCGCTCATGCTGGAGAACTGCTACATGCACGCCCTGGACGTGGATACCGCGCTCGAGCAGTGCATCAATTCCATCAACAAGGTGATTGCCGACCAGAACCTGGCTGGCACGAACCCCAACAAGTAATGCATACAACGGGCGGAGGAGGCTGCTTTCTCCTCCGCCCGTCGATCTGCATCCGGTATATCCTCAAAAAGGAGCGATCACATGGTTAAGACGAAAAAAAGCAGCTACAGTCAGATCGACCGGCAGGAGATGAAGGTCGCCTATCTGATGCTTGCCCCTGCTGTGATCTGCCTGACGCTGTTTGTTATCATTCCGGTCATCATGGCTGTGCAGAAGAGCTTCTATGAGTGGAGCTTTTATACCGATAGTGTCTTTGTGGGCTTCAATAACTTCCGCATCATTCTTGTCAATGAGTATTTCCAGCAGTCCGTCATCAACATCTTCAAGTTTGTGATCGTGCTGGTGCCGCTCAATATCATCACGACCTTTGGCTTCGCGCTGATCCTCAAGCGTCTTTCGCCCCGCGCGACCAATGTGGTCAAAAGCTGCATTTACATTCCCGGTATCATTGCGGGTATCATTATTTCCAACGTGTTTGCCATTGTCTTCAACTATCGTGCCGGTCTGCTCAATCAACTGGTGATGGCGTTGGGCGGCAAGCGTATTGCGTTTCTGACGAATCCGACCTGGGCGTTCTGGTCCGTGGTGCTCACATCGCTGTGGTCGGGTCTGGGCGGAGGCACCATCCTGATGTATGCAGGCATCGTGGGCATTCCCCGGGAGTATTATGAGGCGGCCTCGCTGGATGGCGCTGGGGCATTCAAGCAGATGATCTATGTGACCATCCCGCAGATGAAGAACATCCTTGTCCTCCAGACGATCAGCGGTGTATCGGGCACGTTGCAGATGCTTGATCTGCCCATGTTCCTCACCGGCGGCGGCCCGCTGAACAAAACGCTGACGCCCATGCTGTATATCTACAACAACTTCCGCGACAGAACGAAGACCATGGGATACACCATCGCCGGCGCATTGCTGATGATGATCCTGATTGCGCTGATTAACGCGCTGGTATTCCGGCTCGTTCGCAGTGAGAAAACGATGGACGGCTAAGGAGGGGAGCAGCATGCGTGTAAAGAAACTGAAGGTGAAGCCGGGGCTGGTGTTTTGCTATGTGATTTCCATTCTGCTGGCGGTGGCGGCGCTGTTTCCGCTGGTCTGGATGGTTTTCTCTTCCTTCAAGCCGAAGAGTGAGATCTTCGTTCTTCCCTTCCGCCTATTGCCAAACACCTGGACAATCAAGAACTATAATACCATCATCAATGATGAATACGTGAGCTTCTTCCGCTCACTGTTTGTCACCTTCGCCGTGTCGTGCAGCGGTGTTGCGCTTTCGCTGACGAACAACACCATGGCAGGCTATGTCTTCGCCCGAATGAACTTCATCGGGAAGAAGATCCTGTGGCCGTATTGCCTTGTCAGCATGTTTGTGCCGGGGATCAGCATCCAGATCACCTCCTATCTGGTGGTCAATGCGCTGGGCATGGTGGATACAGTCTGGGCGCTGATCGTTCCGGGTGCAACGGCGGGCTACAGCATATTCTTCTTCCGACAGTTCTTCCTCAACATGCCTGCGAGCCTGGAGGATGCAGCGCGTGTGGATGGGTGCGGACGCTTTCGCATCTTTTGGCAGATATTCCTCCCCATGTCCAAAGCGCCGCTGGTGGTGATGGGCGCGGGCTGCTTCATTGGATATTGGAATGCGTACCTATGGCCGGCGATCGTCATCACCAAGCCCGAGATCATGCAGTGTATGCAGATCATCCGCATGCTCTCCACCAGCTATGGCAATGACTATGGTGCGATCCTGGCCGGTTCTGCCATGGCGGTGGTGCTGCCCGTGGGCGTGTTCTGCGTGTTCCAGCGCTATATCGTGCAGGGCTTTGTCCTTTCAGGAATCAAGTAAGGGAGATACATAATATGAATTTGCATATCAGCAAGCGCATGGTGACGGTATTCGCCGCGATCCTATGCGTAACAGGAGGAATTCTGGTGAGTACGATCCCGAATACGACCGCGAGTGCGTCGACCGCGGAGGAGACACGCGCGGCAGCAGAGGTCATTTTGGCGGGACTGAAAGACAAGAACAGCGACTTCAAGGCGCTGCGTGATCCGCAGAACAAGTATAACCTGGCCGGCGTGCAGAACGTGCATATGATCGGCGCGCTGACGGGTGAATACTCCATCAACCAGACCAAGTCCAAATACAGCGTTGGCGGTACGGATCTGGGCGTGATGATCACCAGGGGGGACACGACCTACATCTGCTTTGGCGACACCTTCCTGGAGGAGAACCAAACGGAACTGTGGCGCAACAACGTGATGGCCTACACCACTGATGGTGACTACACTGATGGCCTGCTATTCGATGGAATGATTCTGACAAATGCCAAGAAGCAGGCTGTGGCGAAGGAGCTTTTCCCAGGGCAGAAGTCTTCGGGGACGGAAATTGCAAAGATTCCCACGGGCGGCATTGCCATTGGCGACACGATGTATCTGAGCTACATGTCCGTCCGGGAATGGCTGCCGGCTGACGGCGCATGGGCGTGCAACCACGGAGGTGTGGTACGCAGCACGGATGACGGAAAGCATTGGCAGTATATGACGGAACTGACCTGGGAAGAGGAATACGGCTTCTGCCAGATGTACCCGGTGGTGCATGGCGATATGGTGTATGTCGTTGGCCTGAGCGGCGGACGATTTGGCCCGGCAAAGCTGATGCGTGTGCCCGTGAATGCATACGAGGACAAATCCGCCTATGAATACCTGACCGATGTGCTGGAGGATGGCTCACCGGTGTTCACCAGGGGCGAGGAGGGAATGAAGAATACCTACAACATCCTGCGTCCATCGGTGGGTGAGGTATCGATGATGTACAGCGAATACCTCCAGGAGTGGATCATCACCTACCTGAGCGGCGCGGACATCATCCTGCGGACGGCGAAGAACCCCTGGGGGCCGTGGTCGAATGCGATCAGCATTGCGCCCCGTTCGGAGTATCCCATCTGCTATGGTGCTTTTATGAACGAGCGCTATGTGTCCGAGGACGGCAGCAAGGTCATGTTCCTCATGTCCATGTGGGCACCTGTCTACAATACTGTCGTGATGGAGATGGAGCTTGTATCCCATGCGGATATGCCGCGTTGATGAATATCACAGTGCATACGGCGAATCCCATCGATTTCGCTGCATAAAAAAACGGCCACGTCCTGGAATGTGACACCAGGCGTGGCCGTTTGCACACCCAAAAGGCGCATCGGTGATGGTCGCTGATGCGCCTATGGCTGCGGGAAAACGGGATCAGGGCTCTTCCGGGTCGGGCATGGGGAAACCATGGGTGCGGAGGTCCTCCGCCTGGTGCTGCTCAAAGGCAGAGGCGAGCTCCTGGAGCAGCGCTTCATCCGTGACGCTGGAATAGCGCTCTCCCTGCTCGTCCTTTTCGGCCAGAAGGAAGAACAGCGCCTCTTCTGTGTCCTCCTCCGCATCCGTCAGGGGCAGAAGCACCAGATAGTCCGCGCCCTTGTATTCCATGACGTCCAGCAGGAGAAAATCGACCTCGTTGCCCTGTTCATCCTGCAGGGTGACGAAGCTGTCCTCGTCCAAATTCCACATCAGCGTGTCCTCCTTCGTGGAAAAAGGCTTACTCCGCGTCGGTGAAGAGGGCATCGTCGTCGCCGTCAGTGAAATTGTACTCATCGGCGAAGAGCTGCTTGAACTCCTCGAACACGGCATCGGTCACGTCCTCGTCCTCTTCGGGGACAAGCTCCTCGGTCTCGTCGTCCACGATGACGGACTTGAGGATGACCACCTCGTCGTCGTTCTCGTCCTGGGGAACGAGCACGACGTATTCACTGTCGTTCTTCTCGATGCGCGCGGCAATGTCGTAGAGGAACTCGTTGCCCTCGTCGTCGGTCATGACGACCACATCGTCGTATTCTTCTTCGTTCATGTCGGGGGTGTTATTGAAATCAGTCATGGGAATGGCCTCCTTGTTAAGCTATATTGGGGGATCGCCCGAACTCATTTTAACACATGCGCAAATGGAAAGCAAGAGGGGGAGGACTTCGTCGTGTTATTTGTTC
>CAZJOA010000061.1:0-15393 GCA_964547515.1 uncultured Faecalibacterium sp.
TTCGCGGGGCGATTGCAAGCAATCGCTGCCCGCTCGTCGCGCATGCGCGACCTTCCCTTCGGCCATCACCGGACAAGAGTCCGGCGCTGGCTTCGCTCTGCCAATGCAAGCATTGGCTATCGCTCGTCGCGCATGCGCGACCTCATCAGCCTACCTCGCATAAGTGGCTTTGCCACTTTTGCGACCCCCCCTCGCCGCGTGCGGGGGGCTTTTCTTTGCCCCCGATCTGTGATATAATGGTCGCAGGGTCTGCTGAACGCAGGCCACGCGAATCATCAACCGCTCAGGAGGCTCCCATGCCCAAGGAAAAGTCATTCTTCGCCTGTACCGCGTGCGGCTTCGAGACCGCCAAATGGACGGGGAAATGCCCCGGCTGCGGCGCATGGAACACCATGGAGGAGGGCGTTTTCGCCCCGACGGCCGCTGCGTCAGGCAAAAAGGCCGCAAAGCAGCGTCCGGGCACGGGTGCGTCCGCCATGCTCCTCAAGGACATCCCCGAGGACGTGACCATCCGCACCACCACCGGCATCAGCGAGCTGGATCGCGTGCTGGGCGGCGGCATCGTCGAGGGTGCGCTCATGCTCATCGGCGGCGACCCCGGTGTGGGCAAGTCCACCCTGCTGCTGCAGGTGTGCGCCAACCTCGCCCGGAGCGGCAAGCGCGTGCTCTATGTGTCCGGCGAGGAAAGCGCCAAGCAGATCAAGCTGCGTGCCAATCGGCTGGGCATCCGGGAGGAATCCCTCTACGTCCTGGCCGAAAATGCGCTGGATGCCGTGGAGGAAAAGCTCAACCAGCTCCAGCCGGACGTGGCCGTCATCGACTCCGTGCAGACCATGTATCGCCCGGAAATGGCGTCCGCCCCCGGTTCTGTCAGCCAGGTGCGCGAATGCACCAGCCTCATCATGCGCCTGTGCAAGGAGACCGGCACGTCCATCTTCCTGGTGGGGCATGTCACCAAGGACGGCGCGATCGCCGGGCCGCGCATGCTGGAGCACATGGTGGACGTGGTGCTGTATTTCGAGGGCGACAAGATGCAGGAATACCGCCTGCTGCGCGCGGTGAAGAACCGCTTCGGCTCGGTGAACGAGCTGGGTGTGTTCCAGATGACGGAAAAGGGCATGCAGGTGGTGCAGAACCCCTCCGAACAGCTGCTCAGCCATCGCGCCAAGGGAGCGAGCGGCTCGGTGGTGTTCTGCGGGCTGGAGGGCTCGCGTCCCCTGCTGTGCGACGTGCAGGCACTGGCCAGTCAGAGCTATTTCGGCAATCCCCGCAGAACCGTCGGCGGTGCGGATGCCTCCCGCGTGGCGCTGCTCCTCGCCGTGCTGGAGAAACGCGCCAATCAGAAGACCTACAATCAGGATGTGTACATCAATGTCGCGGGCGGACTGGAGCTGTCCGAGCCGGCGGCTGATCTGGCGCTGTGCATGGCGGTGGTGTCGTCCCTGAAGGATCTGCCCATCGGGGCGGATGTGGCCGTCATGGGCGAGGTCGGCCTGGCGGGCGAGGTACGCGCCATCCCCCAATGCGACCGCCGCGTCGCCGAATGTCAGCGGCTGGGCTTCACCACCCTCGTCCTCCCGCGCGAAAACCTCAAGCGCCTCCCCGCTTATCAGGATGTGAAATTCATCGGCGTGGACACGGTGATGCAGGCCATCAGCGTCCTGTTCTGAGATCATCAGGAGATATGATATGAAATCAAAGCATCTGAACAACCTGCTGCGCATCCTGCTCTATGCGGTCTGCACCGGTGCGGGCACGGTGCTGGCGTTCCTCTGCGTGCAGGTGCACGACATGACCTCCAGCGAACCGCTTTCCCTGCTGATGCTGGTCGTCCTCTATGTCGCCCTGAGCGCCCTGGGCATCCTCACCGCGCATCTGGTCTTCCCGAAATTCGTAGCCTGGTGGGGACGCTCCACCGCCGATCTGGAAACGCGCCTGGAGGCTCTCACCACCGCGCAGCTGATCTCCATGGGCATCTGGCTCATGGGCGGACTGCTCGTGGCCTCCCTGCTGACGCAGATTTTGCGCTTCCTGGGGGAATCCATGTTCACCATGGCCGTTTCCGCCACGCTGTATGTGGTGCTGGGCGTGCTGGGGCTGACCATCGGCGCACACCGTGCGGACGACATGGTGACGCTCATGTCCCAGGGGCGTGTCCGCAAGTCCGGCGCAGTCCCGGAGGACAAGGTGCTGGATGCCTCCGCGCTGGCGGACGGGCGCATCCTCGCCATCTGGCGGACGGGCATCCTCCACGGACGGCTGATGACGGCTGATTTCGTCCTGCGCGAATTGCAGGAGATGACGGAATCCGCCGATCCGGCCAAGCACCTTCGGGGGCAGCGCGGACTGGAGACCGTCCGCCTCCTTCAGGCCGAACCCGGCAGCCCCCTCCACCTGGAGTCCACCGATCCCCCCGCTCCCCTCGATCCGGATGTGGCCCTCATGTCCCTCGCCCGCGAACGCAGCGCCATGCTCATCACCGCCGATACCGCCATGCACAAGGCCGCGCGGGTCGCCGGTCTGACCTCTGTCAACCTGCATGACCTGGCCAATGCCCTGCGCAGCACCGCCACAGCGGGCGATGTGCTGAGCGTCCGGCTGACGAAGGAGGGACGCGAGGCACATCAGGGCGTGGGCTATCTGGAGGACGGGACGATGCTCGTGGTCGAAAACGCCCGCGACTTCGTGGGGCGGACGGTGTCCGTGACCGTCACCAGCGTGCTGCAAACCAGCGCGGGGCGGATGGTCTTCGCCAAGCTGAACGACGAATGACGAATAAGGGGGATCGCTATGACCATCGTGATCGTTCTCGTGCTCCTGCTGCTGCTCTATGCCGACCTGATTCGCCCCAACCTGCCGCGCCGGGACATATCCCCTCTGCGGGGGGTCGATTACGCCCATCGCGGCCTGTGGAACAGCAATGAACCGTCGGAAGCGAACCGTCCGGAGAACAGCCTGGCGGCATTCCGCGCCGCCGCGGAAAAGGGCTACGGCATCGAGCTGGATGTCCACCGCACATCGGACGGCGCACTGGTCGTCCACCATGACGACAGCCTGAAGCGGCTGACCGGGCAGGACATCCGCATTGCCCGCAGCACCCTGGCCGAGGTTCGCGCATGCCGCCTGCCCAACGGCGAACCCATCCCCACCTACGACGAGGTGCTGGACACCGTGGCCGGGCGCATCCCCATGATCGTCGAGCTCAAGACCGAGGACGGCAACCACGTCGCGCTGTGTCAGGCGGTTCATGCGCGCATGAAGGCCTACGACGGCGCGTGGTGCATGGAGAGCTTCGATCCCCTTGCGGTGCAGTGGTTCCGGCTGAACGCGCCGGAGATCATCCGGGGACAGCTGGCCTACGATGCCGCCGGCAAGGGGCGCAATGTCCACGAATTCATGCGCAATCTGGGCTGCGCGTCCATGCTGCAAAACCTGCTGGGTCGGCCGGATTTCATCGCGTTCAGCGCTGCGTCCGTCAAATGGCACAGCTTCCCCATCCACCTGCTGCGGCTGATGAAGCCCTGGTTCGCCGCGTGGACGGTGCGTTCTCAGGCGGACATGGATCGGCTGCGTCCCCGGTGGGACATTCAGATCTTCGAAAGGTTCGAAGCGAAAAAGTGATACTAATTTACGTCTAAAACATAGCACCGAGCATAGTGGATTTTTTGTTCTGGCAAAGCTGAGTGCAGCGAGGCGTACTGGATGTACGCGCGAGCGGAACGAAGCAAAGCCAGGGCGAAAAAGGCACTGTGCGAATGATATGGTTTAGATGAAAATTAGTATGACATGCGAAAAGTCCCGGAAGCGCCGCACATCGCAGCCTTCCGGGACTTTTTATCATGCTCCTGCCTTCTCCGCGCCCAGGCACACATTGTCCATGCACAGGTCGGCCACATGCGACACGCGCAGGTTCACGCCGCCCTGGGCGCTGACATCCTTCAGGCACACATGGCGCAGGGGGTGTCCCGCGCAGCCCTCCAGCTGGATGGCCACACCCGCCTGTTCGCATTCGAAGCCCTCCACCAGGATGTTCTCGATCACGGGCATGTGGGAAGCGTCCTCCGGCTGATAGTCATCCACATAATAGCCCATGGTGAAGCAGATGCCCTGCTGCCACAATTTGCCCACGCGAATGTCATGGTACTCAATGTCGCGGACATAGCCGCCGCGCTCCGGGGCGGTCTTGATCCAGATGCCGATGAAGCTTTGCAGGAAGCGGCAATGCTCGATGCGGACATTGCGCACGCCGCCGCTCATCTCCGAGCCGATGGTGATGCCGCCGTGACAGCGGTTCGCGGTGATGTTGCGCAGCAGCATATCCTCGCAGGGTCGGCCGACAACACGGCCATCCTCGTCCCGGCCGGATTTCAGGCAGACCGCGTCGTCCCCCGTGTCCACCCAGATGCCGTCCAGCAGACCTCGCCTGCACCCCTCGAAATTGCAGCCATCCGTGTTCGGCGCGTGGTCATAGGGGTTGATGACCCGCACATGGCGGACGATGATGTTCTCGCACCAGGTCGGATGGAGCGTCCAGAACGGGCTGAACTGGAAGGTGCAGCCCTCGATGAGCACGTTCCGGCAGTTCACGAAGTGCAATAGACCCGGGCGGATGCCGTCCTCCGGCTTGTCGTAGACCCGCTCTTCCACAGGGCGATGGCTTTCCCCGGCGGCATGCAGGTCATTCACCCCGTCGCGGTACATCGCCGCCAGATACCACCACACAAAGCCCTGTCCGTTGAAGGTGCCCTCGCCCGTGACGGCAATGTCATGGCAGTCCCGGGCGTAGAGCTGCGCCGAATAGGTATGGCAGCGCATGCCCTCATAGAGCGTGAACACGGTGGGCAGATAGTCCGCCTTGTCGGTGGAAAAGAGCACCTCGCAGCCCTTTTCCAGGTGGAGCGCCACGTTGGAGCGGAAATGGATCGGCCCGGTGAGCCACTGTCCCGCCGGGATGACGACCCGTCCGCCGCCCTGCGCCGCCACCGCCTCGATTGCCGCGCCGATGGCCTGCGTGTTCTTCACCGCGCCGCCCGGCACTGCGCCAAACGCGGTGATGCACACCTCCCGCGCGGGGATATTCGGTTCGGTGGGCATTTCAAACGGCTTGAAGAAGCTCATGCGTCCGCCCCCTTCTGCGTCCAGCCGGTCAATTCGTCCAACACAGGCCAGGCCTGCGCCGCATAGAAGCGATGCCCCTGCGCCCCGACCACATGGCGGAGCATATCCGGTGCGTCCAGCGCCGCATAGACCCGCGCGGCGATGCCGACCTGTTCCCGCGCCGAATCGACGGGGAAATCCGTATCGGTCGCGCCGTTCACGGCCACCAGCGGGCACGGCGCGATCAACGCCGCCACGTCACCCATGTCAAAATGGCACATCACCCGGGGGACATAATTGCACCAGCAATGCTGACGCGCCCCGATGGACGCCATATACCCGCACAGCGCACAGGACGGCATGGCTGCCGTGATCCGCTCATCCAGCGCGGCGGCGTACAGGGTGGTCGTGCCGCCGCCGGAATTGCCCATCAGCAGGATGCGCTCCATGTCGATCATGGGGAAATGCGCCGCCACCACATCGATGGCGCGGGACACATCCCAGCAGCGTTCGCCGATAAGCGTCCGCCCCAGCAGAAGCGCCTGCATGGCGATTTGCCGGCAATCCGGCTGACCATCCGGGCATGCGCCGCATTCGCCGAAGCCGCGCTGCTCCAGGGTCAGGGCGGCAAAGCCCCGCACCACTGCCTGACACGCAAAATCGCGGTCGCCGTCGAAATCCGCCTCGTCCCCGGGATGCTTCGTCCGCCCCAGGGAGATATGCATGCCCGTGCCATGCCCTTGCAGGCAGATGACCAGGGGCAGCTTCCCCTGCGCGGCCCTGGGCAGAACCAGATGGCAGGGCACGGACACGTCCGGCTCGGTGTCCACCAGGAAGCGGTGCTCGATCCAGCGCGGATCGTCCTCCCGCGTCCATTCCGGGCGGAAATGCGCGGTACTCGCCGTCAGCGGAAGCCCCAGCAGCTCCCGCAGCCTTTCCCGCGCCCTCACCTGCCATGCCGCTGCGTCCTCGCCCGCCTGCCAGCGGCTGTCCGGCTGTATCTCCTGCATCAGCCGCAGATGCCTTTCCTGCGGGTTCATCCGATCATGGCCTCCTGGAGCTTCTGCATGGAGTAGCAGGCCGGATCGCTGTATTCGATCGCCGCCTTCAGGCGGATGTCCCGCGCCGATGCGCACAGATACAGCTCGTACACGCCGTTCTCCACCACCCATTTGTGCAGCATGACATTGTAGTAGCTCAGATCGTCCGCCGTGATGCGGAAGCTCACCCGCTTCGTTTCGCCCGCACGCAGGAAGATCTTCTCGAACTGGCGCAGCTCCTTCACCGGCTTGGACACGGTGCTCACCGGGTCGCCCACATAGAGCTGCACGGCTTCCGCGCCGTCCATGTCGCCGGTGTTGGTCAGGTCGAAGGAGAGCGTCCACCCGTCCTCCGACGCTTCGACCGCCGCATTGGCGTATTCGAAGGTCGTGTAGTGCAGCCCGTGCCCGAACGGGAACCAGATGTCCTCCGGGTGCAGGTCATAATAACGATAGCCCACGCGCCACTTTTCGGTGTACTCCTGCACCAGACCGTCGCCGTTGAGGTCCATGTCGGTGCGCATGCGGGTGGGGAAGGTCTCGGAGAGCTTGCCGGAGGGATTCGTCACACCCGCAAGCACCTCGGCGATGGCCTGTCCCGCGCCCTCGCCCGTCGGCCACATCTGCACGATGGCCGGGAAGGCATCCGCCTTGGGACTCTTGAAGGTCGACGAGCCGCTGCACAGGATCAGCGCACAATTCGGGTTGTGGATGGTCACATTGCGCAGGACATCCTCGATGTACCCGGCGAGCTGATTGCTGCCGCGGTCGAATTCCTCGGAGTCATCGCTGGGCTGTACGCCGGTGAAGACCAGCACCAGGTCGTAATCGCAGATGCCGGGCATCTTCTCGTTGAAATAGTGCCAGAGCATGCGGTCGGGCTTCTTGCGCGGGAGATAGTCGAAATAGTCGATCTGCACATCCGGCAGGAGGCGGCGGAGGCATTCCAGGGGACTGTCCACATACGCCGCGTCGGTGAACACCTCGGCACTGCCCTGCCCGTTGATGTAGGGCATGACGGCGTATTCGCCCGTGACGCAGATGCGCTTGTACTTCTTCGCCGTGATGGGCAGGAGGTCGCGGTCGTTGCGCAGCAGGCAGATGGCCTCGCGTGCCACGGCCTGGGCGGCGGCATGCTGGGCATCGCGGTCGTAATGCGTCTCCCGGTGAATGGGGCGCAGGAGGAACTCCAGCACCCGCGCGGCGCAGGTGTCCACCTCATCCATGGTCATCGTGCCGGCGGCGATGGCGGCCTTCACGTCGCGGACGGTATCGGGATTGCCCGGCATGCGCAGGTCAAGCCCGGCCTTGACGGCCTTCGCACCGTCATGCACCGCGCCCCAGTCCGACAGAACCATGCCGTCATAGCCCCAATCTCCCCGGAGGATCTCCGTCAGCAGACAGCGGTTCTCCGAGCACCACATGGCGTGGATCTTGTTGTAGGCGCACATCAGGCTGGTCGGATGCCCAATGCGGATGGCCTTCTCAAAGCCGCGCAGGTAGATCTCGCGCAGCGTGCGTTCATCCACATCCACGCTGATCTCCGTGCGGTAGGTCTCCTGGGAATTCATAGCGAAGTGCTTCATGGACGTGCCAACGCCCTGTTCCTCGATGCCCTTGACCACATGCCCGGCGATCTCGCCCGTCAGGATGGGATCCTCCGACACATACTCGAAATTGCGCCCATTGAGCGCATTCCGCTTGATGTTCAGCCCCGGGCCGAGGATCATCTGCTTGTCATGGTGCACACAGTCCAGCGCGATGGTCTTGCCGGCCAATTCCGCGGCGGACTTGCTCCATGTCGCCCCGATGGCACACATGGAGGGCAGCGTGGTGCAGTTCGTCCCCGGCTCGTAGCTGCGCAGGCCATGGGGGCCGTCCGCCATTTTCTTCCCCGGAATGCCCAGGCGCTCCACGCCTGCGGTCATCATGCTCTCCGCACCAGTCAGCAGGGTCGCCTTCTCCTCCAGGGTCAGCTGTGCAAGGATCTCCTTCACGTTCATGATGAACCTCCCGTTTTCGCGTCGCAGGTTTATTCAAATGCCTCGGGGTACACCGCGTCCAGGGAGAAGATGTCCCCCGGACGCTTTTCGCGCTTGATCCAGCGTCCGCCGGTGAAATCCGGCACGGAAACCGGCATCGAGCCCATGGCGATGGACATTTCGCTCAGGCAGGTGACAGCCATCCACGTCGCCGCGTCGTACACGTCGATGGGGAAGGCCACGCCCTGCTGGATGGACTCGATGAACGCGCGCAATGCCAGATAGTCCATGCCGCCGTGTCCGCCGCGCAGGCCGAATTCCTCGTATTCCTTCCACAGCGGGTGCAGGTAGGTCTGCATATAGGGCGCGTCGCTCTCGAAGACATGCTCGCCATTGGGCTTGGGCGGCGTGATGCCCTCCAGGTAGATGAAGCGCCCGTCCTCCGCCCAGAGCCCCTTGCTGCCCTGGATGTATCCGCCGCGGGAATACGGCCGGGGCAGGGTACAGTCATGCGTCAGGAGGATGGTCTCGCCATTGGCGCACTTGATGAGGGTGGACACCACGTCGCCCTGGGTGAATTTCGCCTGCGCCAGGGGGGAGTCCGCCCGGTTTTTCGCCATCCACTCGTGCTGCCCCACGGGCTTGGAGGACATGGACACCAGCGACAGCAGACGATTCCCCCGGTTGATGTTCAGATACTGGGCGATGGGGCCCAATTCATGGGTCGGATACAGCTCGGCATTGCGGTGCAGGAAGTGATCCTGCCGATAATGACGGCTGACATCGCCATTGCCGATCTCCTCGCGCAGGTCATGCTGATAGCCGCCCCGGCAGTGGATCATCTCCCCGAAGACCCCCTGACGAACCATGTTCAGCAGGGTCATCTCTTCCTTGTTGTAGCAGCAGTTCTCCAGCAGCATGACCGGGATGCCCGTGTCCTCGCTGACGCGCACCAGCTCCCAGCATTCCTCCAGGGAGGACGCGCCGCCCACCTCCATCGCGGGCGTCACGCCGTGCTTCATCGCGTCCACCGCGATGCGCACATGGGTCTGCCAGCTGGTGAAGATGAACACGGCCTCAATGTCCCCGCGGGCATTGACCTCGCGGTAATCCAGCGTACCGGCGGGGGTGATGCCGCTGTGCTGGCGGATCACCTCCTTAGCATGCTGCACCCGATCCTCATACACGTCGCAGACCGCGACGATCTCCACATCCTTCATGGACACCAGGCAGCGGATCTGCTCGCTGCTGCGATTCCCCAGGCCGATCACGCCCACCCGGACGGTACGGCCCGCATTGCCCAGCTTCATTGCGCTCCCTCCATTCGCCTCATATACTTCTTCAGGAATTTTACCGCCAGCTCCGGCCATCCCGCCAGCTCCGGCAGGTCATACTGCGGATTCACCACCCCCGCGCACTGCTCGTTGCACAGCGCCGCGCCATGCAGCCCCTCGGGGAAGATGTGCACCTCGGTGGGCACATGGCAGCGTGACAGTGCCAGCGCCATCTCCAGCGTGTTCTCCACCGGCACGACCGTGTCGTTGAACGGTGCCCACAGGAACGTCGGCGGACACGAAGCGCTGACATGCTTCACCACCGACACGTCCTCATGCACCTTGGGGTCGGTCGTGCCAGTGAGGTATTCGTAGCTGCTCGTTTCGGCGAATTCGCCATAGGTCAGCACACCATAGCAGAGCACCAGCGCGTTGGGCTTCACGTCCTCCGGGGTCAGGGACAGCTCCGACCACATTTCCGCCCGCTGCCACATCACGCCCAGGCTGCCCGCCAGATGTCCCCCGGCGGAAAAGCCGATCAGCGCGATACGGTCGGGATCGGTGTGCAATTCCGCCGCATTAGCGCGGATATAGCCCATCGCCGCCGCCACATCCTGCTGAGGCGCGGGGAAACGATGGGGCGCAAACCGATAGCGCACCACAAAGGCATTGAAGCCGTGCGCCATGAAGCGCAGGGCGATGGTCTCCATCTCCCTCTCGCCCAGGTGGCTGTATCCGCCGCCGGGCACGACCACGATGGCGGGGCGGCGGATGTCCGGGTCGACAAAGCGGCAGGTATCCGGCACATAGAGATCCACCGGCACGAGGCATCCGCCCGTCGTTGGCACATTGACGCATTTTTGCAGCATGGTTGATGCCTCCTCACGGTATGTTGATGAGCACGATGCTCGCCACCGCCGTCACCATGCCGGCGATCTGTTCCCAGGTGGGCTTCTCCTTGAAGAGGACGAGCGAATACAGGATGGACAGCACCAGCACCGCGCCGCTGTCAATGGTGTAGAGGATGCTGGAATCCATCCGGGCAAGGATGTAGAGCAGGAGATTCGCCGCCGCCGTGGCGGACAAACAGGTGATGAGCAGGAACAGCCCCGCCTTCCGACCCATGCGGAAGCCCTGTGCCAATGCGCGTCCGCGTCCGCGTGCGCATTCGCTGACGATCACCGCCAGCGCCGAGCACAGGTACAGGATGGTCAGCATTTCCGTGCGCTGACCGCCCGACATCACCTGGGTCTGCAGGTTGTTGATCGCGCCGTACAGCCCATTGGCGAAGAACAGCGCGATGCACCACAGATAGTAGCTGCGCGATGCCCCCTTGAAGGAGATCGTGCGGACATTCATCAGCACCAGCGAGATCAGCATGAGCACCACGGCGACGATCTGCAGCCCGGTGAGCGTCTCCCCCATGAAGAGCAGCCCCACCGCCATGGGCACAAGGATGCCGCCGAACATGCTCGCCACCATCAGGAACGAATACGACCCGCGATTCCCCGCCTCGATGATCGACGTGTTGTAGAGGATGAGCATCCCCGCGTTCACCACGCCCAACAGCACCGTCTGCCACGACGGCGCAAAGTGCATCCCGCCCACCAGGAAGGATGCCGCCGCGATGAAACCCCCGTAGCACACCGAAAAGACCGGCGTGGCCTTCGATGCGTCCGCTCCGGCATAATTCGCCGAATACAGCCGCGTGAACAGGGACTGGAACGAGAAGAATACGATCATCAGCGTCACCGGGACGATCAGGCTCATGTGTGCTTCATCCTTTCATCATTCGGCATCATTCGGCATCCGTCAGCCGGAACACCGCGTATCCCTTGTCCCCACGGGCGCGGATGCATTCCGCCTCCACCGACCATGCCACAGTGGACTCCAGCATTTCGGCGCGCTGCATCCGGGACTTGTCCAGCCGGAGTTCCTGCGGTGCGTCCGCGAAAAAGTCCATATAGACATAGGTCGCCCCGTCATGGACGATGGTGTACAGGCTTGTGTCCGCCTGACCGGGTCGGAAATACTTCTTATAGGCAATGCCCCGCAGGTGCGGGAAGCTCATCGTGCCCTCGGTGCTCTCCCGGTGGGGACGGCGGACAAACGCGCCGCTGCCCGCGAAGGTCGGATAGGTCTTGCAGGAGGACACCAATGTGGCGGCCTCGGCGATATGGGCTGAGCGGTGTTCGGGCTGACCGTCATGCACGGGCAGGAAGCCGCTGGCGAACCCCACGGCGGATGTGCCGTCCCGGCGGCGAATGAAATCCAGCTGACGATCCGGCGGGGAAAGCGGCTGCGTCCACAGGTCGGCTGTGAGCCGCCTTGCACGGGGCAGGGTGTCCGCCGTGGTGCAGTAGGGACGCGAGAAATCCAGCATGCGCCCATCGTCCGCAAAGGGTCGGAGCTTCGGGATGTACCGCCACACGCCGCCGCCATACACATCGCATTTCTCCTGATGCATGATGCCCAGATACAGGGGCATGTGCACCTCCTGGAGCAGGCAGTGGTCGAAATCGCAGAGGATCGCGCCGTCCGCGCCGATGCGGTAGGTCATGCGGTGGAGGAACATGGCTTCCCCGACCGCCAGGGACGGCTGACTGGCATACCCCATCGGCGGACGTGCTTTGCGGATGGCCTCCGCCACCGTCGCCGGGTTGACGATCTCGTATTCCTCGCGGATCTCCGCGCAGGTGCAGTCCCCCGCATAGCCGCCGATCACCTGCCATGCGCCGTCCTTCAGGCACACGGCCTCCCGGCGCAGATGCCGAATGGCCGGGGTCAGCTGAACGCCGCCCTGCTGATGCCGGGGGCGGATGTCAGCCGTATGAACGCCATTGCCCTGATAGGTCAGCGTGCCCACGGCGCGGTCAGCAAAGTGATATGCGGTGACGGACGGCCCGACGTTGTCCGACAGGAGCAGGAAGGCATCGGGTGAATCCACCCGCAGGAGCGTGAAGCGCATGCCCTCCTCGTCCGCCCAGAGCGAACCCACATCGCGCAGATCCTTCCCGTGCGCGGGGGCTTGCACGCTGATCGCGCAGGGATGCCCGTGATTGCCGCCGATGTCCTCGCCGTTGATGACCATGGGCGAGCATTCGTCCGTGGAAAAGGCCAGCACCTGATCCAGATGCCAGATGTCCGGATGCCCCCGACGCTGCAATCCCGCCGCACGGAAGTCCACCGGATGATTCGCATACGGGGTGGACGTCAGCCCCCGCATGATCTGCACCAGGTCATATTCGTCGCTGAAGGCCGTGCGGATGGCCAGGTCTCCCCCGCTGCGGGACACGTCCATCGTCACGGGCGGCTTCCTCCCAATGCGTCGGCGGACAGATCCCACACGGGCATTTCGCCCCGATGGAAACAGGCATACAGCGCCTCCGCCAGACCGGGCACGAAGGTGTTGTCCCCCTTCTCCCGCAGCCAGGCGGCCGGGAACGGTGTCGATTCCGGCTGCATGCGCCGCATCTTCTCCACCGCGTCCACATGGAGCATCGCCATCTCGCCCGTGCAGGCGATCTCGTCCTTGCCGCGCAGCACGTCGATCATGTTCCAGAACGGCTCCATGTGCCCCTTGCCGACGATGCCCTCGTAGGTCTCCACCGTGCCATCCCTGAAGGTCGCGGTGAACACCGTGCCCTTTTCGCCCACGCCGCCGAAGGTCAGCGTCGCGTTCTCGAATTCGTAGATGAACATCGGCTCCTGGAGGATGTCCGGATCACCCGCGTGGGACACGGCCATGAACACCTCCGTCCCGGAGGCGGTGAAGCCCTGCAAAACAGCGGTATCATAGGTCTCGATGGGGTTGGCGCGATAGGTCTGGCAATCGATGCGCTCCAGGGGCTCTTCCACCATGTAGAGCATGTTCATCAGGTAATGCGCGGTGGCGTTGGAGAGCACGCTGTCGAAGATGGGTGCGCCGTCGGCGGCGTACTTCTTGCCCGCCCAGCCGCGTCGATAATAGGCATGGCCGCGCGGCCAGAGCACGATGACGCGCAGGCGGACGGGCTTGCCGAAGCGACCGGCCTTCACGTCCCGCTTCACCGCACGGATGACGGGATCTGCGCAGAGGTTGAACCCCACGCTCAGCCGCTGACCCGTCTGACGCTGCGCCTCCAAAATGCGCCGGGCGCTTTCCACATCCGCCGCGAGGGGCTTTTCCATCGCCACGGGATAACCCCGGCGGAAGGCATCCACCGTCTGTGCCGCATGGAAGTGGATGGGCGTGCCCACCACCACCAGATCGGGCTGATGCCGGGCGTACATCTCCTCCGCCGTGTCATACACGGGGCACATGTCGCAGTCCTTGTTGAACGGATCGACCGCCGCCACCAGCTTCACGCCAGAATCCGGGTGATGGGCGATGGTATAGGGGTAATTCGCGGCGAATCCACCCACGCCGAACAGCGCAACCTTGATCTCATCCATGCCTCTTTCCTCCTATTCGTTCGGGCGGACGATCACGCCCACCCCGTCCGGGATGACCGTCACCCGGCTGTCCGCACCCATGCGCTCCGTGGCCATCGCCAGGGCCGCATTCACTGTGGGTGCCCAGCCCATGTGCATATTCTCCAGCGTCTGCCGGTTTTCCTCCCCGGTGACGAAAATACACCTCGCCTTGCGCATCACCCGTGCAAGGATCTGCGCCTGCCACTGATCCATACGCGTTTCCGCCGCAGGGATGCCCTCGATGTCCGCCGTGACGCAGGCGGCATCCGGCCTGTCCGCGAACCAATGGTAGAACGCTTCGCCGCCATGTCCGTCCGCCAGACCCGCGCACACGATGATGACCCCGCCCTCACGCACGCAGCCTTCCGCCGCCGTCATGCTCTTGACGCACTGGTAGATGTTCTGATCCAGCGGGTATCCGCCGTTGGACGTGATGACGATGTCGGCCTGTACCGCCGGGACGCTCGTCCGCGCCAGGCAGCAGGCACAAGCCGCTTCATGTGCCTTCTCCGCGTCCCCCGCGAACGCCGCAGTGATGCGCTTCTCCCCGTCCAGCAGGACATTGAGGATGAATGCCAGCTTGGCCGTCCGCGCGGCAAAGGCCATGTCCGCGTGGATGGGATTCGCCGCCAGATTGCCCTGACGCGCCTCCGGGGCACGGATGAACGCCGCGCAATGGTTGTGCAGCACGGTTCTGCGCCCCGCGACACCGGGCAGGATGCTCTTCCTGCCGCCGGAGAAGCCCGCGAAGAAATGGGGCTCGACAAAGCCCTCGGACACCACCAGATCGGCCTGCGCCACCAGGCGATTCAGCCACAGCTCGCCGCCGGAGGGCAATGTCCCCATGCGCACCAGCTGGGATGGGTCGTCCGCATGGTGGATCACGATGTGTTCCCTTTCGCAGAGGGACGCGCCGAGCTTCGCGCGCAGCTCGTCCGCCGTGGGGGAACGGTGCACCCCCGTGGCGACCAGGATGGTGATCCCGGCGGACGGATTCCCCCGGCGCAGCTCCGTCAGCAGGATGGGCAGCGTCACCGCGCTGGGCAGCGGCCGGGTATGGTCGCTGGTGATGAGCACGATGTGCCGCTTGTCCGCCGCCAATTCGCACAGGGGCTTGCTGCCGATGGGGTTCGCCAGCGCCTGACGCACCAGCGCCGCCTGATCCGCCTCCGACGCATGCATTTCAGCCGGTTTGAGGCATGCCGCCAGCCGTTCATCGGCGATGCTCAGCACCTGCGTCCCGTGTCCATAGGGGATCGTGAGCTCCATGACTTCCCCGCCCTTCCTTCACCCAAAGAGGCCGATTCGGCGCGCACGGTGACATGTCTCAACCGCATGACCGAACCGGCCGGTTGGTAATCTCGATTTCATATTACGCGCAGGTGGACTTTCATCTGTAGAAACCTGCCCCAATTTGCATTCTTCTTGCATCTTTTACGGTATTGATTCCCACGTTGGAGGCCGCTTTCGCGCGTCGAAAGCGGCGCAAAGCCGCCGGGGGGAAAGCAAGTTGTGGCTTTCCCCCCGGACCCCCCGGGTAATCGG
>CAZJOA010000062.1:0-9533 GCA_964547515.1 uncultured Faecalibacterium sp.
CACGGGGTGAAGCTGTTGGGTGCGAAGTGCGAGACCATCGAGAAGGCCGAGGATCGCCTGCTATTCAAGCAGACCATGGAGTCCATCGGTCAGCCCTGCATCCCCTCCGACGTGGTCGAGAACCTGGACGATGCCCTGATCCTCGCCGAGAAGATCGGCTACCCCGTCATCGTCCGCCCGGCGTTCACCATGGGCGGCGAAGGCGGCGGCATCTGCCAGAATGAGGACGAGCTGCGCGAGATCGCCGCCAATGGCCTGCGCCTGTCCCCCATCACCCAGGTGCTGATCGAGAAATGCGTCTCCGGCTGGAAGGAGATCGAGTTCGAGGTCATGCGCGATGCCAAGGGCAATGTCATCGCGGTCTGTTCGATGGAGAACATCGACCCCGTGGGTGTCCATACCGGCGATTCCATCGTCGTTGCGCCGGCGCTGACGCTGTCCAACGCGGAATACCAGATGCTGCGGCGTGCGGCGCTGGACATGGTGTCCGCCCTGGAGGTGGAGGGCGGCTGCAACTGCCAGTTCGCGCTCAATCCCGACAGCTTTGAGTATGCGGTCATCGAGGTCAACCCGCGCGTGAGCCGTTCGTCGGCGCTGGCATCCAAGGCGACGGGCTATCCCATCGCCAAGACGGCGGCCATGATCGCCATCGGCTACAGCCTGGACGAGATCCCCAACGCCATGACCGGCAAGACCCTCGCGGGCTTCGAGCCCACGGTGGACTACATCGTGGCGAAGGTGCCCAAGTGGCCGTTCGACAAGTTCGTCTATGGCAAGCGTACCCTGGGCACGCAGATGAAGGCCACGGGCGAGGTCATGTCCATCGGCGTGAGCGTGGAGCATGCGCTGATGAAGGCCGTGCGCGGTGCGGAGATCGGCTGCGACACGCTGCGCATGAAGTCCCTGGCCGAACTGGAGGATGACGAGCTGCTGGCGCTCATCGCCAAGTGCACCGATCAGCGCATGTTCGCCGTGTATGAGGCCATCTGCCGCGGCGTGACGCTGGAGAAGCTGCATGAGATCACCATGATCGACATGTACTTCCTGCATTGCTACAAGAATCTGGCGGACATGGAGCACACCCTCTCCCAGGGCAATGTGGACGAGGCGCTCTATCTGCGCGCCAAGCGCATGGGCTTCCCGGACAAGGCCATCGAGCGGCTCTCCGGCGCGCCCGTGCCCATGCACCGTCAGCCCGTCTACAAGATGGTGGACACCTGCGCGGCGGAATTCGAGGCGCAGCGCCCCTATTTCTACGCCACCTATGACGAGGAGAACGAGGCCGCCGCGTTCCTTGCCAGGCAGGAGAAGCGCCCCTGCGTCATGGTGCTGGGTTCGGGGCCGATCCGCATCGGTCAGGGCATCGAGTTCGACTATGCGTCCGTGCATTGCGTCCGTATGCTCAAGAAGGCCGGCTATGACGTGGTGCTGGTCAACAACAACCCGGAGACCGTGTCCACCGACTTTGACACGGCTGACCGTCTGTACTTCGAGCCGCTGACGGCGGAGGACGTGCTGGGTGTCATCGCGACGGAGAAGCCGGTGGGTGTTGTCGCAGCCTTCGGCGGACAGACCGCCATCAAGCTGACCCATGCGCTGGAGAACGCGGGCGTGCGGATTCTGGGCACGTCGGCGGACATGATCGATGCGGCGGAGGATCGTGAGCGCTTCGACGCGGCGATGGAGAAGTACGGCATCAAGCGGCCGAAGGGATCGACCGTCATGACCACCGAGGAAGCGCTCAAGGCCGCCAATGAGCTGGGTTATCCCGTGCTGGTGCGCCCCTCCTATGTGCTGGGCGGACAGAACATGATTATCGCCTACCAGGATTCGGACATCGTGGAATACATGAAGATCATCCTGGCGCAGGGCATCGAGAACCCCATCCTGATCGACCAGTATTTGAAGGGCATCGAGGCCGAGGCGGATGCCATCTGCGACGGGGAGGACGTGCTCATCCCGGGCGTGATGGAGCACATCGAGTCCTCCGGCGTGCATTCGGGTGACTCCATCGCCGTCTATCCCGCCTGGAATCTCACCGGCGCGATGTATCAGCGCATCGTCGAGGTCACGCGTCAGATCGCCCTGGAGCTGGGCACATTGGGTCTGATCAACATCCAGTATATCGTCTATCACAACGAGGTCTATGTCATCGAGGCGAATCCGCGTGCCAGCCGCACCGTGCCGTACATCAGCAAGGTGACGGGTGTCCCCATGGTGGATTTGGCCGTCCGCGCCATGCTGGGCGAGAAGATCAGGGACATGGGCTATGGCACGGGGCTGTATCGTCAGAGCCCCTACTACGCGGTGAAAGTGCCGTGCTTCTCCTTTGAGAAGCTGGCGGACGTGGACACGCATCTCGGTCCGGAGATGAAGTCCACCGGTGAGGTGCTGGGTCTGGGCACGAACCTGCAGGAGGCCATCTACAAGGGTCTGGTCGCTGCGGGCTACAAGATGCGACAGGGCGGCGGGGTGCTGATCTCCGTCCGCGACAAGGACAAGTTCGAGGCCATGGGCGTGGCACGCAAGTTCCAGGCGCTGGGCTTCAACATCTTCGCCACCCCCGGCACGGCCAAGACCCTCCTGGCGCATGGTGTCTATTCCGCCGTGGTGAAGCATGCCGCCATGGAGCAGATGCTCGCCATGGGACAGGTGCAGTATGTCATTTCCACCTCCGTCAAGGGGCGTGATCCCCTGCGCGAATCGGTCAAGCTGCGCCGCAAGGCCGTGGAACGCGGCATTCCGCTGTTCACCTCGCTGGACACGGCCAATGCGCTGGCGAATGCGCTGACCAGCCGCTACAATCAGGGCAATGTGGAGCTGGTGGACATCAACAACATGCGCACCGAGCCGAAGAAGCTCAGCTTTGTGAAGATGCGCGGCACGGGCAATGACTACCTGTTCTTCGATTGCTTCGAGCAGGCGGTGGAAAGCCCCGAATCCCTGGCTGTGCGCCTGTCCAACCGCCGCAGCGGCGTGGGTGCGGACGGCATCGTGCTGATCCTGCCCTCCAAGCGGGCGGACGCGAAGATGCGCCTGTTCTACGCTGACGGCACGGAAGGCATGGTGGCCGGCAATGCGCTGCGCTGCGCGTGCAAGCACCTGTACGAATCCGGCCGTGTCCGCAAGGGCGAAATGCGCATTGAGACCGCCAGCGGCGTGAAGTCCGCCAAGCTCTTCATCCGGGAGGACGAGGTCTTCTCCGTCCTGGTGGATATGGGCCGTCCCGCGCTGGAGCCGGCTGACATCCCCGTCAAGCTGGATGGCGACAAGGTGCTGGGTCGCCGTGTGTATCTGGCCGGACAGCTGCGGGAGATCAGCTGTGTGTCCATGGGCAATCCGCATGCGGTGCTCTTTGTGGACGATGTGAATGCCGTCAGCCTGGCGCAGGTCGGCCCGGTGATCGAGCAAGACCCGATCTTCCCGGCGAAGGTCAATGTGAACTTTGTGCAGGTGGTGGATGGCAACAGCCTGATGATGCGCGTGTGGGAGCGGGGCATAGGCGAAACGGCCTCCTGCGGCACGAGTGCCTGTGCGGCAGCGGTGGCAGCGGTCGAGAACGGCCTGTGCAAGCGCGACGCGGACATTGATGTCATGCTCCCCGGCGGCACGCTGGTGGTGCGCTATCAGGCGGACGGCCAGGTCTGGATGACCGGCGATGCCGTGAAGGACTTCGAGGGCGTCATCCGCATTTAGTGTATACCCCCCAATATAACATGGCAGCCGCTGACTCACTGGGGTCGGCGGCTGCACATTTTTCAATAACGCCATGTTCGCTCAACAATGCTTTTTCAGCAATGATGGGGGGCGGATGGGTGAGGCGGCTTTGCGCCGCATAAACGGGTCGAAGACCCCGCGCGAAAGCGGCCACCGAGTTGCATCTGTTATGTATCTACTTTCGACGCGCGAAAGCGGCCACCGAGTTGCATCTGTTATGTATCTATGGGATATAGGCATAGTTATTATGCTTTGCAAAACAAGAACCCCGCCGTTGCGTGTGCTCCGGCGGGGATTCGCATCACTTGGTGTTCTTGATCTCCATCCACAGGGATTCGTACACCTTGCGGAAGGTGTCGTCGATGTCATGGAAGAACTCGCAGCGATCCTGCACCTCCTGGGAGGGATTCAGGACGTGGTTGTTCTCGTAATCGTCGCCCATCAGCTCGATCGCGCCCTTGTTGGGGGACGAATACCAGACGTACTCGCAGTTCATCCGGGCGATGTCGGGGCGGCAGAGGAAGTTGATGAACTTCTCGGCGTTCTCCTTGTTGCGGGCGCTCTTGAGGATGACCGCGCCATCGACCCAGATGTTCGAGCCCTCGGACGGCACGAAGTAATCCAGATGGTCGTTCAGGTCGATGGCGTACTGTGCGTCACCCGACCACATCAGCGCCAGCGCGGCTTCACCGGCGACCATCTTGTCCTTGGTCTCGTCCACCTGATACGCCTTCACCACGCCGGACTTTTTCTGCTCGATCAGCTTGGTCTTCGCGGCCATCAGCTCCGGGATCTCGCGGCTGTTCATGCTGTAGCCCAGGTACTTCAGCGCCACGCCCATGCTGTCGCGATAGGAGTCCAGCATGAACACATTGCGCTGATACTGCTCATCCCAGAGGATGTGCCAGGACTGCTCGGGCTCGGGGATCATGTCCTTGTTGTAGAGGATGCCGACCGTGCCCCACAGGTAGGGGATGGAGTACTTGTTTTCGGGGTCGTAATCGGGGTTGCGGAGCTTGTCGATGATCTGCTCGGAATTCGGCACATTGTCGAAATTGATCTCGGCCAGCAGATCCTTGGCGATCATGCGCTCGATGATGTAATCGGAGGGGAAGCACACGTCGAATGCGCCCTCGTTGGCCTCGACCTGGACGATCATGTCCTCATTGGTGGTGAAGCACATGTAGTTGACCTTGATGCCGGTCTCCCTGGTGAAGATCTCCAGCACCTCGGGGGCGATGTAGTCCTCCCAGTTGTAGACATTGACGACCTCTTCGGCGCTGGCGGCGGGGATGCAGGCCATCATGCACAGGAGCAGCAGCAGAGCGGTGAGCTTTTTCATGGGGATGATCCTCCTTCAAGCGATCAGTCGTTGGAAGCGGTGCGGCGGTTGACGATGAGCAGCAGCACCAGCAGGGACACGAACATCAGCGCGGACAGGGCGTTGAGGGTGGGCTCGATGCCCCGGCGCGCGGCGGAGTAGATCAGTGTGGAGAGGTTCTGCACCAGGGGGGACGTGGTGAAGTAGCTGATGGTGAAGTCATCCAGCGAGAGCGTGAAGGCCAGCATCGCGCCGGTGATGATGCCCTGCTTGCACTGGGGGATGATGACCCGGAACAGCGCGTAGGTCGGCGTTGCACCCAGATCCAGCGCCGCCTCGTAGGTGTGGCGGTTCATCTGCTTCAGCTTGGGCAGCACCGATAGGATGACATAGGGCGTGTCGAAGGTGATATGTGCCAGCAGCATGGTGAAGTAGCCGCGTTCCACCTTTGTAAACAGGAAGAGCAGCATGAGGGAGATGCCCGTGACGATGTCCGGCATGGTGTTGGGGAGGTTCGTCAGGGTCATCATCATGGCCTGGGGGCGCTTGCGCATGGCGTGGATGCCGATGGCGGCCAGCGTGCCCAGGATGGTGGACACCACCATGGCCAGAAGGGCGATGGACACGGTGACGTAGAGCGCATTGAGGATGCGTGCATCCTGGAAGAGCTCCTCATACCAGCGGAAGGAGAAGCCCTCCCACTTGGCGCGGCTCTTGCCGGCGTTGAAGCTCTGGACAATCAGGACGACGATGGGCAGATAGAGGAAGATGAGGATGAGCGCGAGGTAGCCGCGCTTGAGTGCCTTTTTCATGCGATGCCGCCTCCTTCGCCATTGGGGTCGGCCTTGCGCAGGATGGAGAGGCTGACGAGGATCAGCACCATCATGATGAGCGACAGGGCGGAACCCACGTTCCAGTTGCCCTCGGTGAGGAATTTGGATTCGATCAGGTCGCCGAACATCATGGTGTTGCCGCCGCCCAGCACGCGCGGGATGAAGAAGGTGGTGACGGAGGGCATGAACACCATGGTGATGCCGCTGACGACGCCGGGGATGGACAGGGGCATGGTGACGCGGCAGAGCGTCTGCCAGTTGTTGCAGCCCAGATCGGCGGCCGCCTCATTCAGGCGGTGATCCATCTTGCTCAGCAGCGTGTAGATGGGGAAGACCATGAAGGGCAGGAAGTTGTATACCATGCCCAGCAGCACCGCGCCGGAATTGTACATCAGCTGGAAGCCGTTAAAGCCCAGCGAACGCAGCACGGTGTTGATGAGGCCGTTGTCCTCCAGGAGGCTCATCCAGGCGATGGTGCGCAGGAGGAAGTTCATCCACATGGGGATGATGAAGAGGACGACGAGGGTCGGGCCGAGCTTCATCTCGCGGTCGGCCATGATGAGCGCGGCGGGATAGCCCAGCAGCAGGCAGATGACCGTGCACTGGAAGGCCATCCACAGCGAATACATCAGCGTATCCACATTGACCGTGCCGCGGGTGACATAATCCTGTCCCGCTTCGCCCATGGCATCGAGGATGATCTTGTTCGACTCGTAGTTCGAATCCCAGAAATTGCGGAAGTTATCCAGGGTGAATTGGCCGTTCACATCCGTGAAGGCGTAGTACCCGATGAGCAGCACGGGCAGGACGGTGAAGACGATCATCCACAGCGTATAGGGCGATGCAAAGAGGGAACGATGCATGCCGCGGTTGCGCCGGATGGTGATGACGATCATCGTCACGAAGGCGATCAGCCCCGCCCCCATGGCCACCCAGGCGAAGCCGGGAAGCGACATATTCGTGAACATCGTCAGCTTTCCTCCTGCATGGGCTTCATGATGTGGATGTTGAAGGGGACGATGTTCACGCCGACGCGGCTGCCCTGGGGCTGCATGGTGGTGGAATGCACCTTGAAGGTGTATTCGCCGGTATCGATCATCATCTCATAGTGCACGCCCTTGAACAGCACGCTCTTGACCGTGCCGATCAGCTGGCCGACATCCTCGCCGACGAGCATGATGTCCTCCGGGCGGATGACCACATCCACCGGGGCATTCTCGCCGAAGCCGGAGTCCACGCAGGGGAAGGCCACACCGGCGAATTCCACCAGCTCGTCCTTAATCATCGTGCCGCGCAGGATATTGCTTTCGCCGATGAAGTCCGCCACGAAGGCATTGGCAGGCTCGTCGTAGATGGTCTTGGGGTCGCCGATCTGCTGGATGGTGCCGTCCTTCATCACCACGATGGTGTCGGACATGGTCAGCGCCTCCTCCTGATCGTGGGTGACGTAGATGAAGGTGATGCCGAGGCGCTGCTGCATGGATTTCAGCTCGAGCTGCATGTCCTTGCGGAGCTTGAGGTCAAGCGCGCCCAAGGGTTCGTCCAGCAGGAGGACCTCCGGCTCGTTGACGAGGCTGCGGGCGATGGCGACGCGCTGCTGCTGTCCGCCGGAGAGCGCCTCCACATGGCGCTTGCCATAGCCCTTGAGGTTGACCAGCTCCAGCATCTGTTCCACCTTGTCCTCGATCATCTTCTTGGGCATCTTTTTGAGCTTCAGGCCGAAGGCGATGTTGTCGTGGACGTTCAGGTGGGGGAAGAGCGCGTATTTCTGGAAGACGGTGTTGACGCGGCGCTTGTAGGGGGGGAGGGCGGAGATCTCCTGCCCCTCAAAGAGGAGCGCACCCTCCGTGGGGGTCTCGAAGCCGCCGATGATGCGCAGCGTGGTGGTCTTGCCGCAGCCGGACGGCCCCAGCAGGGTCAGAAATTCCTTCTTGCGGATATACAGGTCGATGTCCTTGAGCACCCGCACGCCATCATATTCCTTGCTGACACCCAGCAGGTCGATCAGGTGATCCTTTTCGCGAACCTTCTTGATGCGCTCGTTGAGCTGTTCGTTATTCATATGGGCGATTCTCCCTTACAAGTTTTAGAATATGGGCGGATTGGACACCCACAGCACCTTTGCGCGGGATTTCCCGGCGTTGACGAGGCGATGGGTCTCGCGCGGGTGGATGCAGAAGCTGCAGCCGGTGCGCACGCGGGTCTTTTTGTCCCCCATGACCAGGTGGATCGTGCCTTGCAGCACATAGCCGAACTCCTCGCCCTCATGAGGGGGCAGGGGATCGCTTTCGCCGCCCTCGTTCATCTCGATGAGGATGGGCTCCATGGAGTTCTTCTGTGCATCGGGGATCAGCCAGGTGATCTCGCCATGGAGGGCCTCCGCGTCCTCCTTGACGAACATGTCCTGGGGGGTGAAGACGATCTTCTCGTCCTTGTCCTCGGAGAAAAACAGGCTCAGGGATGAGCCAAGGCATTCCAGCATGTCCGTCAGCGTGGCGATGGAGGGCGAGGCCAGGTTGCGTTCCACCTGGGAGATGAAGCCCTTTGACAATTCGCACCGGTCGGCCATGTCCTCCTGGGTCAGCCCACGCTGCAAGCGCAGCTGGCGGAGCTTTTCGCCGATGTCCATCAGCGCTCAACCTCCTTGCGCGTAAAGGCAATATTGCGTCTTGAAGTTTAGCAAAACTAAACCTGCAAACGATGATATTAAATCATATGTGGGGGGCTGTGTCAATAGCTTTTGAGAATTTTCTGGCGAAATGGGACGAAAAAAGTGCGCCGTCCCGGTGTGGGGCGGCGCAGCGCGGCATATTTACTTGCGCAGGGTGATGACGACGTGGCGGTTCGGCTCTTCGCCCTCGGAATGGGTGTCCACCGCCTCATTGGCCTGGAGGGCACTGTGGATGATGCGGCGCTCGTAGGGGTTCATGGGCTCCAGGCTGACCTTGCGGCCGGTCTTGACGGCGCGGTTCGCCATGCGGTTGGCCAGGCGGATGAGGGTGTCCTCCCGCTTGGCGCGGTAGTTCTCCGTGTCGATGGTCACGCGGGTGTAGCTCTCCTGACCGTGGTTGACGCGCAGGCTGGTCAGGTACTGGATGGCATCCAGCGTCTCGCCGCGGCGGCCGATGAGGATGCCCAGGGTGTCGCCGGTCATCTGCACGAAGACATTGCCCTCGGTGTCCGTACCCACGGCGATCTCGACGTTCACGCCCATGAGGGTGGTCAGCTCAGCCAGGAAGGCCTTGGCCTTGCCGGCGGGGGACTCCGCGTCCACCTGATCGTCGGGGATCATGGTGATGACGGGCTTCTCGATGGGCTTGATCTCCTTGGGGGGCAGGGGCTTGCGCTCCTCGGCGGACGCGCTTTCCGCCGCTTCGGCGGGCTTCTTCTCGCCGCGATGGCGATTCCGGCTGCGATTGCGGCTGCGGGGCTTCTTCACGTCGGCGGACTCGGCGTTCTCCGTGGCATCGACAGTCTCGATGGCCTCGATGGCTTCATTCGCCTCGACGGCCTCCACGGGCGTGTTCACCACGGCGGCCTCCACGGGCGCAGCGGTCTCTTCGACGGGCTTCACCGGCTTGGGCGCGGGCTTGGCCTTGCGCTGCACGGGCGCGGGACGGTTCTCCGGCTTGGGCTGCTCGGCCTTCTTCTCGGCGGGCTTG
>CAZJOA010000062.1:9633-15372 GCA_964547515.1 uncultured Faecalibacterium sp.
GGCTTGGGCTGCTCGGCCTTCTTCTCGGCGGGCTTGCGCTCCACAGGCTGACGCTCCTGACGGGGCGCGGGCTTCTTTTCTTCCTTCTTGAACAGGTCGGCCAGGGGATCGTCCTCCACGGCCTTCATGGTCAGGCGAACCTTGTAGGGACGAGAGCCGAACAGGCCGAACAGCCCCTTGCTGCCCTCCTCCAGGACGGTGATGTCCACATCGCTGATGGTCGCACCCAGGGCAGTCAGGCCATTCTCCAGCGCATCCTCGTAGGTTTTGCCGGTCGCTTCGTAATTCTTCATCGTTATTATCTCCCTTGAACTCTCCGAAACAGTTACTTCAGGTTGCCATTGGACAGGACGGGCTTCTCCGCAGCCTTCTTGTCCGCACGATCCAGCTTCCAGTTGATGAGCTGGGTGGTGATGAGGCTGAACAGGTTGCTGACGACCCAGTACAGCGCGAAGGCGGCGTTGGAGCTGGAGCAGATCCACAGCGAGAAGATGGGGAAGAACCACTTCATGAAGCCGTTGGTGGCCTGCTGCTGCTGGGCCTTCTCGTCGTTGGCGGCGGGGGCGGGCTGGGGATTGTTGACATTCTGGAGCTTGGTCATGACGAACTGGCTGACGGCGGACAGGATCGGCAGGATGAAGAAGCCGTTGTAGCCGTTGACGACGGCCAGCTCGGTGATGAGCAGGTTGATGCGCAGGTAGGGGACGACGGCGGTCTGCTCGGTATAGGCGGGCAGAGCGGTCAGGGTGTTGCCGATGGCGGCGATGGTCTCCTTGAGGACACCGCCGTCACTCAGGAAGGACGCGGCGCTCAGGTCGGGGATGTTGATGGCAGCGGCCAGGGCAGCGATGTCCTCCGTGGACAGGCTGTTGAAGATGGCGAGCCACTGCTTCTGCTCGACGGTTTGCAGGCTTTGCAGATTCGGCCAGGCGGCGGAGAAGGGGCTGTCGGGCATCCAGAGGTTCTTGATCCACAGGAAGGGCTCCATCACGGGTTCGCCGTGGATGAGGATGTCGAAGGTCTGCTGCACCAGCTGCTCGTTGGCCATGTAGCGCATCGCGGCGAACATGGCGAAGAGGATGGGCATGGTGATGAGCATCGGCCAGCAGCCGGACATGGGGCTGGCGCCTTCCTTCTTGTAGAGCTCCTGGAGCTTGCGGTTGAGCTTCTCCTGGTCATGGCCGTACTTCTTCTGGAGCTCGGCCTGTTTGGGGGCCAGGGAGGACATCTTGCGCATACCCTTGCGGGACTTGTAGTCCAGCGGCAGCAGACACAGCTTAATCAGCAGCGTGAACGCCACCAGCGACCAGCCGTAGCTCGGGATGAGCATGTGGATGCCGTCCAGGATGGATTTGAGGAAGTCATTCATCTGGGGGGTGCCTCCTATTCTTTTTTCATGGTGATGCACGGGTCATCGGGCACGGGGTCGTATCCGCCCTTGCTCCAGGGGTGGCAGCGCATCAGCCGCCAGACCGCCAATCGTCCGCCCCTGACAGCCCCGTAGCGCTCGATGGCGATCTGCGCATACTGGGAGCAGGTGGGCACGAAGCTGCAGCATGGTCCGCCCTTGGAGGGGCTGATGCTGCGGCGGTAGAAGTCGATGGACTTCAGCATGGCGCTGGAGAGAAAAGACCGATTCATGGCGCGATACCCCATCAGTGCCGGGGCTGCACAGGGGCGTTCTGCTCCTGATGCAGGGCGGGGGAGAGCACGTTCTGCTTTTTGAGCAGATAGCGCACATCACGCTGAAGCGACTGAAAGGTGGCCTCCGCGGCTGAAGGTCTGGCGACGATGACGTACAGGCCGTTTTTCACGCCCCCCAGATAGGGCCGGAAGCATTCACGCAGGCGACGCTTGACCCTGTTGCGGGTCACGGCGTTGCCCACCTTTTTGCTGACGGAAAAACCGACCTTCATGCCCTTGCCCTTGGCAAAGAGCATGACCAGATCCCGACAAGCGACGCTCTTTCCGCGATGATACACATACTGGAACGCCTTGTTTTTTTGCAGCCGATACTGTCTTTCCATGGTTGACTCCCTTTATGCAGCGAGAGGGGATATGCCGGTGCAGGATGACGGCATACACAAGGAAAAGCCCGCCCGATACATGCACATAGCACACGGGCGGGCTTCATCCACAGAGCAGAAATGGGGGATGACCGCGATCAGACGGTCAGCTCCTTGCGGCCACGACGGCGACGGGCGGACAGCACGCGACGGCCGTTCTTGGTGGACATACGGGCACGGAAGCCGTGCACCTTGCTGCGCTGACGCTTCTTGGGCTGGTAGGTATGGAACATGTGACAACACTCCTCACGTTTTGTATATCAGGGCATAGAAACCCTGCATTGCTAACTTCACAGCCGTTACAGTATACCTGTTTTTCGGCGTATTGTCAAGGGGGCGGGGCAGACAAATTTACATTTTCTCAGTCAGCTGAATTCGCGTGGGGCGCTTCGTCACAGGATGTAGCTGGTGATGCAGTCATACCAGTGGACGTATTTCTTGCCGTTGACGGTGAGTGTCTCGGCATCGGGCAGCATCTCCGACCAGGTGCGGCCGTAGTGTGCCTGATGCCAGTCATCCGCATTGAAGCGCCGCCAGAGCACCGTCCGCCCGTTGCGATCGATGAACTGCTCGGACACCATGCCGCCCATGTACTTTTCGTGCATCACCACGCAGAGGGTGTCGTAGCTTTTCCCGCCAATCCCGACGGTGTAGCGTCCCACCACGTCCATGGCCTCGGTCAGGCCCTCACGGACGGTCAGCACATCGCCTTCTCGCGTGATGATGCCCTTGGCGTGCAGGTCGGTCTCGTTGCCGCAGTTGTCCTCGCCGAAGCCCCAGTTCTGCAGGAATTCATCCCCGTCCAGGTAGGTGAAGGTCTGCTTGACGCCGCCCTGGGTGTGCGTTTCGGCGAGGATGCGGCAGTGGTCGTCCGTCAGCTGGGCGATGAAGGAGCGCTGGACGTACTCCTCGTCATCGCCGGTCTGGTTGCAGGGCATGGGGTCGCTGGTCTCCACCTGGATCTCCACGCCCTCCAGACCGTGGATGCAGGCGCGCCCCGTCACGGTGAGGTGATCCTCCTCGGTGCGCGTGCGCTCCGGGAAGTCATACATCGCCCAGGAGAGCTTTTCGCCCACGCGCGGGACGATGAACCAGCCCATCAGCTCCTCCCATTTGCAGGCGAAGGGCGGCATGTCGGAGGGCTGGATGGTGTAATCGGGCAGACGAAGGGGCATGATCGTTTTCATTGGCTGTTCTCCTTTCGGTCGGGCGGGGAAGGCATCGCGGAAGTGCTCGCGGGCGGTGTGCAGGCGGCTCTTGACCGTGCCCAGCGGAAGCCCCAGACGACGGGCGATCTCCTGCTGGGGCAGCTCCTGCCAATAGTACAGCCGGAGCATCTGCTGATCCTGCGGACGCAGCCGCGCCAGGGTGTCCTGCACCAGGCTGTCGCGCGTCAGCCCGAAGCGTGGCGGAATGACCGCGATGGGCATCTCGTCCGTCAGCGTGATCTCGTTGCGCTGATACTTTCGCCGCAGCCAGTCGGTGCATTTGTTGCGCGCGATGCCGATCATCCATGCGCGGGCGCTGGTCTTGTCGCGCAGCGCGGGATAACCGCTGACGGCCGCGCAGAAGACCTCCTGCATGACGTCCTCCGCGTCCGCCGGATGGGCGATGCGGAAGCGGATGAAGCGCTCCACCGCGCCGCGGCATTCGGCGTACACCTGCTCGAAGGCCTCCATGGGCATCCTCCTTCCCCGAAGAAATCATGGCTGAAATGCATTTCACCGATACAGTCGCAAAATGCGGACGAAAGGTTCACGCGGACGAAAACTTTTTTTGCGGAAAAGGCAAAAAACCGCCCCTGCACAGGCAAGGACGGCAGAATTGGTATTCATACTAATTTTCATCTAAACCATATCATTCGCACAGTGTCTTTTCCGCCCTGGCTTTGCTTCGTTCCGCTCGCGCGTACATCCAGTACGCCTCGCTGCACTCAGCTTTGCCAGAACAAAAAATCCACTATGCTCGGTGCTATGTTTTAGACGTAAATTAGTATCAGTTGCAATGCGCCTCGAACTGCTCAAAGAACTCCGGGCAGCTCCACACGCCGCAGGCCGCCAGAGAGTCCCCCTTGACCGCCATCTGCAAGACCAGGCCGTTGTCCAGCTCGATCAGCAGCGCCTGACGGGAAGAGATGCTCCCGCGGGATTCGAAGGACGCATTGTCCGTCAGCGTCGCGAAGAGCACCGCGCAGGTGTCGGGGTCGGTGACCGTGCCCACGCCGCTGAGCTCCATGGCGATGACCCGCCCGGCGATGTCCAGCGTGCTGGACAGCTTCTCCTTGCCGCGCAGGGCGTTGCCGTTGAAGCTGACGCGCTGGAACAGGCGCATGTGTCCGTTGACCTCGGCGGCCACCAGGGTATCGGCGGACACACCGCTGATGCCGTACACCGCCGCACCGGAAGCCGCCGCGTTGGACAGCGTCACATCCGTGCCGGAGAGGGATGGCTCGGTGGTGAACTCATCGATGGAGGCCACCTGAGCGCCCAAGAGGCGATCGCTGACCTGATTGGGGCTGGTCAGCATGCGGTAGTACTTGCCGTTCAGGCCGATCAGGGGGAAGGCACCGTCGGAGACATCCGACCAGATGCTGCGATAGCCGGGAGCGGAAGCGCTCTGGGTGATGAAGAGCGAGCCCTTGCTCAGGTCGCCGGAGAGCTTGCCGGTGGGGGCACTGGTGGGGCCCAGGGCGTTGGTCGTGATGAGCTGGGGGGGCTGCTTCTCCATGGGGATGAAGGTCAGCGCGAGCACCAGCACCAATGCGGCGCAGGTGACGGCGGGCAGCCAGCGCATCAGGACGACGGGGGAGCGATGCCGCTTCTCATGGGCGGCACGGTCGATCTTTGCTTTGAGGAACGGTGTGGCATTCAGTCCGCCCAAGGCTGAATCGGCCTGACGGGGCAGGTCACGCAGCAGCTGATCCATGTCGGGACGCCGGGTGTCTGTCTGCTTCATGATTCCTCGCCTCCTTTTGTCAATACTTCTTCGAGTTTTTTGCGTGCACGGGAAAGCCGCGACGAGATCGTGCCCTCGGGCAGCTCCATCATCTCGGCGATGTCGCTGATGCCGTAGCCCTGATAGTAATACAGCAGGATGACCTCCTTGAACATGGCGGGCAGCCTGTTGATGGCGGACATCATCTCCTGCTGATCGCCGATGCGGCTGAATTCATCCGGCGCAGGGATCAGCTCGAAGGTCGGCCCGCCCAGCACGACGCGCTTGAGCCACGCGCCGCGCCACAGATCGCGGCAGCGGTTCATCGCCACCTTGAGCAGCCAGGCCTTTTCCTTTCCCGGCTGCAATGGCGGATTGCTCGTCATCAGCCGGACGAACACATCCTGTGTCACGTCCTCGGCCTTCTGCCTGTCGCCCAGATAGAAATAGGACATGCGAAGCACATCCGTCGCGTACAGCTCGTACAGCTCGCTGTAGTAGGCGGACAAGTCCTCCTGACGGGCTGCGGTGCAATACAGCGCCTGCTCCATCTGTGCGGCCTCCTTCCGTGATTGATCTCGTTCATCCATATAACGATCCTTCCTCCGGTTTTCTTCCCCGGAAAACATCAACTTATTCGGAATTATTTGTGACATTTTGGTGACTTGCGCATCGTGTAGCTAAGTGTTTTAAAAAGCACCCTGAAAGACTGACAAAGGTGTATCCGAAACGTTGGGGG
>CAZJOA010000063.1:0-15358 GCA_964547515.1 uncultured Faecalibacterium sp.
CTTCGCGGGGCGATTGCAAGCAATCGCTGCCCGCTCGTCGCGCAAGCGCGACCTTAGGGGATTGCCTCCTCGTTTTTCTCACAACTTTGAAGAGATAAGACTACTTGCCAATTTATGAATTCAAAGCAATCCCACGCATCCTGAGCCGCCAAGATATGCAGCCGCCTTTACTACACGTTGCCGATTACTCGGGGGGGGCCGGGGGGGGAAAGCCACAACTTGCTTTCCCCCCCGGCGGCTTTCCGCCGCTTTCGACGCGCGAAAGCGGCCTTGTACTTGGACTTCCGTAGCAGTGAATGAGAAAAAAGAGTTTAGTGATGCCCCAATTCCGCATCCAGGACGCGGCTGATGGCTTCGCGGGCGATGTCCCAGGGATAGCCCCTGCGGGCGAGCATCCCGGCGATCCGGCTGGCGGTCTTGCGGCGCTCCTCCCCGGGCTTGACGCGGGCGGCGGCCTTTTCCGCCAATGCGACCGCCCCGGACAGCTGATCCTCCTCGTCGATGCCCCCGAGGGCTTCCTCCGCCTCCTCGGCGGACACCCCCTTGCGGCGCAGCTCCTGCGCGATGCGGTTCTTGCCCAGCTTGCGGGTGGAACGCGCCTCCACCCATTGCCGCGCGAAGCTTGCGTCGTTGAGCAGGTGCTCCTTCTCCAGCTTGTAGAGCACCATTTCGACCGTGCAGGGGCGATACCCGGCGCGGAGCAGCTTCTGCTCGAGCTCGTGTTTGCTGTGGTCGCGGGTCGCCAGACAGCCCACCGCACGATCCAGCGCAAAGCGGTATTGGCGCACCATCAGCCACTGGTCGTATTCCTCCAGGTCGATGGTCTGCCCCTCGGACAGGGGGCGTTCCCGCAGGAGGCTGACGGGCACGAGAAGGCTCTCGCTGTCGTTGACGGTGATGCGGTAACGGCTGCGTTCCTTGCGGATGGCGGTGATCACGTCCATGCGGGGAACTCCTTCCGGAACGCCCAGGTCAGCACGTCCTGATTGACCAGGCCGAGCCGACCGTTGCGGGCTTCGCTTGCGCCGCCGTTGAGGAGGATGACCTTGCGCCCGGAGTCAGCCTCGATGAACGCGCCGTCCACGCAGCCATACGCAAAGCCCTGATGCCCCAGCAGGCGCTGGTCGGAGATGCCGGGGCGATCCAGCAGCACCAGTCCCAGGCCATAGACGCGTGTGGCGGTGGATGCCTGCTGCCGGGTCATTTCGGCCATGAGCGTCTCGGGGATGAGCCGCTTCCCGCGGAAGACCCCCTTTCCCCCGATGAGGTCGAGCAGGTGGCTCAGGGATGCCGCATCGGTGTACATCGCCCCGGCGGTGTGCCCGTAATGGCGCAGGGGGTCGGGCACGTCCAGCGGAATGCGCCCCAGCCGGGTGATGGTCACGTCGCCGTCCCTGCGGTAGGGCAGCACACGGCTGATGGGCATGATCCGGCTTTCGTCCAGCGTGGACGCATCCAGTGTGGCGCGCATATCCAGCGGTTCGAACAGCCGCTGACGGAACAGCTCGCTGATGCAGATGCCGGTGACGTGCTCGAGGATGCAGCCCATCAGCCCGAAGCCGAAATTGCAGTAGGCCATCTGTGCCCCGGGGGCGCTGCCGAGGATGAGCGGGTCCCCCAGCAGGTCGTCGTAGGGTCGCCCCTCCTGCAGGGCACGGTCGAGGTTCGCCGTGTCGCGCAGGCCGGAGGTGTGGCAGAGCAGGTGGCGGACGGTCATGCCGTCCAGCACGGCAGCGTGTGCCGTTTCGGGCAGAATGCGGCGGATGGGCGTGTCCAGCGTGAACATCCCGTCACCGATGCACAGGAGCGTCACCAGTGCCGTGGCCATTTTGGTGATGGACGCGACCCGATACAGCGTGTCCTCCTGGGCGACATGGCGCGGTGCATACACCGAGGTGTGCACCTGTGCGGTTTCGCGGCCGTCGGTGAGCAGCAGCGATGCCCCCAGGACATGGTGCTTCACCAGCAGATGCTCATAGTAGGGGAGATGCACCAATGGACGGCCGAGCTCGATGTGTTTCATCTGCTTGTGGGGCGAGGGCGCGGAAAAGGGGAGCGCCGCCCGGTAGAGCAGGTTCTTCAGGGGCGTGGAAGGCATGAGCCGTCCTCCTTTGCAGTGTTTTTGCGGCGGATGGCGAGGATGATGAGCATCCCTGCGGCGAAGAGCGCCAGCGCGAGGCTGAGCAGCTGGCTGACGCGGAAGCGCCCGAGCATGAGGCTGTCCGTCCGCAGCCCCTCGATGAGGGCGCGTCCGCAGCCGTAGAGCAGCAGATACCAGAGCGTGACCGTGCCGGGGGCTTTGCTGCGCCTGCGGATGACGAACCACAGCGTGGCGAAGATCAGCACGTCGATGCAGGATTCGTAGAAGAAGGTCGCCATGTGCCAGACATGCCCCGTGTCGGCGGGGATCTGCACGCCTATGGGGAAAAACTGCCACGCGGGGTCGGTGATCTCCCGGCCATAGGCCTCCATGTTGAAGTAATTGCCCCATCGCCCGATGCCCTGCGCCAGTGCCAGACCCGGCACGACCACATCTGTCAGCAGGAAGGGATTCATCCGCCTGTGCTGCGCAAAGAGCAGCACGCCGATCAGTCCGCCGATGATGCCGCCGTAGATGGCCAGTCCGCCCTCCCACACGCGCAGGATGCTCAGCGGATCGTCAGCGAAGACCGGCCACTGAAAGGCGACGTAGTAGAGCCTTGCGCCGATGAGCCCCAGGGGGACGACGCAGAAGGCCAGGTCGATGACCGTGTCGGGGCGGAGAGCGCGGCGTTTTTCCTCGTGCTCGCAAAGGAGGAATGCGGTCACGATGCCGCAGAGGATCAGCACGCTGTACCAGGGGACATTGCCGAAAACATACCGGCTGTAGGGAATGGACATGGCGCATATGCCTCCGTTCATGATAACATTATTATAGGTATTTCCCCGGGCGCTGTCAAGAATGCATCCGGCGGCACAAAAGGGGGTTGCGCGCCGGACGAAAATGGAGTATAATCGCAGAAGGAAACCCTGTTTTCACCCCAATTCCGTGCAAGAGATATGAGGAGGCGCTTCCAATGAGCAAGGTTCATGTTTTCAACCATCCGCTGATCCAGCATAAGCTGACCATTATGCGTCAGACCACCACCGGGCCGAAGGAATTCCGCGAGCTGCTGGAGGAGATCTCCATGCTGATGGTCTACGAAGTGACCCGTGACCTCCCGACCACCGATGTGGAGATCGAAACGCCCCTGGGCAAGACGACCCAGAAGATGCTCGCCGGCAAGAAGATGGGCATCGTGCCGATCCTGCGTGCGGGTCTGGGCATGGTGGACGGCGTGATGCGTATGGTGCCCGCGTGCCGCATCGGGCACATCGGCCTGTATCGTGATCCGGAGACCCTCGAGCCCGTCGAATACTACTGCAAGCTGCCCGTGGACGCGCCCGAGCGCGAGCTGCTGCTGCTTGATCCCATGCTGGCCACCGGCGGCAGCGCGTCCGATGCCATCACCCTGCTGAAGAAGCGCGGCTGCAAGCACATCCGCCTGGTGAACCTGATCGCCGCGCCGGAAGGCATCGCGAAGGTGCAGGCGGATCATCCCGATGTGGACATCTACGTCGCGGGTCTGGACGATCACCTGAACGACCATGGCTACATCGTGCCCGGCCTGGGCGATGCGGGCGACCGCCTGTTTGGCACGAAGTAAAAACGGAAATAGCGGGGAGGGTCTTCTGGAAGGAGGGCTCTCCCTGTTCCCGAATGAGGGGAGGGGGACGCAGGGTGGACATCATCGCCGAATTGCAGGCAAGGGGCTTCGACCGCGTGATGGCGCTGGACGGCGCGGAATGCGGCGAACCCGGATGCCCGACCATCGTGCTGGCGTTCCGCTTTTACCGCGCGGAGGACGCGGCTCTGTCCGGCGCGTGGATTCACCCGTACTACTTTGCGTCCCAGCAGGCCTATGAGGCGGCGGCGGACATCGCCGGACGGCATGGGGCGGACGGTGTCACCCTGCGGGACGACATCCGGCTGAAGCCCATTTTCGCCCGTCTGCCGGGTTTGACCCAGGGGCGCAGCACGCTCTCCTACCTGCCGGACGCGGGCAGCCGCTTCCACGTCCAGACCCTGACGCTGACGCGGTACATCCCGCCGACCCATCATCTGCTGACGGAAAGTCAGCCGCTGCATTGCGGCGATTGCCGCCGCTGCGAAGCTGCCTGTCCCACCGGAGCGCTGGACGGCGGCGCGTTCCACCGGGAACGCTGCCTGCGCAACTGGCAGATGAGCGGCAAGCCCGTGCCGGAAGGGCTGCGGGCGAAGATGGGCACGATGCTCATCGGGTGTGACCTGTGTCAGCGGGCGTGTCCGCATAATGCGCCGCCTGCCGCCGCTCAGCCGATGGGTCAGCCGCTTGCCCCTCTGCTGACAGAACCGAAGGCGTCCGCCCTTGCGCTGCGACCGCGCATCGGCGTGAACCTGACCCTCCCGAACCGTGTCCTGGGGCAGAGCTGCCTGTTGGCCGGATGCAGCGGGGACATGACCCTGCTCCCGGCGCTGGAGAAGCTCAGCACCCATCCCTCGCCCGTGGTGGCGGAGCATGCCGCCTGGGCTGCGTCCGAATTGAAAAAAGCATGAGGAGGTCTTTCCATGGAACTGAATCGCGTCTTCAACACCCGCAAGTCCATCCGCCAATTCAATGGCAAACCCGTTTCGCCCCAGGTGCATGCGCAGCTCATCCACGCGGCGAACGCATCGCCCGTCGGCATGGGTCGGTATGATTCCGTCCACCTCACCGTGGTGACGAATCCCGCAATGCTTGACGCGATCGAGGAGAACACCGCCGCGCTCTTCGGCGGAGAGCGCCGCAAGTTCCTGTACAACGCGCCGGAACTCATCATCGTGTCGAGTACGACGGCGAACAACGTAGGCTATTCCAATGCGGCGATCATCGCGCAGGACATGGCGCTGGCAGCGGTGGACGCAGGGGTCGGGGCGTGCCATATCTGGGGCTGCGTCGCGGCACTGGCGAACAATGCGGAGCTGACGCGCAAATTGGGCATCCCCGAGGGCTTCACACCGGCATGCGGCCTGGCCGTGGGCGAGATGGACACACCCTATGCCGAGCGGGACATCCCGGACGACCGCATCAGCATGAACATCGTCGGCTGAACGGCTGACATCGCGGAGCAGGAAATTGCTCCGCTTTTTTGCTGTCCTGCACATTTTACAGATGTTATCATTGCAGTTTCCGGCAAAATGCGCTATAATAAATGATGGTTTATTATGCTGATTATTGGAGGATGCCGAAATGCCCCTGAAGCCGATCCTTGACAAGGCGCCCCTGACGGCCATGAACAGTCAGGCACTTTCTGCGGGTCTGGTGCGCATGGAGAGCGCAGCGCTGCGCCGCCTTTACGCCCTGACCGCTCAGGCGGAGGATGTCCCCACGCTGGAGGGCGCTTTCCGCCTGGCGTGCATCGTCACGGCCAAGCCCGAGGATGAGCCGGTGACGGCCAAGCTCCGCGCCCTGCTGGACACCCAGCGGGACGACGGTTCGTTCCCCATGACGAATGCCGAATGTGTCCAGCTGCTGCGTGCGGCGTGGGCGCTGTATGAGTACGCGCCGGAGAAGTCGCTGCTGGAGCGGATGAGCCGCTATTTTGCCTATGCGGCGCAGCATGCGGAGGACATGGCCGTCGCCCTGTGGGAAGACCCGGCGGACTTCCTGACTCTGCTGGAGGATTTCTACCGCGTCACCGGCAAGTCCGCCGCGCTGACATTGGTCGAACGTATCTCCGCGTCCACGCTGAATTGGGCGGGCGTGCTCAATACGGTCAGCAGTCAGCGTCCCACCAGCCGTACCGTCACCCATCAGGAGCTGACCGACGGCATCGGCCGCAGCACCACCCGCGAGGACTATTATCCCCAGCTGCTGCGCACGAGCCATGCCGAAAAGCTGGCGGACGGCGCACGGGGGGCGATGGCGAAGGGCTGGCGTTCCGGCTCTGCGACGGAGCTGAATGCGGCACGCAACGGCTGGGAACGCCTCAGCCGTTATCATGGTGCGATCTGCGGCGGACTGACCTCCGATGAGCTGCTGGAGGGCACTTCCCCTGCGGAAGCGGTGTCCACGGCGGCATTGGGCGCATGGGCTGAGGCGCTGTGTGCGGCGGCGAAGGCGGATCATGCCGCCTGGGCGTGGGACGCGCTGGAACGCATGGCCTACAATGCGTTGCCCGCATGCCTGTCCGGCGGGAAGCTGGCGGCCTTCCAGCGCGTCAATGCGCTGAATGATGCCTTCGACGGCTGCTTCCATGTGGAGGCCGACCACGATCACCGCGCGCTGACCCGCCTGACCCGCGGCTATGCGGCGCTGATGTCCAGCGCTGTGTCCGCCTGTGCCGATGGCGCGATGCTGAACCTGTATCTGCCCGGGCGCTATGCCGTCCCGGTGGGGGAGGGGCTGCTGGTGCTCACGGTGAACACCGTCGCCAAGGGCGTCAGCATCGGCGTGCATTGCAAGCAGCCGGTGAAGGCCACGCTGACCCTGCGCGTGCCGGGCTGGAGCGTGGGCTTCCAGGCCGCGGTCAACGGGCAAGCCATCGGGGCGAAGGCGGATGCCTCCCTGCGGCTGACGCACCAGTGGAACGACGGCGATACGATCCTGCTGACCTTCGATCAGGCGCTCCAGGTGGTGGAAGGCCACCATCAGGGGCGGTATGTGCTGCGCGGGCCGGTGGTGATGGCGCTGGACGCGCAGGGGGCGGATTGGCATAAGGCGCTGGTGTCCGCCGTGCAGGAGGAAGGGCGCGTCCTGGCGACCCTCAATACGGTCCGGGATTGGAAAATGCGCGGCGGCAACGCGGCGGACATCCCCGTCCTGCCCGAGACCACCGGCGACGTGCAGACCGTCGCGCTTGTGCCCTATGCCCGTGCGGAACGCCGCATTGCCCTCTTCCCCGGGAGGAAGCAGGCATGACGAGCATCCGCCTGGCTCCCATGGCCGGCATCACCGATTGGCCTTTCCGCCTGCTGTGCTATGAGCAGGGCTGCGAAATGGCCACGACCGAGATGGTCAGCGCGATGGGCTATGTGTACGCGCCGCGGAATCACCCGGCGACGGTGTCGCTGATCGAGCGACATCCGGATGAACCCCGCCTGTCCGTGCAGATCTTCGGCAAGGAGGCCGATCTGATGGCGCGCGCCGCCGAGGAGCTGTCCGCCATGGGACGCTTCGACGGGGTGGATGTGAACATGGGCTGTCCGGCGCATAAGGTGGCATCCTCCGGCGAGGGCAGCGGGCTGATGCGTACCCCCGACAATGCGGAGAAGATCCTGCGTGCGGTGGTGAAGGCCAGCCATCTGCCGGTGACGGTCAAGATGCGCCTGGGCTGGGACAGCGACCATATCAATGTGGTGGAAATGGCGAAAATGGCGGAGGACTGCGGCGTGACGGAGATCGCCGTCCATGGGCGCACGCGCATGCAGCAGTATTCCGGCACGGCGGACTGGGAATGGGTTCGCCGGGTGAAGGAGGCCGTCCGCGTCCCCGTGATCGGCAATGGTGACATCTTCACCGGCGAGGATGCGGTGCGTCATCTGGCGGAATCGGGGGTGGACGGGCTGCTCATCGGGCGCGGCGCGATGGGGAATCCGTGGCTCTTCCGCGAGATCCGGCAGCGCCTGGCCGGGGAGGCATTCGTCCCCCCCACGGCGGAGGAAAAGATCGCCACCGCCCTGCGCCATTATGACATGCTCCTGGGCTGGAAGCCGCAGCGCGTCGCCGTCAACGAAATGCGCAAGCACATCGGCTGGTATGTGCACGGTCTGCGCGGCGCGGCACAGCTCCGGGCGCGGATCAACCTGATGGACGATCCGGAGCGGGTGAAGGACACCGTCCGCCGCTTCGCCGAGGAAGCCGTCAGCATTCCCTGAAAGGAAAGTGAAGCACGATGCACATCATGAAGAGGACGATGGCGCTCTGCCTCTCCCTGCTGTTACTGATGATGACCGCTGCGGGGGCGGAGGTGTCCTTCCTCGACCACGCGCAGGACTGGGAGACCGAATCGCTTTCATTGGAAGTGCTGCTTTCGGCGAAGGTGACGGCTCATCAGCCCTTCGATGCCGATCGGCTGGCGATGCTCACCCCCATCACCGATGCGCTGTCCCTGCACCTGGTCACGGGGGCGAATGCGGGCAGCGTGGGCATCCTCCTGGCGGACGAGCCGCTGCTGACCCTGACCTATCGCGGCAGCGAAGCGCAGCTCTCCTGCGTGCCGGATACCACCTATCAGGCGGCGGACGATCCGCTGACGGCGCTGCTGGGCGCGGATGTGTCCGTGACGGATGTGTATGCGCTCCTGGGGCTGGACAGGGATGGCGAGACGCTGATCGCTGACGGCCGCGTGCTGATGGACGGCATCCCGGCGGTTCTGGCCGATTATGGCAAGCGTTCATCCAGCACCCAGAGCATTTCCGGCTATGGTCAGGCGGACTACCGCTATGATTATACCGTCCCTGCGTCCAAGGCGGATGCGCTGCCCGGCTTGCTCCTGCCCGCCTGTCCCGACGGCTGGCTGCGGTCGATCATCGCCCGGCTGACCTTCTCCGGCAAGCAGACCCTCCGCATCTACTATACCGGGGAGGACAAGCTGCTCCGCGCCGAATACAATGGCGTGTGCGGCTTTGAGGACGACCTGCGCACCGTCAACCTCGTTTTCAAGCAGCTGCATAACGGCGAAACGGACAAGGACTACCTGGAGCTGACGTCCCCCGCGAAAAAGGGCAAGAACAAGAACAGCCTGACCTTCGAGCGCACGCTGACGACGAACAAGAAGGGTCAGCGCACCCTGGAGGGCAGCTACAGCTATACCGCGACGGCGGACGGCATCACCAGTGTCCGCAAGGGGGAATTCGCGCTGAACAACGCCTTCACGGCGGACGCGGATGTCCTGACCGGCAGCATGACCTTCCAGACCAGGCTGAACGGCGCGGAAAAGTACAGCGCCGTGACGCTGAAGCCCGACCTGACGCTCAGCGGGACTGCGGAAGCCCCCGTGGCAGAGGGGACGATCACGGTGGAGGAGTCGTTCGCCGGGAAGACCACCGAGGCGGCGGTCGTGTCCGTGTCGCTGAAGCGTGCCGACGGCATCGCCTGGGCGGACAGCTTCTATACCGTCGATCTCTCCCTGCTCAGCGCGGAGGAAATGGCTGACCTGACGGAACGCATCGGCGAATCCGCCACCACCGCCATCATCCGGCCGCTGATCCGGTACATGGGCGCACAGGGGGACTGGTTCTTCCGCGAAATGCCCGAGGATGCCGTGCATGCCATCCTGGATGCCGCGGGTGCATCCCAATCAACCAAGGAGGCTGAGTGACGATGAAGAAGATCAAGCGAATCCTGTGCCTGACGCTGGCGTTTTTGCTGGCATTCTCTGCGGCCATGGCGGAAACGGCGGATACGGCGAACACGCTGCCGAAGAAGTTCCTCCGTCAGCTCACGGGCGGCAATGGCCTGCGCGGCAAGGTCAGCCTGACCGCCTCCGGTGTGGCGGATTGGCTGAATGTGCTTTTGCCCTTCACGGCCACGGAGATACAGATCCATGCGCTGGGCGAAAAGCAGGGCGACCTGTACGCCGAGACCATCGTCGATGACGAATGGCAGATCAAGCTCTACGCCGAAAACAGCAATGAGCAGGAGGTCGGCACGACCTGGATCTACGGCGACGGGGATGCCCTCTACCTCTCCAGTGAGCTGCTGCCCGATACCCTCCTGACCCTCCCTGTGGCGCAGGTCAACCTGCTCTATCAGGTCTTCCGCGGCGAATATGCGGATCTGTTCTTCGCCTTCGATCCCCTCAGCCTGACCCAGCCCGGCGCGAACGGCAATGCGTCCGCCTATGAAGCGGTGGCGAAGCTCCTGGGCGTTTCGGAGCAGGTGTGGGCGGACAAATGGCAGCCCGTGCTGGAGAAGTACTTCGTGCACCTCGACCGCTGGCTGAGCGACTATGGCACGCCTGCGTTCGTGACGGGCGATGAGGGCGGCGTGACCGTGTCCGCCACCTATACCATTCCGGCGGATGCATTGAAGGCCGAGGCGAAATACCTCGTCGGACAGATGCTCTACGACAGCGAGCTGCTGACGCTCCTGTCCGCGCAGGTTGCCCCGGAGGTCAAGACCACCTACCTTGACCCGGCGCTGCTGTATTACTATGAGGCCTGCATCGACGCGCTGGCTTTGCAGGGCGATGTCATTCTCACCCGCGCATTGTCCGCCCAGGGCGATACGGTGCATGCCATGGTGGCACTGCCCCTGCCCGCCCTGCCCGCAAGCCTGACCCAGCCCATCGGTCAGCTGATCGCCGATGCCTTCGGACTGCCCTATACCGATCTGCTGGACGGCATGAACCGCATCTCCTTCACCCAGGACGGCGACGAAATGACCATCTCCCTGACGGGCACGAAGCGCTCCCTGGCGCTGACGGCCACCGAGTCCGCCGTGGACGAGAACACCACCGCCCAGAGCGGTTCGCTGCGTGTGTCGCCCAATGTGGGTGTGACGGAGGATTCGCTGTCTGCGCGCTATACCTGTACCTATGGGCATCGCCTGTGGCAGGACGAGGGCTATGTGGATCATGACACGACCACCTTTGCCCTGACCGTCGAGCCTGATCTGGACATGCTCAGCCCCGACGACCCCTTCCGCAACCTCTATGTGGACTTCACCCCGCTCCAGATCGAGCTTACGACGGACTACCGCAACAACAGCTTCAAGGAGAACAGCGCCGTGCAGGTCAATGTCAGCGCCGCGGTGAAGCTCCCCGATGCGGAGGTCGCCATGGAGCTGGTGCTGCGCATCACCACCAAGCTGACCATGTCCAACCTGCCCACTGCGGGCGCGGAAAGCCTGACCGACATGACCGCCGAAAGAAAGGCGGCTCTGGTGGCGCAGCTGACGGAGAACGCTGTGTCCGCCATGGCCGGATTGAATGCCGCGCAGCCGGAGAGCACGGTCGTCCCTGCGGCTGACACCCCCGACGGGGGCTCGTCCTCAGCGGACATCCTTCCGGAGTCCGCAACGTCCTCGCCTGAAACGGCTGACACCCCCGACGGGGGCTCGTCCTCAGCGGACATCCTTCCGGAGTCCGCAACGTCCTCGCCTGAATCGTAAAGGAGGCACCTGAATGAAGAAGCTCGCAGCCCTTTTGCTGGCACTGCTCATGCCCCTTTGTGCTTCTGCGGAGGCGATCCGGTTCAGCATTTCCGCCGAATCGGATGAGTCGCTGCTGCTCAGCAGCGCCGAACCGATGCTGAACCTGCTGCAAGAAGAATATGTGGAACAGGCGAAAATGCTGGTCAGCCTGTTTGCACGGGTGATGAACGGCTTCGGGCTTGATCTCACCGTGCAGGGGGATGCGTCGGAAATGTGCCTGAGCCTTTCGGGGACGGAAGCCGTTCGGGTGAGCCTGCACCAAAGGGGCGAAGAACTTCTGCTGGTCAGCCCGATGCTCAAGGGGTATGCGCTCCGGGCGGCGAATCCCACTGTGGCGCAGAGTGCGCTGGCGAATGCCGTCCCCACGCAGAGCACGGGCGTGTTCGCCGGTGATGCGTATGCGGGCGGAACGCAGTGCGTGACCTGGACGCTGCCGGGCAATGCGCTGACGGAGCTGTTCCTGCCGGAGGACTTCGCCGATGCGCTGACTGCGGCGCTGGACAGCCTGGATGTCGACCTGCCGGATGCCTCGGCGATCAGCTATATCCTCCGCATGGTGCAGAATGATGCCAATGAAGTGGTGGGCATTTCCGTCACGATGATGCGGTCGGAGAGTCAGCTGGCCACGCTGTCCATCGGCCTGGGGACGGAGCAGTTCACCGTGGTGACGGGGCTGGGGCTGAACGAGCAGAACCATTGGTGCCGCCTGCGGTGCAGCATCAGCCAGGAGGAGAACGCGACCTACCTGAGCGGTCAGGTAGAGGAGTGGCTGTCGGCCAAGACGGAGAGCTTCACGAGCGTCAGCGGGCGGAATGCGCCGCTGGCGGTCTATCCGGTGCGGGCGACCGTCACCACGACGCAGGAGAGCCTGATCTGGTCGGGGAAGCTGTTCGCGGAGAACGGCATGGAGACCCTCGCGACCTTCACGGGGAGCATCACCGGTGCGAATGTCAGCGCGGCGGTGAGCCTGGGCGGATCGGCCTCCAAATCGCCGCTGACCATCCGTTTTGCGGTGGGGAACGCGGAGAACATCGCGCCCGTGGACGAAACGCTCAAGACCTGTGCCCTCTCGGAGGATGCCGCGACCTTCGGTACGCTGGTGAAGCAGTTCTCCGCCGCCGTGACCGCGCGGATGCTCAAGCTCCTGCCGATGGATGTTATCATGCAGCTCACGTTGTACACCCCATTTCAGTGAACTATAGGGACGCTTCGCCGGTGCGGAGCGCCCTTTTTGATTGCCAAAACGCAAAAAAGGAGCAGCACCGTTGCCGATGCTGCTCGGGTGTCAAGCGCGGAAAACGTCGATGAGGGGACTGCCCTCGGGGACAAGGGCGATGAAGTCCTCCAGATCGGCGTGGAGGGTGACGGTCCGTCCGCCCGGGTGGACGCTGCCGTCGCGGGTCAGCACCCAGCGTCCCTGGGGCAGGTAGACCTCGCGGTCGACCTGTCCGCGCGTCATGATGGGCGCGAAGAGGATCTCGCTGCCGAACATGTACTGATCGTCCAGCTCGTAGCACCTTTCGTCCTCCGGGAAGGCATAGAACATCGGGCGCATGAGGGGCATGCCCGTGCGGGAGGTGATGTCCATCTGCTGGTGGATGTACGGGCGCAGGCGTTCGCGCAGGAGGATCAGCCGCCGGATGATGTCATACGCGCGGTCGCCGAAGCGCCAGATCTCGTTCGGGCCGCCGCTGGGCTCGATGATGCCGGGATTGCGCACGGGTGCATCCGGGATGCGCAGGCGCGTGCCGTGCAGGCGCATGACGGGGCAGAAGAGGCCGAACTGGAACCAGCGCACGACGAGCTCGCGGAAGTCGTCGCCCTGTGTGTCGCCGCTGAAGAAGCCGCCGATGTCGCTGTTCCACCACGGGATGCCGCAGACGGCCATGGAAAGGCCGCTGATGACGCTCTGGCGCAGGGCATGCCAGGTGGAGGGGATGTCGCCGTTCCAGACGGCAGCACCGAATTTCTGGCTGCCGGGGTAGGCGGCGCGGGTCAGCAGGATGATGTCCTCCTCGCCCTGTGCGCGAAGGCCATCGTGGAACATCTTCGCGTAGTAGTAGGGGTAGAGCATGGCGGTCTGTGCGCCGTTGCCCTGGTAGAAGTGGAGGTGGCCGAACTGCTGGGGGTGCACCTCGGGCTCGGCCTCGTCCAGCCAGAAATTGTGGATGCCCTTGTCGAAGTAATGCCGGCGGACAATCTCCCAGACGTGCTCGCGCGTGGCGGGATTGCCCGGGTCGATGAAGGTCTGCTGACCATAGAAGTCAAACGTACCGTACTGTCCCGCCTCGGTGCGGACGAGCATCCCCGCGTCGGCCATGGTGCGGTAGTTCTCGCTCCTGGGGTTGATGGTCGGCCAGATGGACACGATGGGCTGGATGCCCAGCGCCTTGAGTTCGCGGCACATGCCCTCGGGATCAGGCCAGTATTTCGGGTCGAATTTCCATTCGCCCTGCTCCGTCCAGTGGAAATAGTCGATGACGATGGCGGAGATGGGGATGCCCCGGCGGACGTATTCCCGTGCCACCTCCAGCAGCTCCTCCTGATCCTCATAGCGCAGCTTGCACTGCCAGAAGCCCGATGCCCACGCGGGGAAATGGGGCGCATAGCCGGTCAGGTCGCAGTAGATTCTGGCCACATCGGCGGGGGTATCGCCGACGAAGACAAGGAAGTCCGCCTGATAGGTGCTGTCAGCGCACCAGAGGGTGTGGTTCTTGGTGACTTCGACGCGGCCGGGGGCAGGGTTGTTCCATAGGAAGCCATAGCCCAGGGAGGAATACAGGTAGGGGATGGTGGACTTGGTGTTGCGGTGGAGCAGCTCATACGCGCCGCCCTTGCGGTCGAACCAGTCCTGCTGCTCCTGCCCCAGGCCGTAGAGGTGTTCGCCCTGGTTGGCCTCGAAGATCACGGTGGTGCGGTAGTGGTCGCCCTCGGTGTGGATGAAGGAGTTCTCCAGGTCATTCTCGTATTGTTCGCGGAGGATGACCTTCCCCTTGCGCAGGAAGGTCATGCGCCCGGCGAACCAGGGGTTGTTGTTCTCCACCTGGACGGTGATGTCGCCATTGGTGAGGGTGGCGGTGTTCCCGGCCTGCTCGGGGGTGCAGGGGGCGGACAGGGGGAGGGGAGGCAGCAGGGTCCAGCTTTCGTCGCGGATGGTGCTGTTGCGGGTCGCGCGGACGCGGATGCAGTTCGGGCCATAGGGCTCGATGATCGTGACGCTGTGGGGCTTGCGGAAGACGATCTGATTTCCGTGGGTCGACAGCATGGGGGGACTCCTTTCGGCGTATTGTGCTGAAAATGTTCGCGCTGCAAAATGGAAATCCTGCCGACCGCGCGAAAAGAATCACATTTTCCCGTCGGAGGACATCAGCCCTGCGCCATGAGGCTGTTCCAGGTCTTCGCGCCGGCGATGCCGTCTGCGGTCAGGCCGTTGTCCGCCTGAAAGGCCTTCACGGCCGCGCAGGTTTTCGCACCGTAGATGCCGTCCGCCTGACCCGCCGCATGTCCGTGCTCGTTCAGCAGCCATTGCAGCACCTTCACGGGGTTGCCCCTGCTGCCGGGGTGGAGGGTCGGCAGGGTGTACGCCGGTGCGGATACGGCTGATGCAGCCTTCGCGGCGGATTTTGCCAGCGCGACCTCCTCGGGGGTGTACTCCGCGAACGGGTACAGCCCCCAGGTCACAAACCCGCGCTGACGCAGCCTGTTCCGCTGCACCCCGTAGGCAAAGCCACGCGCCTCGATCACATCACCGCTGCCGACGTACACGCCGATGTGCGCACCGGTCTTCGTCCAGACCGCCAGACCGGGGATCTCCGGGATGCCGGTGATGTCCCCCTTGACGGTGCATTGACTCAGCGCCGTGCGTGCGCCGATGTCGGGCTGTCCGTTGGACGCATAGGCACTCTCGCGGGTGGCGATGTCGCCGTCCCTGTCCCACGCGCAGGCCTTGAACAGCCCGATGCAGTCCGCGCACACCCTGCCCTGAGCGATGTCGCGGCGGTATCGCGCCATCCGCCCGGGGGTGTAATGCGCGGGGTACTGCCGGGCCTTGCGCGCCAGCAGGCTCTCGGTGCAGGCGTATCCGCAGGTTCCGTACCAGTAGACCCAGCCGTTTTCGTGGGCGGACACAGCCCACGCGGCCAATTCGGATGCCTTCATGCTCA
>CAZJOA010000064.1:0-15354 GCA_964547515.1 uncultured Faecalibacterium sp.
TTCCGCGTGCCGATCGCTCGTCTGGCTGCTGCTCAGGCTGCGATCAAGGGCTAATCGCATAACACCCCCCGGCGGATGCTGCATAAGGCAGTGTCCGCCTTTTTTCGCGTCAGCGGCAGGGGATTGGTGTGTATCTGGCGAAAATTGAACCAGATAACAAAAAGTCGGAATCTGTTATGAAGAAAGGCGCATGTCGATATTACCCGAAAAGGCACAAGCTGATAAAATGGTATCAAGTTGAGTTCGGTGCACAGGACGAAACGAACACGCATATCTGAACCACAGGTAGGAGGAATCGCAAAATGAAGAAGATCGTATCATTGCTTCTTGCCATGCTGATGCTTGTGAATGTCTGCGCTGCGCTCGCGGAGGGCGGCACGGAGATCATCGCCGAAGCGGGCGACCCCAATTTCGACGAGCTGACCATCGAGCAGTGGCAGCAGTATGAGTTCAACAAGGACTACGCCACCGTTTTCTCCGACATCACCTCTTTCGACCATGCCTATGTGCGTCAGCTGCTGGATTCCCACTGGAAGCTGTATCTGGCGCTGGGCATCCCCCCGCTCCGCACGGCCACCGATGAGGAAGCCCGCGAGATGCTGATCGCACACCACAACCTGCGTGCCGCCGCGATGGCGATCACCGATGTGGAGGCGCAGCGCATCTACCTCTGGCCGGAGGGCAAGGTTCCCACCGTCACCGAGTACACCGAGAACAAGGATTTCGCCTATGCGGATGAACCCGGTTTCGCGCCCTACATGCTGGAGGTGCTGGTGGACGAGAGCGTTGCCCCCAAGGGCGCGGTCGTCCTGGCTGCCGGCGGCGGACATATGTACCGCTCCAATGTCGAGGAGGCCTATGAGGTCGCCCTCGCGCTGAACGCCGAAGGCTATCAGTGCTTCATCGTGAACTACCGCGTCGCGCCCTTCTCCGATGAGGAGAGTGCCATCGACATCGCCCGTGCGGTCAGGATCGTCCGCGCCAATGCCGAGAAGTACCGCATCGAGGCCGATCACATCGCGGCGGCAGGCTTCTCCTACGGCGGCATCGTGACCTCCCTGGCGGCGGACATCTTCGCCGGTGACGTGAATGCCACTGCGGTCACGCCGGACTATCAGCCCGACGAGATCGACGCCGTCCCCGCTGACCTCAACGCCTATCTGGCCGTTTACTCCGTCACCCCCGATGTCATCACCAACGAGAAGTTCCCGCCGACCTTCTTCTGCTACGGCGCGAACGACACCATGCTGTGGAGCTGGGGCTTCCGCACCTACATGCTGGTTCGTGAAAAGGGCATCTACGCCGAGATCCACACCATGTCCGGCGTGCCCCATGGCTTCGGCGCGGGCACGGATGCCGAGGGCATCGTGTATGAGAACGCCTCTGCCTGGCCGATGCTGGCGGATGACTTCATGACCTATGTCTACGCCCAGAACGACCTGCCCGAGGAGCAGCGCACCCCCGTCTTCACCGGCGCGGTGTACGGCAAGTAAGCCACGGGCTGATAGGGATCAGCCGAATGCGTGATCCCCGGGGGCTGTCGCGAGGCGACTGCGGCAGCCCCGTTTTTCTCCAACGACCGGAAGGGAGGACATGCCATGCAGACGAAGGAACTGCGCGCCAAGCTCATGGTGATGACGAAGGACGAGCTGGAATGCAAAGCAAAGCATGGGGTCTCTTCCGATCTGGGGAATATCCAGGCGGACTATGCGATGGAGGCGGAGAACTACGTCTTTGTGGAAAAGGGCCTGAACCGCGCGCCCATCGGGGTGGCGGGCTACGAGGATGCCGCCAAGGGGTATGACTTCCTCAACGTGGTGGTGACGAAGCATACCCGCTATTCCAATGTGCCACCGCACCGGCATGAGTTCGTCGAGATCTGCTATCTGCTTTCGGGCAGCGTGGAGATCGTCATCCAGGGCAAGCGCATGTACCTTTGCGAGGGGGATGTGTGCATCATGGACAGCAATGTGGTGCACAGCATCGGCAAGACCACCGAGTCCGACCTGATGATGAACATCCTCATGCCCAAGCGCTATTTCAGCACCACCTTTCTCACCACGCTCATCAATGTGCAGGTGGTGACGGGCTTTCTGGCGGAGATCATCTCGCAGAAGACGGCCCATGACAAGTATTGGCTCGTCCATTGCTGGAACAATCAGGACATCCGCTATGCCTTTGAGCGGATCTTCTGCGAATTCCTTGAGCCGACGCTGGGCAGTGCCAGCGCCATCCGATACCATATCGGCCTGATGCTGATCGAGGCCGTCCGCCATTTTGACGAGGATAGCGACGTGTCAAAGGAAAAGTCCGGCCGATCCATCGTCCCGGAGGTGCTCCTGTACATCGAGGAGCACTGTGTCAGCTGTACCCTGGGCGATGTGGCGGAGCACTTTGGCTACAGTGCCACCTACCTATCCAAGAAGCTGAAACAGGAAACGGGAAAGTCCTTTCAGGAGCTTGTCAGCGAACAGCGCCTCAACCGTGTGGCGCTGATGCTCATCAACACAGACACCTCGATATTCGAGATCGCAGAAAGCTGCGGGTATCAGAATATGGCGTTTTTCTATCAGAAATTCAGTCAGAAGTTTGGCATGACGCCAAAGGAATACAGGAATCAGGCGTGACCAGACGGGGGACATAGAAATACGCAGATAGGCGGTATGGAACATATGAAGCTGGAAGTAACGGTCGAATACATGACGCAGCCGTTAGGCATAGATGAAAGAAAACCGGCGATCAGCTGGAAATTTCTCGCGCCGGACAAGCAGAACCTGCATCAGACGGCGTATCGCATCGTCGTGAGCGATAAGTGCAGCGATGTGTGGGACAGCACACGGCGCCATTCGGATCAGTCCATCCACATCCGGTATGAAGGGGAACCCCTGAAGCCCTTCACGAAATACATGGTGGACGTGATCGCCTGGGACGAGGACGGGCAGGAATACCTGGGCGCATGCAGCTTTGAAACGGGCATGCTGGACGAGAGCGGCTTCCACGGGCAGTGGATCACCCATCCGGCGGAGGCATCGCTGCGTCCCATCCCGGCGTTCACCAGGGAATTCCAGCTTCGGGGCAGGCTGCTGGCCGCGCGCGTGTATGCCACGGCCTGCGGGGTCTATGAGATCAGGCTGAATGGCGGACAGGTGGGCGACCAGTTCTTCGCGCCGGGGTGGACGGCCTATCAGCATCGGCTGCTCTACCAGACCTACGATGTGACCGCGCAGCTCAAAAGCCTCAACCGCCTGGAGGTGCTGGTCGCCAACGGCTGGTACAAGGGCATCATCGGCTTTCAGTACAAACCGAATTTTTATGGCGACAGAACCGCACTGCGGCTGGCGCTTCATTTGGTGTATGAGGACGGCGACGAATGGATCGGCACGGATGAGAGCTGGTTTGTGTCCACCTGCGAGATCGCGGAGAGCGAGATCTACAACGGGGAGAGCATCGACCTGACAGCGCCGACCCGGCCTCTGGGGCATGCGGTCGCATTCGACCCGGCAGGGCGGATCGGCGAGATTCGCGGCGAGGCGGTGCTGCCCGTCCGCGTGGTGGACAGGCTGTCCGTCCGGGAGAAGATCATCACCCCCAAGGGCGAGGTGGTGCTGGATTTCGGTCAGAACCTGACCGGCGTGGTGGAGGTGCGCCTGCCCCGGGGCGGAGGAGAGATCGTCCTGCGCCACGCGGAAACCCTGGACAAGGACGGCAATTTCTACACCGAGAACCTGCGCAAGGCGCGCGCCACGGACACCATCCGCTTCGGCGAGGAGCATGCCGAACGCCGCGTCATGCCGAGGTTCACCTTCCATGGCTTCCGCTATCTGGCGGTGGAGGGAGTCGGGGCGGATGTGGATGTCAGCCGGTTCACGGCCTGCGTCCTGTCCACCGATATGCCGCGCATCGGCGATTTCCATTGCAGCAACGCGAAGGTGAACCGTCTGCAATCGAACATTTTCTGGGGTGCGCGGGGGAATTTCCTGGACATCCCCACCGATTGCCCCCAAAGGGACGAGCGGCTGGGCTGGACGGGCGATGCGCAGGCCTTCAGCAGCACCGCCGCATTCAATATGGACACGGCGCTCTTCTTCCGCAAATGGCTGCGCGACCTGTATGCCGAGCAGGATGACGCATACGGCCCGCCCCATGTGGTGCCCAATGTACTGGGCAATATCGAGGCGGGTGCGGGCTGGTGCGACAGCGTGACCATCATCCCGTGGAACATGTACAAGGCGTATGGGGACAAGCGCTTTCTGGAGGAGGCGTACCCCTGCATGGTGCGCTACATCGAGTACATCCGCCGCCACAGCGGGGAGAATCTGCTGTGGCAGTCCGGCATGCAGTATGGCGACTGGCTGGCACTGGATCATGAGCCGGATCAGCCGCGCGGCATGACGGATCAGTACATGGCGGCGAATGCGTATTACCTGCGCTCGCTGGAGATCGTGTTCCACACGGCGCAGGTGCTGGGGCTGCAAAAGGCGTATGAAAAGTACTTCGCGCTGTATCAGGATGTCCGCCGTGCGTTCCAGAAGGAGTACATCACCGAAACGGGACGCATCGTCAGCGAAACGCAGACGGGCTGCATCCTGCCGCTCCAGTTCAACCTCGTCAACGAGAAGGACAGGAAGCGCATCGTCAGCACGCTGGTGAACAACATCGTCGATCACCGCATGCACCTGACCACGGGCTTCATGGGGACGCCGTATATCTGCCCGGTGCTGTCCGACAACGGGCGGCATGACATCGCCACGCAGCTCTTCCTGTCGGAGGAGATCCCGTCCTGGCTGTATGAGGTGAACATGGGCGCGACGACCATCTGGGAGCGCTGGGATTCGGTGCTGCCGGATGGCAGCTTCCAGGCGCATGGGATGAATTCGCTCAACCACTATGCCAATGGCTCCATCGGGCACTGGATGTACACGCAGATCGCGGGGATACAGGTGCTTGAGCCGGGGTACAGGCGAATCCGGCTCGCGCCGAAGCCGACGGTGGGCATCTGGCAGGCGGAGGCCACTCTGGAGACCCCCTATGGCATGCTGCGCTGCGGCTATACCTGCCGGGACGGGCGCTTCGTGCTGGATGCGGTCATCCCGCCCAACACCGCCGCAGAGATCATCCTGCCCGGCGAAGCGCAGGCGCATGCTGTCGGTTCGGGGTGCTACCATTATGAGGTGGAAACAGCGCTGGATCTGCGTCCGGTCAAGTACAGCCGGTACACGCCCGTCAAGGACATCGTGACCCAGCCCCTGGCGCAGGAGCTGCTGAACCGGGATGCCCCCGGGACGCTGGACAGCCCCGTGCTGAACGTGCTGTGGGAGATGCCGGTGTTCAAGCTGGTGGGCGTGATGCCCACGGGCAGCGAATGGGTGATCGACAAGGTGATCGGGGCGCTGAACGATGCGGAGGCGGCGACGGATGAAATGGTATGAGACGGAAACGATCAGCCCGCGCGTGACGGGCATCACCGATGTGACGGGCGGACGCAGCTTCCTCATCAGCGGACATGACCGCGCCTTGCTGGTGGACACGGGCATCGGCGCGGGGAATTTGAAGGACGTGGCGGACATCCTGACGGCATTGCCCTATGACGTGGCGCTGACCCATGCCCATGTGGATCATGCGGGCGGCACATGGGCGTTTGCCGAGGTGTATCTGAATCCGGCGGACGACGCGCTGTTCCGCTGCCACACCACAAGGGAGAATCAGCGGGGGTACATCGGCGCGATCGCCCCGCAGATCGATGCGGCGGACGCACTGGGCGAGGGGTATTGCCGCTTCCTGCCGATGCGGGACGGGCATGTCTTCCATCTGGGCGGACTGGACGTGGAGGCCATCGCCGTCCCGGGGCATACGCAGGGCATGATGTGCATGCTCATCCGTCAGGAACGGATGCTGCTGCTGGGGGATGCGTGCAATGGGCGGGTCTTCCTCTTTGACGAGGAGGCATCATCCGTGGAGGCGTACTGTCAGAGCCTGATGCACCTGTGCCAATGGGAGGATGCCTTCGACACGGCGCTGTTTTCCCACGGGCCGGCGGTGCAGCCCAAGGCGATGCTGCACGGCTGCATCCGCGTCGCGCAGGACATCCTGAATGGCCGGGACGACCGCATCCCGTTCACCTTCATGGGGAAGTCTGCCTGGCTGGCCAAGTCGGTTCAGACGGATGGCATCACCCGTAAAGATGGCGGAATTGGTAACATTGTCTACAAAAACGTGCATAACTTGTCCTGATTTGTTAGTGCAGTTGCCGCAATTCGATATTTTTTCCGCGCGGATTCCTTGCTACAATGAAAATCAGTGCAGGGCAAAAAGTGCGTTGATTGAGGGAACAAAAATGAGCAGAGAAGTGCTTTTAGAGGCGAAGGCGATCTGCAAGGCATTCGGGCCGACGATCGCGCTGGATCATGTGAATTTCCGGCTGCATCGGGGGGAGATCCGCGGTCTGATCGGTGAGAACGGCTGCGGGAAGTCCACGCTGACATCGATCCTGTGCGGCGCGCAGAAGGCGGACAGCGGCGAGATGTGCTTCCACGGGAAGCCCCATGCCCCCGCCAATGTGGTGGCGGCGCAGCAGCAGGGCATCGCCATGATCCTCCAGGAGGCCGGGACGATCTCGGGGCTGACCGTCGCCCAGAATATCTTTGTCGGCTCGGAGAGGATGTTCGCGAAATGCGGCTTTGTGAACCGTCGGGCGATGTATCAGGCGGCGGACACATTGCTGACACGTCTGGGGCTGACGGAATTCCGGGGCAGCGACAGCATCGACCGATACAGCTTTGAGCAGCGCAAGCTCCTGGAGATCGTCCGGGCGCTGAAGGACGATCCGGAGGTGCTGGTGGTGGATGAGACCACCACGGCGCTGTCCCACAACGGGCGGCAGATGCTCTATCGCCTGGTGCGCGGCATGGCCGAGGCCGGCAAGGGGGTCATTTTCATCTCCCATGACCTGGACGAGGTGCTGGATGTGTGCACGGTGGTATCCGTGCTGCGGGATGGCCGGGAGGTGGGCGAATTGGCGAAGGCCGAAATGGAGCCGTCGCTGGTGCGCCAGATGATGGTCGGCCGCGAGATCAGCGACAAGTACTATCGGGAGGACTACGATCCCTCCTGTTCGGAGGCGGTGGCGCTGTCCATCCGCCATGCATCATGCGGACGCATCCGCGACTTCTCGCTGGATGTGCATCAGGGCGAGATCGTGGGCATCGGCGGCCTGTCGGGTGACGGCATGCACGATGTCGGGCGGATGGCCTTTGGCCTGGAGCCGCTGTCCGGCGGCGAGGTGGTGCATCGGGGCAAGACGGTGCTGTCGCCGCGTCAGGCCATCAGCCAGGGCATCGGCTACATTTCGAAGGACCGCGATAAGGCCGCGCTGGTGCTTTCGGGCAGCATCGAGGACAATCTGGTCATGCCGTCCCTGCGCGTCATCGCCCGGCATGGCTTCATATCGCCCCGGGCGGAGAAGACGCTCTCTTCCAGGACGATCAGCGGCCTGACCATCAAGTGCCGTGATCGCCGTCAGCTGGTCAGGGAACTGTCCGGCGGCAATAAGCAGAAGGTGTCCTTCGGCAAGTGGATCGCCAAGGGCTCGGAGGTCATCATCATGGATTGTCCGACCCGTGGCGTGGATATTGGCGTGAAGCAGGCGATGTACGAGCTGATAACGCAGATGAAGCGCGAGGGCAAGGCGATCCTGTTCATCAGCGAGGAGCTGAGCGAGCTGATCGGCATGTGCGACCGGATCGAGATCATGAAGGACTTCCGCATCAGCAAGGAATTCCTGCGTTCGCCTGACCTGAAGGACAGCGACATGATTGAATACATGATATGAGCGAGGGGGGCGAGAGAATGCAAGCTGTAGAGAGCACCCATGCCCACAAGGGCAGGACGCAGCGCTTTTTCAGCCTGAGCGGCGGATGGCTGCCGCTGGCCGGGCTGATCCTGGTGACGGCGGTGTTCGGCATCACCAGCAAGGGTCTGCTGTTTTCCGCGTATAATCTGCGCTCACTCATCACGCAGACGACACCCATCCTCATCATGTCCTGCGGCGCGATGTTCATCTATTCGCTGGGCAATATGGATGTGTCCATGGGCACGGAGGTGGGCGTCTGCGGACTGTGCAGCGTGCTGGTCATCAACGCGACGGGTTCACTGCCGCTGGCCATTGCGGCATCCATCCTGATGGCCATGCTCTTTTCCACGGTGAACAGCGTCCTGAGCGGCTTGCTGCGCATACCGCCCATCCTGGCCTCGGTGTGCACGATGATGATCGGGCGCGGTGCGCTGACCATCATCACCACCCGCGCGGGCGGATCGGGCATCCGTGCGACGCAGAATCTGGCCTTCCTGAAGGCCATGCCCACGAAAATCGCCGCGATGATCCTGGTCGCGCTGGTGCTGGGTTACCTGTTCCGGTTCACGGCGCTGGGCAAATCCGCACGTAGCGTGGGTGCGAATCCCGCCTGTGCGGTGGAGAATGGCATCCTGCCCTTCCGGACGCAGATGCTCTGCTATCTGGTGCTGGGCGTGACGGTGGGCATCGCCGCGGCCTTCATCTGGGCGAACACGAAGACCATCACCCGTGCCAGCGGCATGGGGTACGAGATGGACGTGATGATCGCGCTGATCCTGGGCGGTATGTCGCTCAACGGCGGAATGCGCTCCCGGTTCTCATCGGCGCTCATCGGCTCATTCACCTACATCATCCTGCAAAATGGCCTGCTGCTGTCCTCCTTCCTGCAATACAATCAGGTGGACATGGCGAAGGCGATCATATTCATCGTCATGATTATCATCACCTGCCGTGAAAAGGGCAATCTGCTGCCCAAATAATGTGATCCAGGCCGCGGGAGCTCACGCTGGCCTTGGCAAATGCAACAAATGCAACAATACGGGAGGAATCCATATGACGAAAAGGCTACTGGCGATCCTGCTGCTGCTGCCCCTGCTGCTTGGCACCTGTGCTTTTGCCGAGGAGGCGACGGAGATCGAGATCATTCGCGGGGAGAACGACCCGGACTTTACTGCCCTGACGGTGGACGAGTGGATGAACTACGAGTTCAACTAGGATTACGCTACGGTCATTTCCAACGTGACATCCTACGACCACGAATTCCTGCGCTTCTTCCTGGACAAGCACTGGTCGACGTACCTGGCACTGGCGATGCCGCCCGAGGCGCGGGGCATGACCGATGCCGAGCAGCGCGCGCTGCTGGCGGAGCATCACAACATGCGTGTTTCGTCGCTGGCGGACGCGGCGACGGTCGAAAGCAAGCGCATCTACCTCTGGCCGAAGGGCGAGGTCCCGACGGTCACGGAGTACACCGAGAACACCGGCTATGCCTATTCCGATTGGCCGGACTTCGAGCCCTTCATGCTGCCGATGCTGGTGGAGGAGGGTGTCACCCCCAAGGGCGCTGTGGTGCTCTGTGCCGGTGGCAGCCGCATCTTCCGCTCCAATATCGAGGAGACCTATGAGGTGGCACTGGCGCTCAATGCCCGCGGCTATCAGTGCTTCATCGTCAATTACCGCCTGACCCCCTATTCCATGGCGGAGAGCGCCATCGACTTTGCCCGTGCGGTGCGCTATGTCCGCGCCCATGCGGCGGAATACGGCGTGCAGGAGAACAGCATTGCCTGTGCGGGCTTCTCTGCGGGCGGCAGCGTGATCTCCGCCGCACTGGCGGAGTACGCCGGGGATGTGAATGCCTCGGTGCTCGTCCCGGATTACGTCCCGGACGAGCTGGACGCTGTGTCCGCCAATGTGAATGCGTATCTGTCCGTGTACGCCAATTACGGCGAGAACTCCCTGCGGATCGACAACGCGCCGCCCACGTTCTTCCTCATCGGCGCGGATGACGGCTGGCAGAGCGTGTCGCGCTGCTTTGACGCGGTGCGTGACGCGGGCATCTTCACCGAGCTGCATACCTTTGCCGGCGTTCCCCATGGATTTGGCGCAGGCACCCATGCCGACGGCACAGTGTACGAGAATGCCGCGACCTGGACGATCCTGGCGGATCACTTCATGCAGGTCGTGTATGCCCGGGCGAATGTGGAATCAGCGGCTGAATAAGCCGTCGATAAAAATCAAGGAGGAGATACCATGAAACTTACCAAGCGGATCCTTTCTCTGCTGATGCTGACAGCGATGCTGGTCAGCGTCCTGCCGACCGCGCTGGCGGATGGCGGCAAGTCCGTCAAGATCGCCATGATGATGTGGGACAACGGCCCGCAGCAGAATGCCACCATGAACTACTGCAAGGCGCTGGAGCAGGAGATCCCCGAGCTGTCCTTCATGTATGGTCAGCTGGATTCTTCCAATTCCGATGCGAATGTGGCGGCCTGTCAGGCGATGATCGCCCAGGGCTGCAACGGCATCATCCTCTACAACCAGACCGGCGCGCTGGACACCATCGTGGAGATGGCCAGTGAGGCGGGCGTGTATGTGGGCTGCTACCTGTCCGATCCGGACGACAGCCTCAAGGCGCTCATCAACGACAATCCCTACTATGTCGGCGCGGCCATGGACGGCCCGACGGACACCGCGTCCATCGGCAGGTACGCGGCGCAGATCGCCATCGAGAACGGCTACAAGCATGTGGGCTCTGTGTCCTTCCCGCTGGACATCATGGCGCCCATGAAGGTCATGGTCGAGGCGTTCTATGCGGCCATCGAGGAGCACAATGCCACCGTCGCCGAGGCGGAGCGCATTGAGGTCTATGCCAACGAGGAGGTCTGGTTCACCCAGGTGGACGCTTCCTATTTCGCGAACTATCCGGAGATGGACGCTGTGTTCGGCTCGGGCGGCGGCGTGCTGTCCGTGTATCCGACCATCGTGCAGGCGAACCTGACCGACAAGGTCAAGCTGATCTCCACCGGCATGCTCTACGACGATGACACCATCGCCGCCATCGAGAACGGCAACATCGTCCTGGCATCCACCAGCTCCATCGAGCAGCTGCTCTACCCCGTCGCGCTGATCTTCAACGCCGTGCAGGGCAAGACCTATCCCGACCTGCCCGCCGTTCCCGAGACCCGCGGCTGCGGCATCATCTACTTCCGCAACAGCGAGGACATCGCGGCGGTGAAGAATCATTCCTACCTGTACGCCAGCAGCTATGACGAGTATGACCGGCTGATGGTCACGCCGGAGCAGGCGAAGCAGTATCTGACGCTGTACAATGCGGAGGCGACCTATGCCGATCTGGCGGCGATGCTGGAGACGCTGAACGTGGAGACCCTGAAGAACATGGATTGATCGACTGACGAAGCGGTGCGGGACGGGAGCTCCTCTCTCCCGTCCTGCGCCGATGATCCGCAATGACATGGAGGCTGGCATGCGCAGAGTGAAAAACGTGATCGGAATGGCCTTCCTTCCGATGCTGACATTTGTGATCTTCTTCATCATCACCCGCCTGACGGGCAACACCTCCTTCGGCGACCTGTACACCTGGCGGATGATCTTCATCGGCACGGCCACCACGGTCAGCATGGGCTATGTCCTGGCGCTGAACATGAAGTGCGGGCGCATGGATATGTCCTGCGGTGCGAACATGATCGCCTCCAGCATCATTGCTGTCACCCTGTCCCAGCGGCTCGGCCTGAACGGCTGGGGCATGATGGGACTTTGCATCCTGGTGTGCACGGCCTTCAGCCTGGTCACGGCGCTGGTGTATGTGCTGACGAAGATGCCTGTCATCGTGACGACGCTGGGCATGGCGCTGGTGTACGAATCGGTGACGCGGCTGGTCAACGGGGGCAATGGCGCGAATGTCATATCGACGAGCACCTACAATTTCTGGGGCATGTCGCCCTGGGCGTACATCCTCATGGGGGTGTGCATCGCGGCGTATCACGTCATCACGCGGCATACCATCATCGGCGTGGAGGCGGACGCGCTGGCGAACGATCAGCAGCTGGCCGTCAACCTCGGCGTGAACGAAAAGCGGAACGTCATCTGCATCTTCCTGGTTTCGGGCGTTCTGCTGGGCATATGCAGCGCCATCCATGCGGCGACGAACGTGATCTCCGCCCAATCCAATCTGGTCAGCGTGGGACAGGTGTTCACCAACCTGCTGCCGGTGCTCATCGGCTTTTCGCTGGCGCGCTTCGGCTGGGATTCCATCGGCATCCTGATGGGCGCGCTGTCCGTGGGCATCATCAAGTACGGGCTGAATCTCCTCAGCCTGGGCAGTGCATTCAACATCGTGCTGGGGCTGTTCATGATCGCCTTCTGCGCGTATGACGTGATCGAAACGCGGCTGAAAGGCGCATCCGCATGATCCATCGACCCGGCACGCATATGCCGGGTTTTTCAAAACCGCCGGGAATGCAGGAAAGGAGCGTTTCTCATGTTCCCCAAGGACTTTCTGTGGGGCGGCGCATTGGCCGCCAACCAGTGCGAAGGCGCTTTCGATGAGGACGGCAAGGGGCTGTCCATCCAGGATGTGCTGCCCCGGGGTATCAAGGGGCCGCGCACGGCACAGCCGACGGCGGACAACCTGAAGCTGAAGGGGATCGACTTCTATCATCGCTATGCGGAGGACATCCGCCTCTTTGCGGAGATGGGGTTTAAGGTGCTGCGGCTGTCCATCGCGTGGAGCCGCATCTTCCCCTGCGGGGACGAGGACGAACCCAACGAGGCCGGTCTGGCCTTCTACGACCGCGTCTTTGCCGAATGCCGCCGCTGGGGCATCGAGCCGCTGGTGACGCTCTCCCATTACGAAACGCCCCTGCACCTGGCGGAGAAGTACGATGGCTGGCTGGACCGGCGGCTCATCGGCTTCTATGCGCGGTATGTCCGCACGGTTTTCACGCGGTATCGGCATCAGGTGCGGTACTGGCTGACGTTCAACGAGATCAACTCCATCCTGAATTCGCCCTTCATGAGCGGCGCGATCAGCACGCCGAAGGAGCGGCTGACTGAAAGTCAGCTGTATCAGGCGATCCATCATGAGTTGGTGGCGAGCGCATTGGCGACGCAGATCGGTCATGAGATCGACCCGGACTTCCGGATCGGCTGCATGATCCTGAGCATGCCGGTCTATCCGCTGACCCCCGCACCGGCGGATGTCATTGCCGCCATGGAGGAGAACCGCCGCAACGAGATGTTCGCCGAGATCCATGCGCGGGGCGAATACCCGGGGTATATGCGGCGCTACATGGCCGAGCATGGCATTCAGGTGGACTTCGCCCCCGGCGATGCCGAGCTGCTCCGGGCGAACACGGTGGACTTCATCGCGTTCAGCTACTATGTCAGCGTGTGTGCGACGGCGGACGAAAGCAAGAATGTCCGCGGGGAAGGGAATCTGCTGGGCGGCGTGCCGAATCCCTATCTGCCGGCGAGCGAATGGGGCTGGCAGATCGATCCGCACGGACTGCGCTATGTGCTCAGCGAATTCTGGGAGAAGTATCGCAAGCCGCTGTTCATTGTGGAGAACGGCCTGGGCGCGAAGGACACGCTGGTACGGGATGCGCAGGGCGAATGGACGGTGGAGGACGATGCCCGCATTGCCTATCTGCGGGAGCACCTCCTGCAAGTGGAGGAGGCCATTGCCGACGGTGTGCCCGTGATGGGCTATACCGCGTGGGGGTGCATCGACCTGGTCAGCGCGTCCAGTGCGCAGATGAGCAAGCGGTACGGGATGATCTATGTGGATCGCAATGACGATGGCACGGGGACACTGGCACGCTATCGGAAGAAGAGCTTCCATTGGTACAAGCAGGTGATCGCAAGCAATGGAGCATCGCTGCGGAGGACGGGCATTGTGTGACGAGGAAGTTGTCGGACGGCAGTCCGACTATGACGAGGTGGACGCGGCGGTATTCGCAGCGCCGCTTGGCGTGAGAAGCCGCGGAGACGACCAAAAGCCTCCCTTGTGTAAAGGGAGGTGGCATGCGAACGCAGCGAGCATGACGGAGGGATTGTCCCCTGCCACAGGCCGAATAAGGTCGGGCTTGCCCGACGAGCGATAGCCAATGCTTGCATTGGCAGAGCGAAGCCAGCGCCGGACTTTTGTCCGGAGATGGCCGAAAAAAAGGTCGGGCATGCGCGACGAGCGATAGCCAATGCTTGCATTGGCAGAGCGAAGCCAGCGCCGGACTTTTGTCCGGTGATGGCCGAAAAAAAGGTCGGGCATGCGCGACGAGCGGGTCGCAATTGCTTGCATTGACAGAGTGAAGCGGGAGGAGAACACCGGGGCATGAAGACCTATCTGACCATCGATGTGGGGGGAACATACACCAAATCGGCGCTGATGGGAGCGGACGGAGCGCTTTTGCGGCGATACGACAGAGTACCGACGGCGCAGGGGAGCGAGGCGGACTTCCTGTCCATGCTGACGGGACTGGTGCGCCGTGCGCAAGGGGAGTCCACGCTGGACGGCGCCGCCCTGAGCGCCCCGGGGATGATCGACAGTACACAGGGCATCATGCACACGGGCGGATCGCTCTTCGTGATCGACCAAATGCCGGTGGCGCGTCTGCTGACGGCAGAAACGGGCATCGCAGTGAGCGTGGAGAACGATGCGCATTGTGCGGCGCTGGCGGAGGTGTGGCAGGGGACACTGCGCGGCTGCCGGAGCGGGGTCGTCATGCTCCTGGGGACGGCGGTGGGCGGCGCGATCCTCATGGACGGCAAGCTCCGCCGTGGGGCGCATGGCCTGGCAGGGGAGTTCAGCTATGTGATGACCGATGTGCAGGAATGCATGCAGCGTCATCATCTGCTGGCGGAACAGGGTGGCGTACCGGCGCTGATGGCGCTGGCATCGCGGCGGATGGGATGCCCCGAGGCCGCGCTGACGGGCGAGATCGTCTTTCAGCGTGCCAATGCGGGGGACTTGTCCGCCCTGACAGCATTGCGCGAATACGCATCCCGCCTGGCCGTGCAGATCCTCAACCTGCATGTCATGCTGGATCCGGAGAAATTCGCCCTGGGCGGCGGGGTGAGCGAACAGCCCCTGCTGCTGACGCTGATCGACGAGGCGCTGCACCGCATCGCGCAGGTGTATCCGCATCCGCTGCCGCTGCCGCAGGTGGAGGCATGCCGCTTCCACAACGATGCAAACCTGCTGGGCGCGCTGTATCACCACATCACGCTGACAAAGGCGCGTGAAGGCTGAATCGGCAGTATCCCCACCGGTGCACGCCCCTCACCATGGGCGCGTGACGTACCGCAGCTGCATGTTCTCCACGTCCACGGGCGGGTTTTCCCCCGACACAGGTCGGATAAGGTCGGAATACATCCCCCAAGCAAAAAAGGCCGCGCCATGCGACCTTTTTTTGTGCGTCACTGTTCCATCTGACGACCGACGATGCCGGCGGCGGTTTCGGCGACCTTGATCTCCGTGTCGCCCATGC
>CAZJOA010000065.1:0-14722 GCA_964547515.1 uncultured Faecalibacterium sp.
TCGCCGCACCGTCCCCTTTGAGGTTTCGATGCAGCCGCCTCACCCATCCGCCCCCCAACGTTTCGAAAAGAACCGAGTGGAGTGTATGTGGAGTTTCTATATACAGGTTTTTGGCAGGAATCCGGAAGGATCACCTGCCATTTTTTGTGCGCGCGGCGCTTGTTAAGCGTTTGTTAGCTAACAGATGCAAAACCACCACCTTTTCACATGGGAAAATCAGCCTGAAATGGGGAGGAAGGGTCAGCAAAATACTGGCAATACGCCGTATCCCTTTCCCGTTTTATAGATTTTTTGAGTGAAAACTGCCCAAATGCACCAAAAAGTCTTGCACAATCAGACGATGTGTTGTATAATATGTAAAAAGTCACAAAGCAAGCTAACGGCAAGCTAACAAGAAGGCGGGAGGCTGAGTTCATGAGTCGGAAGCGATGCATCATCCGCGGGCTGGCGGCGCTGGCCATGGCGGCGGGACTATGCGCGGGCAGCGGTGCGGCGGAGGCGGCATACGTCGCCCGGGTCGAGGCCGAAAACGGCACGCTGCTGGGACAGGCGCAGGTCGCCGCGACGGGGACATCCGTCAGCAAGCTCGAACACGATGGCGACGGCGTGGAGGTCGTCCTCACCGTGCCCGAGGCCGGACATTACGACATCGTCGTCCGTCAGGCGAGCATCGGCGGCAGCCAGAAGATCAACTTCGTGTCCGCCAATGGTCAGCGGGTGGGGGAGATCACGTCCCCCGGCTCTGCGTGGAATGACGGCGTGGTCGAATACGTCTGGCTGGAGGCGGGCGACAACACCGTGTCCGTCACCAAATCCTGGGGCTGGATCGCCATCGACTACATCGCGGTGCAGAAGAGTCAGCCCCTCCCGGCGGACATCTACGAGGTCGAGCCGAGCCTCATCAACCCCAATGCCACCGTGGAGGCCAAACGCCTGATGACCTTCCTCTGCGACAATTACGGCAAGAGGATCATCTCCGGCCAGCAGTGTCAGGAGGGCCCTTACGGCATGAGCGTCGCCGGGGTGTGGCGCGGCCTGGACGGCAGCGATTACCCCGCCGTCGTCGGCATGGATCTCATCTCCTACGCCCCGGCACGGGTCGCCAAGGGCGACAGCAGCAAGGTGACGGATTACGCCATCGACTACTGGGAGAAGGGCGGCATCGTCGCCCTGTGCTGGCACTGGTGTCCGGATGGCAAATACGACAACGGCAAGAACAACTGGGGCACCTTCTACACCGAGAACACCACCTTTGACCTGGCCAAGGCTCTGAAGGGTCAGGACGCATACGGCTATGAGCACCTGCTGGCGGACATCGATGCCATCGCTGCGGAGCTGATGAAGCTCCAGGAGGCGGGCGTGCCGGTGCTGTGGCGACCGCTGCATGAGGCCAGCGGCGGCTGGTTCTGGTGGGGGGCATCCGGCGCAGAGCCGTATCTGGAGCTGTACAAGCTCCTCTATGACCGGCTGACCAACGTCCACGGGCTGAACAACCTCATCTGGGTCTGGAATGGTCAGGATGCGGCCTGGTATCCCGGCGACGAATACGTCGACATCATCGGCGAGGACATCTACCCCGGCGAAAGGGTGTACACCTCGCAGGCGGCGCGCTTCCTCAAGGCGCTGCGCTACACCGATGCGCGAAAGCTCATCACCCTGTCGGAGAACGGCTGCATCCCCGATCCCGAGCTGTGTCAGCGGGACGGGGTGATGTGGAGCTGGTGGTGCACCTGGGAGGGCGAGTTCGTCCTCAAGAACGCGAGCTTCAACGATTATTCCGAGCGCTACACCGAAAAGAGCCTGCTCAGCAAGGCCTACAAGCATGACAGCGTCATCACCCGCAAGACGCTGCCCGACCTCAAGACCTACCCGCTGCGGGATGAGTAAGATTGGATGGTGAACACAGTGAAAAGGACAATCAGCCTGATGGGTCTGCTGCTGGCGCTGCTTCTGGCCTGCACGGCACTGGCGGACGGACAGGGCGCGACGGCGCTGACCGCTGCCGATTATCAGAACATCGTCAGCACCTACTCCATCAATGCCGACATTCCCAGCTATGCGGACTATCTGGAGGCGCATGAGGATGCCACGCGCCCCGATGCGGCCGTGACCATCGAGGCGGACAGCTTCGTCCGCTATGAGGACGCGGGCATCGCCGCCGAGCCGGCCATCCTGGCGGACTACGACGGCGAAACCGGCAATGCCGTGCTGACCGGCGAGGAATCCCTCATCGAGTGGGTCGTCACCGTGCCGGAAAGCGGCCTGTATGACCTGAACGTGCGCTATTACCCCTACGAGGGCAAGAATGGTTCGATCCAGCGCGCCTTCTTCGTCGACGGGGCACTGCCCTATGACGAACTGGCGCTGGTGGAGTTCAACCGCGTGTGGCAGAATGGCGATTTCGCCGAATACGCTGACGGCAATGGCGTGATCCTCCACGCGTGGAACAAGGACAATCAGGGCAATGACCTGAAGCCCTCCGCCAAGGAAGCCCCCGAATGGCAGAGCAAGGGGCTGTACGACTCCAACGGCTACATCACCGAGCAGCTTGGCATCTACCTGACCGAGGGTGAGCACACGCTGACCCTGCTGGCCATGCGCGAGCCGATGCTGATCCGCGCCATCACGCTGGAGAACGCCGCGCAGATCGCGTCCTATGCGGATGTGAAGGCGGCGGGGGATGCAGCCGGTCAGAAGGACACCTCCGGCGTGTCCGTCCGCTTTGAGGCGGAAAACGCCGCCAAGACCTCCTCCCAGATGCTCTACCCCGTGCAGGATCAGTCCTCCGCGGCGGTGTACCCCGCGTCCACCCGGTATCTGCTGAACAACGCCATCGGCGGCAACGGCTGGAAGAACGCCGGACAGTGGATCGAGTGGCAATTCGAAGTCCCGGCGGACGGCTATTATGCCATCTCGCTGTATGACAAGCAGAGCTTCGTGCGCGGCATCAACTGCTACCGCAAGATCTATGTGGACGGCAGCGTGCCCTTTGCGGAGTTCAACGCCTATGGCTTCGGCTACGACGCCAAGTGGCGCATGGAGACGCTGGCGGACGAAACCGGCGAACCCTACCGCGTGTACCTGACCAAGGGCGTGCATACCCTGCGCATGGAGGTCGTCCTGGGCGACATGGCGCAGATCATCGCCGAGGTGCAGAACTGCGTCCAGCAGCTCAACGACATCTACCGTCAGGTGATCTACATCACCGGCGTTGCGCCCGACCAGTACCGCGACTACCAGATCGAGTCCTCCCTGCCCGGGCTGGAGGATGCGCTCATCCAGGTGCAGGGTGACCTGCGCGTGGCCATGGCGGCGCTGGAGATCACCGCCGGTTCGAATTCCGACAAGCTGACCGTCCTGCGCACGATGGATGATCAGCTGACCGAGCTCATCAAGGATCAGGAGCGCTTCACGGAGGTGCTGTCCTCCTACAAGACCAATGTGCGCGCCTGCGGCAACTGGATCACCCAGGTGCTGGGCATGCCGCTCCAGGTGGATCGCCTTTACGTCCATTCGGCGGATGTGTCCCCCAAGGCGGAGGGCGCGTCCTGGTGGAACGGCCTCATCCATGAGGCCAAGCGCATGTACTATTCCTTCATTATCGACTACAACCAGGTTGGCAATGTCGCCGATGACAGCACCGACGGCGCTGTGCTGACGCTGTGGATCGGCACGGGCCGCGATCAGGCCAATGTCATCAAGGCGCTCATCGACGAGAGGTTCACCCCCGAAACGGGCATCTCCGTCAACGTCCAGCTGGTGGACATGAACACCCTCCTGCGCGCGACCCTGTCCGGCGAAGGCCCGGATGTGGCCATTCAGGTGGCGAACACCAACGGCATCGCGGGCGGCGTGCTGAACACAGGCAACGATACCCCGGTGAACTACGGCCTGCGCGAGGCGGTGCTGGATCTGGCGCAGTTCGAGGATTTCGATGCAGTGGCGGATCGCTTTGCCGCCGCGTCCCTCGTGCCCTTCTCCTTCAATGGCGCGACCTACGCCCTGCCGGACACCATGACCTTCCCCATGATGTTCTACCGCAAGGACATCCTGGCCGAGATCGGCCTGGAAGTCCCCACCACCTGGGATGAGGTCAAGGTCGCCATGACCATCCTCGCCAAGAACCAGATGGAATTCGGCATGCTCCCCTCCGAGCAGATCTTCGCCATGCTGCTCTTCCAGAACGGCGGCGAATACTACACCGAGGGCGGCATGGCCTCCGCGCTGGATGACGACATCGCCATCAACGTGTTCAAGCGCTACTGCGAATACTACACCGACTACAAGCTGGACAAGGCCACCAGCGTCGAGGAACGCTTCCGCACGGGTGAATGCCCCATCATCATCTCCGACTACACCACCTACAACAATTTGCAGGTGTCCGCGCCGGACATCAAGGGGCTGTGGGATTTCACCACCGTCCCCGGCACGGTGCAGGCGGACGGCAGCATCAACCATGCCACCGGTGCATCCGGTCTGGCGGACATCATCATGAGCGCGACGGAATACCCCGAGGAGAGCTGGGAATTCCTCAAGTGGTGGACATCCGCCGACATCCAGACCCTCTATGGCCGGGAGATGGAGTCCCTGATGGGGGCATCCGCCCGTGTCGCCACCGCCAACAAGGAAGCTCTGGCCAACCTTTCCTGGCCGATGAAGGACTACAAGGCCCTCGTCGCCCAGATGGAGCAGGTCAAGGGCATCCCCCAGGTGCCCGGCGGATATTACACCTGGCGCAATGTCAACAACGCCTTCTACACCATCACCAGCAACACGGCCACCAACAACACCACCCCGCGTGAGGCGCTGATGGACAAGGTGTTCTACATCAACGCCGAGATCGACTACAAGCGTGCGGAGTTCGGGCTTCCGCTCGCCTCCGATACGAAGGAGGAGCAGCAATGACGGCAATGAATCGTCCCGTGCAAAGGCGCACGCCCCTGCTCAAGCAGGTGCGGCGCTCGTATGCGTCCTACCTGATGATGGCGCCCTACTTCATCCTGTTCTTCCTCTTTACCGTTCTGCCGGTGCTGATGTCCATCGTCGTGTCCTTCACCGACTGGAACATGCTCCAGATGCCGAATTTCGTCGGCTGGAACAACTATGTCAAGCTCATCCTGGATGACGACATCTTCATGATCTCCCTGAAGAACACGCTGATCTTCGCCGTCGTCACAGGCCCGGTGAGCTACATGCTGTGCCTGCTCTTTGCGTGGATCATCAACGAGTTCAACCGGGGTCTGCGCACGGTGCTGACGCTGATCTTCTATGCGCCGTCCATCTGCGGCAACGCCTACATGGTCTGGAACCTCATCCTGACCGGCGACCGCTATGGCTACCTCAACGGTATTCTGCTCAAGCTGGACATCATCAACGAGCCGATCCTCTGGATGCAGACCGAGCAGTATGTCCTGCCGGTGCTGATCGTCGTTCAGCTGTGGCTGAGCCTGGGCACGGGCTTCCTGTCCTTCATCGCCGGTTTGCAGACGGTGGATAAGAACATGTATGAGGCCGCGGCCATCGACGGCATCAAGAACCGCTGGCAGGAGCTGTGGTATGTGACGCTCCCGGCGATGAAGCCCCAGCTGCTGTTCGGCGCGGTGATGCAGATCACCCAGTCCTTCGCCGTGGCGGACATCTCCATCAACCTGGCGGGCAACCCGTCGGTCAACTACGCCGGTGCGACCATCGTCACCCATCTGCTGGACTACGGTTCGACCCGATTGGACATGGGCTATGCGTCCGCCATTGCCACCATCCTCTTCCTGCTGATGGTGGGCACGAACAAGCTCGTACAGAAACTGCTGGGAAGGGTGGGTGAGTAAGCCATGAGTGAAATGCTGAAGGGTCAGGTTCGCGTCAAGGATCTTCCGCCCAAGCTGCAGAAGAAGCTCCGGCGGCAGAAGATCGTCCCCTCCCTCAAATCCAAGAAGCTCAACCGTTCCGTGGCGGGCAACACGCTGCTGTTCACCCTGATGGGCATCTGCGCCGTGTTCATGGTGCTGCCCCTGGTGATGATCGTCAACAATGCCCTCAAGCCCCTGGACGAATTGTATCAGTATCCCCCGAAGATCTGGGTGCGCAATCCCCACCTGGAGAACTTCTCCGACCTGTTCAACCTGATGAACGACTCCTGGGTGCCCTTCTCCCGGTACATGATGAACACCGTCATCATCACCGGTCTGGGCATGGTGGGACATGTCATCGTGGCGTCTCTGGCGGCGTATCCGCTGGCGAAGCATCACTTCCCCGGCAAGGGCATCCTGTTCAGCATGGTCGTCCTGTCGATGATGTTCTCCTGGACGGTCACGCAGATCCCCCAATACGCCATCATCTCCTGGCTGGGCATCAACAATACCTACTGGGCGCTGGTGCTGCCGGCCTTCTCCTTCGGCATGGGTCTGTACCTGATGAAGCAGTTCATGGAGCCCCTGCCGGATTCGCTGATGGAATCGGCACGCATCCAGGGCGCGAACGAATGGCAGATCTTCTGGAAGATCGTCATGCCCAATGTCAAGCCCGCGTGGCTGACCCTGGCCATCTTCCAGTTCCAGCAGATGTGGGGCAATACCGGCTCGCTCTTCCTGCGGGATGAACAGCTCAAGCCCATGCAGTTCGCCCTGCAGCAGATCACGGCGGGCGGCGTGTCCCGTGCGGGCGCGGCGGCGGCGGTGACCTTCATCATCGCGGCGGTGCCGATCGCGTTCTTCCTGCTGTGCCAGTCGTCCATTCTTGAAACCATGACCACATCCGGTATGAAGGACTAAGGAGGGAGCGATATGAACAATATGAAGAGATCACTCCCGGCTTTGGTGCTGGCCGTGATGCTCCTGTGCAGCATGCTGCCCGCCTGTGCGGAGGAGCTGCCCTACGACACCTACAACTACGACTTCTGGAACGACATCTTCCGCACGCCCGCGGCGTATGTGCCGGAGGGCAGCGTGCTGGGGACGAAGCTGACCTGGCAGGGAGAGCCCCTGGGGGCATTCGTCGAGCCGCAGGATCTCTGTGTCGCCCCGGACGGCACCATCTATCTGGCCGACACCAACAACCACCGCATCGTCGTGCTGGATGCCGGCATGACCACCGTGCTCAATGTCATCAAGGGCTTTGACAACGCCGGCAGTGCCGATGCATTCAACAAGCCCACGGGCGTGGCCGTCACCGAGAACGGCGATGTGTACATCGCGGACTCCCAGAATCACCGCATCGTCACCCTCCATGCGGACGGCACGCTCAAGTCCATCATCGAGATCCCTGCGGCGGCCGCCAGCCAGAAGCTCGGCACGTCCACCTACACCGTCGGCACGTTCATCGACGGGCTGGACGGCATGAACAGGTCCGTCACGGATGAAAACGGCGACACCTATGTCGTGGTGAACCTGACGGCGGACGGCGCGCAGTCCATCACCGATGAGGACGGCACGGTCTACACCCTCGCGGCGGAAAACGAGTGGCTCAAGCCCTTCCAGACCAGCTACACCGCTGCGGACGGCGCGACCCTCACCCTCGCGGAGGACGCGTCCAGCGTCACCTACACCGATGCGGACGGCAAACAGACCGTCATCACGAACTACGACCCCATCCCGAACAAGGACATCTTCACCTACATCGGCCGCCTGGTCAAGAAGCTCCAGGGCAGCGCCGTCAGCATGAGCAAGGTGTCCACGCTGAACGCCCAGGGCGTGTGGATCGACGACGACGGCGACCTGTACATCTGCGGCGCGAAGTCCATCACCAAGCTCAGCCCCCAGGGCAAGCTCATCCGGAGCTACGCCAGCTACAAGAAGGCGGACGGGACGCAGATCAGCCTGACGACCATCAGCGAGTTCGCCGTGCACGATTCGATGCTCTGCATTCGTGACGATGCGAATCAGATCATCCTCCTCCATGAGGACGGCAAGCTGGCGGACATCTGCCGCAGCAATGTCATCCTGACGGCGGACGCGGTGCTGGACGCCAGTGCCGGTCAGGCGCAGGAGCAGGTCAGCGCTGTGGCCATCGACCGGGTGGGGGACTACCTCCTCTCCGGCATGGGGGACGATGTGATCGTCATGCGCAAGGACGGCGAATTCGTCCAGACCATCGAGAATGACGCAGTGCTCCGCCTCAATGCGGACGGCGAGATCGTCGAAACCATCACCGAGGTTCAGAACGGCAAGACCACCGAGCGCTTCCATGGCGTGACCGGCGTGGCGATGCTGGACGGCAAGCTCTGCGTGCAGGAGGCGGACAACCGCATCCTGGTCATCGAGGACGGCAAGGCCGTTCAGGTCGCGCAGAACAACGCCGTCCATGTCACCGACGGTCAGGGCAGCCTGCTCCACACCATCACCGGGTATGCGCAGGAGGGCGAATTCCATCCCTTCGCCACGGTGGACGGCGTGAAGGGCGTGGCGCTGGGCTATGTCTGCGACAGCGCGAAGCCCGCCGCTCAGCGCGTCCAGCGCCAGATCTCCATCGCCGACAGCCTGGATCAGCTCATCACCCTCAACACCGCGGATGAGGTCATCCGCATCAGCAAAAACCCCGACAGCGAGGTGCTGGAGGACGGCTATGTCTTCACCCCGCTGAAGGTCAGCGTCGATTACGCCGGGCGTGTGTACTGCGTGGCGCAGAACATGTTCGAGGGCATCATGGTCTTTGAGACCAATGGCGAATTCACCGGCTTCTTCGGCACGATCCCGGTGAACCTCACCGCATGGGAGAAGTTCTGGCGCAAGCTCGCCACCAAGGAGGAGCGTTCCCAGCAGCAGCTCTTCATCCCCACCGAATTCACCGGCATCGACATCGACGAGGAAGGCTTCGTCTATGCGTCCAATGTGGACAGCACCGGCACGCAGGCCGTCCGCCGCCTGAACCCCAAGGGCGAGGACGTCATCCGCCTGGGCTGGAGCGAAAACCTCGGCGGCGACCTGTGGATCACGGGCACCAGCCAATACGCCGGTGCGAGCAAGATGATCGACGTGGTCTACCGCGAAAAGGGCATGTACAGCCTGCTGGACTCCAAGCGCGGACGCATCTTCACCTACGACCATGAGGGCAATCTGCTCTACATCTTCGGCAGCATCGGCAGTCAGGCCGGCACGATGACCGCACCTGTGGCCATCGAGTTCGCGGGCGACCGCATCCTGGCGCTGGATGCCAAGCAGGCGAGCATCATCATCTATCAGGAGACGGAATACGGCCGCCTCATCAACGAGGCGGTGGGTCTGCGCTACGACGGCGACGAGACCCAGGCCGTGGCGCTGTGGGAGCAGGTGCTCCGCATGGACGAGAACAACGAGCTGGCCAATATCGGCATCGGCAAGGCGTACCTCTCCGCCGGGGACAACAAGAAGGCCATGGATTACCTCAAGCGCGGCATGAGCCAGGATTACTACTCCGTGGCGTTCAAGCGCTATCGCAATGAGGTGCTCAAGGCGAACATCCAGTGGATCCTCACCGGCGTGGTGGTGCTGATCGCCGCGCTGTGGGCGTTCCTCAAATTCGTCAAGCCCCGCATGCACAAAAAGGAAAGGAGGGTGTGACCATGAAGGAGCTGTTCGGCAAGGAAAAGTGGAAATACCTCTTCTATACCGTGACCCATCCCAGCGACGGATACTACTGGATCCGCCATAAGGACAGGGGCAGCGTGGGCATCGCCGTGGTGCTGGTGCTCCTCTTCGGCCTGTGCTTCACCCTCAGCCGCCTGCTGACGTCCTTCGTGGTCAGCACGATCAATGTCCGCAATGTGGATCTCCTGCCCGAGGTGGGCGGCGTGCTGCTGCTGTATCTTCTGCTGTGCGTGGGCAACTGGTCGATCACCTGCCTGATGGATGGCGAGGGGCGCTTCAAGGACATCATGATCGCCATCGGATACGCCATGCTGCCCATGATCATCACCTATGTGCTGGCGACCATCGTCAGCCGCTTCCTGGCGGACAACGAGGAAGCCTTCTACACCATCATCATGGGCATCGGCATCGCCTATACGCTCATCATGGCGCTCACGGGCATCATGCAGATCCACAATTACACCCTCGGCAAGACCCTGCTGACCCTCCTGCTGACGCTGGTGGCGGTGTTCATCATCATCTTCCTGACGATGCTGGTGGCGAGCTTCATCGGCCAGGTGGTGGCGTTCTTCCAGAGCATCTATACCGAATTGATCTTCAGATTCTAAAGCGGGAGGGAAGGAAGCATGAAAAACAAGAAGAATCATCCTGCTCTCGCGGCACAGGGCAGGAAGGAATGGCTCTGGATCGTGCTGATCGTCGTGCTGGTCGCGGCGGCGGCGCTCCTGGGCTGGTATCTGATGCGCTATCAGTTCAACCGGGACTATCTGGCTTACATCACCGAGCCGGCCGCAGCGGTGGCGGGCACGGAATTCACCCCTCTGGCGGATGACACCCCCGCGGTGGAGGGCATGGCGCTGGTCGCCGAGAACGGCACGCTCAAGCTCTATGCCAATGCATCCACGGGCGAGGTCGCCGTGCATGACCTGCGCAGCGGCCGCACGGTGTACTCCAACCCGCCGGAGGCCGATGGCGACAGGATCGCCAACAAGACCAACAAGAACTACCTCAAATCGCAGTTCCTCCTGGATTACTTCAACTCCGGATTGACCGCCAACACCTACGACAGCTACACCAAGTGCGTCGAGCTGGGCAATATCAAGGCCGAATCCATCCCGGACGGCGTGCGCTTCACCTACGAGGTGGGCGATGAGGTGGAGGTGTACTACGTCCCCCACCTGCTGAGCGACGAGCGCTTCCAGACGCTGTACAATGGCTCCTCCGCGACGGTGCAGAAGCTGATGACCGGTCAGGCGAACTCCTTCTACGCCCAGGACGAGGAGGGGAACTGGCGCATCACCGAGAACGGCGTGAAGATGTCCATCCGCAACCTGAACCGCATGTCCGAGAGCTTCCTCGAATTGGGCCTGACCCCCGAGGAGTACTACGACTGGCAGACGAAGGCCGAGGTGAACGTCAGCGAGGCGCTGGGCTTCACCATCGTGCTGGAATGGACGCTGCGGGGCGACGGCGTGGAATGCACCGTCCCGGCGGAGCGCATCCAGGAGCGCGGCGGCGGTCTGGTCAGCCGCATCCAGCTGCTGCCCTATATGGGCGCGGCCAGCGCGGAGGAGGAGGGCTACATCGTCGTGCCCAATGGCTCCGGCGCGCTGATCGACTTCAACAACGGCAAGACCACCAGCGCGGTCTACAGCCAGTATGTCTATGACATGGATCTGGTGGACGCGGAGTACACCAAGACCCAGTCCATCCAGTCCGTGCGGCTGCCGCTGTTCGCCATCTGCCGCAAGGACAGCACCGTCCTGGCGACCATCGAGAGGGGCGCGTCCTTCGCGTCCATCACGGCGGACATCAGCGGGCGCAGCAATTCCTACAACAACGCCTACACCTCCTTCACCCTGCGCGGCAGCGGCAAGCTGTCCATGTTCGGCGTGGGCGAAACGGCGGACATGCCCATTGTGGAGAGCAAGCTCTACGACGAGACGCTGACCGTCCGCTATACCCTGCTGAATGAGGAGCACACCGGCTACAGCGGCGTGGCGAACTACTATCGGGCGCGCCTGCTGAAGGAGGGCGTGCTGACCGAAAAGGCCAGCGGCGGCGACATTCCCTTCTACTACGACGTGATCGCCGGTGTGAAGGAGCAGACCCACACCCTGGGCGTGAAGCACCTGCGGGTGATGGCCATGACCACCTTCGACGAGGCGTCCGCCATGGCCGATGCCCTCCTGGACAAGGGCGTGACCCGGCAGGTCATGAACCTGCAGGGCTGGATGAACGGCGGCTACTACCACGACGTGGCGGATGACATCCACATCCAGCGTCAGGTGGGCAGCAAGAACGATCTGGAGAAGCTCAACGCGCAGCTGAACGCCATGGGCGGCGAGCTGTACGCCGATGTGGCCATCCAGAACGTGAGCTATGTCGCCAAGGGGTATCGCTATCAGGAGGAGAGCTCCCGCTATTACGGCGCGGGCTATGCGGTGTCCTTCGGCGAGGTGAATCCGGCGAACTTCCGCCGCACCGCGTCCCTGGGCTATTCCGAGAACCTCTACGACCTGCTGTCCCCCAAGTTCCTGCCCCATTACGTCAGCCATTTCATCGGCGAAATGGAGAGCATCGACGTGTCCGGCATCTCCCTGCGCGATCTGGGCTATGAGCTGCATGCGGACAAGAAGCGCACCAATGTCATCAACCGCGAGGAGGCGCTGATGATCGTCGAGGCGCAGCTGGATGCCCTGCGTGAGAGCGGCAAGCGCCTGATGGTCGCCGGTGGCAACGACTACGCCCTGCAGGGTGTCAGCCATGTCATCGCCGCGCCCATGCAGGCCACGGAATACTTCATCGTGGACGAGAGCATCCCGCTGTACCAGATGATCGTGCATGGCTGCCTGGATTACACCGGGCGCGCCATCAACACCATGACCAGCGACGATATGCGTGCCGACCTGCTCCGCCTGGTGGAGTACGGCGCATCCACCCGGTACACCTTCACCTGGGAGGAAGCGACGGAAATGAAGTACACCGGTCTGAACAAGTTCTACGCCACGACCTTCGCCGCCTGGGCGGATGAAGCGGTGGCGAACTACCAGTATGTCAACGGTGCGCTGGGCTGCGTCAGCAATGCGCGGATGGTCAGCCACGAGGCGCTCACCGACACGCTGAAGAAGATCGGCTACTCCAACGGAACGACCATCTACGTCAACTACGCTGCGGCGGATGCACAGGCGGACGGCTACACCATCCCCGCCAAGGACTATCTTGTGATCGGAGGCGTGAATTAAATGAGCAAGCTCCATGTCTCCATGAAGACCAAGCGGGCGGTGAACGGCTACCTGTTCATCCTGCCCTGGCTGATCGGCTTCGCGCTGTTCTATGTGCGCAGCCTGTACCAGACGGTGGAATTCTCCCTGTCCTCGCTGAATGTGCTGCCGGCGGGCGGCTACGAGCTGGATTTCGTCGGCCTGGCGAACTACATCACCGCCTTCACCGGACACGGCACCTTCAAGCAGACCCTGACCACCTCCCTGATGAACATGGTGGTGGACGTGCCGCTGATTATCTTCTTCTCGCTGTTCGTGGCCATGCTGCTGAACAGGAAGATGAAGTGCCGCGGCCTGGTTCGTGCGATCTTCTTCCTGCCGGTGCTGATGAACTCCGAGGCCATCGCCGGTACGCTGGAATACGCCGCACAGATGATGGCGGGCGGCCTGAGCGGCACCTCCGCCGAAATGGCGCAGGCCGCGTCCTCCGGCACGGCGGTCAACATGGCCTATTTCGTCGAGCTCTTCGGCGAGATCGCCCTGCCCCAGGTCGTGCTGGACTATGTCGTGGGCGCTGTCACCCGCATCAGCGACATCATCCAGGCCTCCGGCGTGCAGATCGTGCTCTTCATCGCGGCGCTCCAGTCCATCACCCCGTCCATGTACGAGGTGGCGAAGATCGAGGGCGCAACGGGCTATGAGACCTTCTGGAAGGTCACCTTCCCCATGGTCATGCCCCACATCATCACCAACACCATCTACACCATCGTGGATGCCTTCAGCCAGTCCGAGGTGGTCAACCTGGCGTACACCACCGCCTTCACCGAGGGCAAGTACGGCCTGTCCTCCGCGTTCAGCGTGATCTCCACGGTCATCACCTGTTCGCTGCTGGCCATTGTGGTGTACCTGATCTCCAAGAAGACCTTCTACTATAACTAAGGGGAGGAGTGGAAAAGATGAAAGCAATGGAAAAATGGCATGCCTTCCGCAATTCTCCCCGCTATGAGGACAGAAAGGGCGCGGCCACCAAGAAGACCAAGAGCCTCCTGATGGCCCTGCTCCAGATCGTGCTGATCGTGGGCATCGCCTACGTCATCCTCAGCCCGGTGATCGGCATCATCGCCCAGTCCTTCTTCTCCGACAGCGACTCTGCCAACCCCATGGTGTTTACCATCCCCATGAAGCCCACGCTGGAGCGCTACAAGGGCGCATGGACGGAGCTGAAATACCCCACCACCCTGGCCTGGACGCTGGCCTACACGGTCATCAACACGCTGTTCCAGGTGTTCATCTGCTCCATGGTCGGGTATGGCTTTGCGCGCTTCGAATTCCCGTTGAAGAAGGCGCTCTTCGCCTGCGTGGTGGTGATGATCGTCATCCCCAACCACACCATCATGCTCTCCCAGTACATGACCTTCCGCGCCATGGAGCTGATGCGCTCCCAGATGCCGGTCTACATCCTGACCATCTGCGGCGTGGGGCTGCGCTCCGGCCTGTACATCTACATCTTCAACCAGTTCTTCCGCGGACTGCCCAAGGAGATCGAGGAGGCCGCCTTTGTGGACGGCGCAGGCACCTGGTACACCTATTTCCGCATCATGCTGGTGAACGCCATGCCGGCGGTCATCACGGTGACGGTGTTCTCCCTGGTGTGGCAGTACAACGACATGTTCTACGCCAAGCTGTTCCAGATCCCCAATGCGCAGCTGCTGGCGCGTCAGCTCTCCACCTTGCAGAGCAACATCGGCGCGAACCTGAAGATCATGAATGTGCGCATCCAGAAGCTCTACGTCAACGCGGGCGTGGTGCTGACGATGCTGCCCATCCTCATCATCTACCTGCTGCTGCAAAAGCGCTTTGTCGAGGGCGTGGAACGCTCCGGCATCGTTGGGTGATGGTCGGACAATACGGTGCGGATGTCTCAGGGCATCCGCGCTTTTT